>CALMBD010000306.1 GCA_937861115.1 uncultured Bacteroidota bacterium | reverse complement strand
CCCGGAAGTGTTTGATTTCGGGTTACGCGCCCGTAGATTGGACGGGTGTTTACAACAAGACAAGGGGTGTCGTTGGCAATTTTTTGAGGTCTAATTTGACGAAATGCGACCCGAAACTAGAAGTCGTAGCATTTTATTTTGTTCCGCTTCTGCCGCCCGCCGCCGCTTTTGCGCCCGCCGCCGTTTCCCCAGGTTCCCAGCGAAAACCCATTGATCTTCAGTCCGATATAAACATCTGCGCCCGTCAGTTTTTCTTTTTTGAAAAAACTGCCCAGGTTGTCCGTGCCGAGGTATAGCACGCCCAGCCTGGCGGCCAGGCCCATGCGCAGCGATCGCCAGTCGTTCAGGACGACGGGCAGGGAGAACGACAGCCAGCGGTGTTCGTAGCGCGGGACGATCGCGAGTGTGCTGGGCCGCTGCAGGCTGTACTTCAGTAATGGGATGCGCTGCACCGCCACAGCAGCGGCGTAGAGGTGCGGCGCGAGTTTGGCGTCGAGTTGAACGGACAGTGCCGTCGGAAGACCCATCGAAAAGGCGCGCGCCTGCAGCGAGGCGGCCGGATTGCCCAAAAAGGCCTGGCTGGCATCGGTGATCAGGTCGTGCGGGTCGGTGCGTGGCGGGAAGTCGGCGTCGGATACGGTTACTGTCGTGTCAAACTCGATGTGGTGGCGCTCCGCGCTTTTTCCGTAGCGGATAAATCCGAGGTCGAGCAGCGACACACCGAGTTTCCAGCGGTAGTCTTCATCGGAGTCGCCTTCCTCGTCCGGCTCGGCCCATACAAAGCCGAGGTCGATGCCGAAACCCGTACCCTGCACCCGCAGGCGCACGGAATCCGTGTTGTCGGTGAGGTTGCCGGTGGTAAGGGCATAATCCCAGCGCGCGCTGCCGAAGGCGACGGTATCGCCGAGGCGCTGCGTATAATCGAAGGCCGATTGTGCACGGGTAAAAGCGCTTTCAAAACCTAGCAGCAGCCGTGGCGTGATACCAAATGCCGTGTAAATGTCTGCGTCGGTGTTGCGATGACTGTAGTGCAGCCCGATTTCGCTCCAGGCCATGAGTTGCACGCCTGTCCGGGGAATGTTGACCGTAGTGTTGACAGGCACATCGCTGATGGTGCGGTAGGCCAGCACCGACGGGATTTTATAGGAAGAAATGCCGGTGCGGAATGCCGTGACAAGCCCGATCACGTTATTTTCTCCAAATCGAAAACTGAATGACGGGCCGGTGACCCTGGCCTGTGCCACGGCGCGCATCCGTCTTTTACCATCGAAATAATCCTGAAAAATGGCGCCCCGGGCAGGCGGGTTTTCTGCGCTGGTGTCGGTCACGGCAATGATCCGGTCCGAATGGCGGAGCGCATTCTGGAGGCTGGTATTTTGCAGGTACAGGTAGGAGTTTTCGGCAAAAACATCTGCGGAGAAAAGGCTGACTTCCCAGTTGTTGGGGTTGAAGGCCGTGTTGGCGGGGTTCAGTGCCGTGCTGTATATTCCTGCGTATCGTTCCAGGCGCATACCAAGTTGCTCCTGCGCGGCAGACAATTGAGGCAATATACAGGCAACGGCAAAAACCGCCGGAAAGCGAAGGACGGATCGGTTCATGGACAGGAAATGCGATTATTCTACGTAGGAACGTAGATCAGGGTCGCAGAATTGTCTTCCCGAAACATCGAATTGGCCACCCGGTGCAAGTCGTCCGGGGTGACATTAAGGTAAATGCCCACTTCTTCGTTCATCAGTTCGGCGCGGTCGAGCAGTTCGTAAAATGCCAGGTTCTGCGCCTTGTTCAGCACGCTGGTCTCCGAAAACACCACGGTGCTTTCGAAACGGTGCTGTATTTTTTTCAACTCGCGGTCGTCGATCACCTCTTTTTTCAGCAGTTCGAGTTCTTCCCAAATGGCTTTAAGCGCGGCTTCGGGGCTGACATTTTCGGCCGGGCGTCCTTCGATGACCAGTAGTCCCGGGTCGATATTGCCGGTCACATAGGCGTCGATCTGCGAGAACACCTGCCGTTCCTTCAGCAGGCGGCGGTACAGGCGCGACGAGGGCCCCTGTGCCAGCACATCGGTCAGCAGGTCGACGCTGTAGAAGTCGGGATGCAGGCGGGCGGGTGTCCGGAAGGTGAGGAATACCGCCGGGACGGGCACTTTGGCGAGCAGGACTTTTTGATGGTGCTCCGTTTGGGGTGGTTCGGGGGGAAGGTTGTGGGTGATGGAAGGGCCGGCGGGTATGGCGCCAAACCACTTTTCCGCCAGTTGCAGGGCATCATCGGTGCGCACATTGCCGGCGATGCACAATACGGCGTTGTTCGGGGTGTACCAGTTTTTGTAAAAGGCGCGCACATCGTCGATCGAGGCGTTGGCGACGTGTTCGGGCGCCAGCCCGATCACCGGCCAGCGGTAAGGGTGCTCGTGGTACATCAGCTCGGACAGGTGGTGCCAGGCGTCGCCATAGGGTTCGTTGAGGCAGGTTTCCATAAACTCCTCGACCACCACTTTTTGCTGCACATTCAGGGCCCGTTTGGAAATGCTCAGGGCCATCATCCGGTCGCTCTCGAGCCATAGCGCCGTTTCATAGTTTTCGGCGGGAAGTATTTCGTAAAAAGACGTGTAATCGTTGGTCGTATAAGCGTTGTTTTCCCCGCCTGCGCGCTGCAGGGGATCGTCGAAATCCGACACGTTTTTGCTGCCTGCAAACATCAGGTGCTCGAACAGGTGGGCAAATCCCGTTTTGTCGGCCTGCTCGTTGCGCGAGCCGACGTAGTAGGTAATGTTCACCGCGACAAGCGGGGTCGACTTGTCTTCGTGCACCAGTACGCGCAGGCCGTTGGATAATATTTTCCGGGTAAAATTGACCATTGTTCAGACCGTAAAATGTCGGCGGGCGCCTATTTGGAATGATTGGGGTGGACGGGCGTGCCGGCACTTTTTTCGCTGGTATTTCCTTGCGGCGCCTGTTTTTTGGGCCAGCCGAAAAAGCGGGAAGTCAGGATGGGCACAAAGAAAAAGCCGGCCGTCATGATCGATACAAGCATATCAGCCGATTCACCGTCGACGATCCTCGCCCATTCGGCGTCCTGGTAAAAATGGCAGGGCAGCGATAAAAACAGTTTGATACCCAGGATTCCGATGACCATGAAAGCGCTGGTTTCGAGAAACGGGTAGCGCTCCAGCAGGGTCACAAACCATTGTGCCACAAAGCGCATGGCCAGAATGCCGATAAAAACGCCTATACAGATCAGGTAAATGTTATCGGTAAATGCCACGGCGGCAAACACATTGTCGAGCGAAAACGCGAGGTCCATGATCTCAACGGCAACCACGGTCGCCCAGAAGGAACCGATCAGCCCGAACGACATCTTGTAAAACCATTTTTCTTCCTTGACGAGTGCGTCGTCTTCCTTTGCCGGAGTGGCTTTTCGCCTGAAATAGTCAATGGTCAGGTACATGAGGTAAACGCCGCCCAATGGTTTCAACCACCATATTTTGATCAGCCAGGCGGCGAAAATGAGACACAACCCGCGAAAGATATAGGCGCCGAGAATGCCGTAGCGCAGTGCCTTGGCGCGCTGGTGCGGGGGCAGGTCCAGCACCATCGTGGCGAGCACGGCGGCATTGTCGACCGACAACAGGCTTTCTATGATGATGAGGTTAAAAATAATGATCAGGGCGTTCTCCCAATCACTGCCCGATATATGCTGCAGAAGTTCTGTCATTAAGTGCTGCCTGGTTAAAAGGATTAGCGAAACGTTTTTTTTGCAAAAAAGATGTTCGTTTCAAGGTGAAGCCGTTTTGGGGCTGCAAATTTGACACAATTTGGACATACTTTGCAAAAAAGAAAGACGGATAACATCCGCCGGTTATCGGGCGAAGGTTATCCGTCAGCAAAATCCCTACCACTAACGTTTAAAGTGTAGGTCCGGAAAAAATTATTGTTCCTGTGCCTGCTTCAGCAGGGCGTCGGAATCCTGGAGCAATGTTTCCAGTTCCCGTTGCAGTTGTTCTTTCCGGCGTTGCTGGTCGGCTGCCTTGGCGGCTTTTATCTTTTCCGCCTTCGGGTCGGCCTTCAGCGTTTTTTTACCGGATGGCGCAGGGGCGGCCTCGGGCGGTTCATTCTGCTCGATCTTGTCCAGTTCCCCTTGCAAGGCAGATTTCCGCTGTTCCAGTTCATCCAGTCTTTTCAGCATGGAAGCGTCGAGGTGCTGGGCGCGCTCGCGCACCGCTTTGTAGGCGCTGCCGAGTTTTTCCAGCGCCGCGTCGTATTTGCCGGCGTCGAATTTCGACTTTTCCGACTTGACCAACTGGCCCACCGAAACCACCACATCGCGAACCTGTCCGAATATTTTTCTGGAATTGTCCTTCTCTGTGTCCGTGCCGAAAAAGTAATTATAGATCAAAATACCGGCTACCAGCAAGGCGCCGTATTTAAGCAGGATGCGGATCATAGTATGTCTGTTTTGTTATTAGGAATGCAAGCAAAGATAACAACAAAAACAGTTAGCGGGTAGCGGATGAGTGCGTGACATAATCACGCACCGACCCGCTACCCGCCACAATATCAAACGTCGTTACCTTTTAGCGCTGCACGGCAAACTTCATCACGCGCAAGCCCGCGTCGGAGACGATTTCCAACTGGTACATGCCGGACGGGAGCCTGCCGAGGTCGATTTGCTGCGCAAATGCACCGGCGTTCACCGTTCCGAAGTCGCCTTCGAGCATCAGTCGGCCGGCTACATCGCGGATACCGTAGTGCAGGGCCTCCGATCCGCTGAGGTTGAACCGCACCAACAGGTTGTCGACGGCCGGGTTCGGCGAAATGCCGAAGTTGCCGAGGATGTCGTCCAGTTCGTTGGTTTTCACGATCTCTTCAAGCGGATAGGTATCGCCGTCGGTTTCAGCCACCCAGGCCTGGAAGCCGGGCTGGCCGGTGAGGTATCCCGATGCGAACACCGTGATCGCCTGACCGGTGAGGGAACTCAGGTCTGCATTGTACGTTTTCACGATCGCGTTGTTGTCGTTGGCAGGCGTCACCTGAATGGTGTAGGCTGTCGGCGCAACGCTGATGTAATCGGCGAATTCGCCAAACGATACATTGTCAAATAGTACCGGACCACCCTGCAACTGCACGTCTACTTCCGGGGCATCAGGCGAACCGTGGAACAAAGAGGCTTCCACATTGGCGCTGTTGAACGCCCGTTCGCGGCCGTTTTCATTGATAAACAGCCCGAATCCGGGGGTGCCGCCCACCACGCCTGCGGCCATGATGATATAGGTTTTGCCGGTTTCCAACTGATCGACAGGCAAGGCGTAGATCGCGTCGCCGACGGAGGTGCTGGTGCCGGGTGCTACCGAGAGCGTGAACGGCGTTCTTGCCGGGAAAAGACCGATGTTCGTAGCTTCGTGGAACTCGAAGTCGTCCAGAACCTGGACATCGTCGTAATAAACATCGACGGTCGGACTGGGCGCGTTGTGGATCACCTGCACCCTGGCGAAAGACGGCAGCGGGAAGGTCGTGCCGTCGGGCAACGCCACCCACAGGTCAAACTCCGGATCATCATCGATCAGTCCACTGGCAAAAACAACGCCCACCAGACCGTCCAGTCCCGTGAAGTCGCCGCCCCAGATACCTATAGACTGGTTCGGCAGACCGCTCGGCGTCAGGTCGAGCAGAATAACGTCCGGCGTGAGGCCCAGATAATCAGTAAACTCTCCGTACTGGAGGTTTGCCACCAGCGGCGTGCTTCCGCCCAGCGGCGTGATATCCACGTCCGGCGCGCCGGGCGCGCCGTGCAGGATGGCGAGTTCCAGTTGCGTGTCGTCGAGGGCCCGTTCGCGACCCATATCGTTCACGATCAGGTCGAAGCCGGGCGTTCCACCCACAATACCGCTGGCTACCGCCACATAGGTCTTGCGGTTGTCAAATGTAACGGGGAAAGAGGCGATCACGTCGGCCGACGATTGGCTGTTGCCGGGCGCTACGCCCAGGTCAACCTGCACCTCTGCCGGTACGTAGAAGAACGGAGTAGCCGCCCTGAACTCGAAGTCGTCGATCAGGAGCAGGTCTCCGGCATACACATCGACGGTCGGCGACGGACTGTTGTGGATGACCTGCACCCTTGCCACCGGGGTGTAGGGCAGTTCAACCACCGACCCGTCGGCAAACACCGCGAACAGGCCGTACGCCGGGTCGCCGCCGAGGATACCGCTGGTAAACAGGCGCGCTGTTTTGCCTGCAAAGAGCGCAGGATCGATATAGTGCGTGCCCAGCAGATCGGTCGTACCCGTCTCGGTGATATCGATAAAGTAATCGTCGTCGGCCAGGTCCGTGTAGGGGGTGAAAGTACCGAACGCAAGGTCGTCGTACAGTGTGCCGATCAGGCGTTCCGACAAGTCGAGGTTGAGGTTAAACGTGGTGAACAGGCCGTGGAAGGCGCCCAGGGTGGTAAAGCCGGGTGCGGTCGTTTCCCGCGCCTGATCGTCGATGTACAGACTGAAAGGTTTGTCTGTGCTGCCGACAACTCCCGCTGCCATCACCATGTAGGTCTTGCCTGTGGCAAAATTTGCGGTAAAGGTGGCGATAGCGTCGCCGGAAGAGGTGCTGTTGTCCGGTGCAATGCCGATCTCGATGTCGCGGTCGGCGGGAATATTCACGAAAGGCGTGGCCGTGCGGAATTCAAAATTGTCGAGCAGCAGGGTATTTCCTGCGTATACGTCTACGGTCGGAGTAGGGGAGTTGTGCACCACCTGCACCCGTGTGGTCGGGGTGAGCGGGAATTCGATCACCGTACCGTCGGGCAGCGCGGCAAACAGCCCGAAGGCCGGCGTACCACCCAGCAGTCCGCTTGCAAATACATAGGCGGCGCCATCAGCCAGGCCACTCAGGTCGGCGCGATAGGTAGCCACCGGCGTGGTTGTGCCGTTGGCCCGCACGGCGAGATCATATTTCCCGGGATCAAAGCTGAGGTATGGGGTAAACTGCCCGTACGACAGGTTTTCCACCACATTATCGGCGAGGAATACGGCGTCGACATCCACGGCGGGCGCGTCGGGTGCGCCGTGCAGCACGGCTACATCCACGCGGCCGGGTACATTGGAGGTTTCCCGACCGTTCGTATTGGTGATCAGGGTAAACGGCGTGGTTGGATTGCCCAAAATACCGGAAGCCGTCACGATATACGTTTCACCTTCTGCAAAGGTGACGGGGAAGGTAGCGACAGCATCATTTACCGAAGCGCTGTTGCCGGGCGCAACCGCGATGGACAGCGGCACATTGGCCAGCACATCAATAAAGGGTGTTGCCGTGCGGAAGGTAAAATCGTCGAGCAGCAGGTCGCCGTTCACGTACACGTCGACGGTGGGCGACGGGCTGTTGTGTATGACCTGCAGGCGTGCCGAGGAGGGGTTGGCCACCTGCGGGAATTCCACCACCGTACCGTCAGCGAGCACGGCAAACAGACCGAAGCCCGGCATGCCGCCAACCAGTCCGCTGGCAAACACGCGCGCAGCAGCGCCGGTCAGTCCGCTCAGATCCGCCTGATACGTACCTACCACGGTATTCGTTCCGGCCAGTTTGACCTGCACCAGGTAACTGCCCGGGTCTACGGCAAGATAGTTTGAAAAATCGCCGTAGGTCAGGTTGCTGGCGATCGGTCCGGCGCCAAAAATGGATACATCGACTGCCGGTGCGCCGGGAGCGCCGTGGTGTGTGGAAAACTCCACTTTTGCGGGGTTCTGGGCAATGCCTCTTGCCTCGTCTGCCAGCAGATCGAAGGCCGGGCTGCCACCGACGAGGCCGGAAGCAAAGGCCTGGTACAGTTTTCCGGTCTCAAAACTGACCGGGAAGGAGGCTATGGCGTCGGCAGCAGAGGCGCTGGTTTCGGGCGCTACGTTGACGCTAAACGTACGGTCTGCTGGAACTTCCACATAAGGCGTTGCAGTGCGGAACACAAAGTTGTCGAGCAACAGGGTATTTCCGGCATATACATCCACCGTTGGTTCGGGTGCGTTGTGCACCACCTGGACGCGGGCGAGCGGGGTAATCGGTAATTCGGCCACCGTCCCGTCGGGGAACGCGGCAAACAATCCGAACGTCGGCGTGCTGCCCAGATAGCCGCTGGCGAAAACTGTTGCTGCTCCGCCGGCCAGCGCGCTCAGGTCGGCGCGATACGATGCCACGACGCTTGCCGAGCCGTTGGCGCGGATGGCAAAGTCGTACTTGTCCGGGTCGAGCGACAGGTAAGGGGTGAAAGCGCCGAAGGCGAGGTTGCTGACGACATTGTCGGCGACAAACACAGCATCGACGTCTACTGCCGGTGCGTCAGGCGCGCCGTGCACAACGGAAATGTCCACTTTGGCTGCACTGACGGCTTGTTCGAGTCCGTCGGTATTGACCACCAGATCGAATGCCGGACTGCCGCCGGCCACCCCTACCGCCGTTACCACGTAGGTGAATTCCGGTTCAAGGGTGAGCTGGAACGTTGCAAATGCATCGGCCGCGGAAGTGCTGTTTGCCGGTGCGACGGCTATTTCGTTTGCACCGCCGGAAATATCGGTAAACGGTGTGGCCGTCCGGAACGCCAGATCGTCGGCAACCAATGTGCCGTTGGCATAAACGTCGACCGTCTGGTCTGGCGCGTTGTGGATGATCTGCACCCGTGCAGGTCCTTTTTGACGCGGGAATTCGACGACAGAACCATCTGGCAGCGCGGCAAACAGACCGAAATCAGGTGTGCCGCTCGCCAGCCCGCTGGCGAATACGCGTGCTGCTGCGCCATTGAGCCCGGTAAGATTGGCGATGAACACATCCGGCGCATCGGGCGAACCGGTGGGTTTGACCTCAATCTGGTATGTACTGGGAGCCAGGCTGAAATACTGCGAAAATGCGCCGTAGGCGATATTGCCGATCACATTTCCGATGCCGGCAATGCCCACTTCGACCGGTGGGGCATCCGGAGAGCCGTGGTGTACGTTAAATTCCACATTGTTGGGGTCGAGCGCCGCTTCCCGCGACTCATCGACGAAAAGGGTAAACGGCGTACCTGCGTTTCCGACGATGCCGCCGGCAAACGCCGCATACACTTTGCCGGCCTGTGGGTTAACGGGGATCGTAGCGATCGCGTCAGCAACAGAAGCGCTGTTTCCCGGTGCGACGCCAATTTTGATATTGCGGTCGGCCGGTACATTGATATAGGGCGTAGCGGTACGGAAAGCGAAATTGTCGATCAGCAGTACCGAGCCGGCGTATACGTCGACGGTGGGCGCCGGGGAGTTATGGATCACCTGCAGGCGCGCTTTCGGGGTGATGCCCAGAGGTAGTATGGTTCCGTCGGTCAGCACTGCGAACAGGCCGAAATTGGGCGCTCCCGCGAGGAAACCGCCGGCAAAGACCGTCACGGCCTTTCCTTTCTGCGTGCCGAGGTCGGCGCGGTAAGTATTGACAATGTTGCCGGTACCGGCAACACGGAGGGTAAAGTCGTTGATCTCCGGGTCGAGCCCCAGGTAACCGGGTGCAAAACTGCCGTAGGCGAGATTGGTAACGGCGTCATTGGCGACAAAAATGGCGTCGATGTCGACCGCCGGTGCATCGGGGGAGCCGTGAAACACCGTAATGTCGACCTTGGCGGTGTCGGATGCCGCTTCGCGTGCATTGTCGTTGATAACCAGTTCGAAAGGGGCATTCGGGTCGCCTACGATGCCGTTGGCGACGATGACATAGGTGCTGCCGTTGAGAAGATCGGCTTTCACATTGACCAGGGTATCTTCTACCGAAATACTGTTGTCGAGTGCGATACCGATATTGACTCCTGTGCCAGCAGGCACAAATACAAATGGCGAGGCTGTAAAATACTCGAAATCGTCGAGCAGTAATGTGCCGTTGACGTAAACGTCTACGATCGGGTCAGGCGAATTATGGATGACCTGCACCCGGGCGACCGGCGTGAGGGGAAGTTCCACAACCGTGCCGTTGGACAGCGCGGCGAACAGCCCGAATCCGGGTGTCCCGTTCAGCAGGCCGCTGGCGAATACGCGCACCGCGCCGCCTGCCAGTGTCGTGAGGTCTGCCTTAAAGGTGCCGACAATGGCGTTGCCGCCTGCCGGTTTTACATCCAGGTAATATACGCCGGGGTCGACGCTGAGATAAGGCGTAAACGAACCGTAGGCGAGATTGGACACGATCTTGCCGCCGGTGCGCACCACTACATCCACGGCCGGTGCATCCGGTGCGCCGTGCAGTACGTTGAGGTCGACCTTTGTCGGGTCGGGAGAACCCTCGAGGGCATTGGCGTCGATGACCAGGGTGAAAGGCGTCACCGGATCCCCCTCAATACCGCAAGCCGTAACGGCATACGTCGACCCGTTCTGAAGGGTCTGTGTTTCGGAGAAAAAGGCATCGGCGGCCGAAGTGCTGCTTGCCGGTGCCACGGCGATCGTCAGCGATACACCGGCCGGGACATTGATAAAAGGGGTGGCGGAACGAAAGGCAAAGTCATTCAGGGCAAGCACACCGTTCAGGTACACATCAACGGCCTGGTCGGGCGCGTTGTGAATGACCTGCAACCGCGCAAATTGCGCCTGAGCGCCTGTTACCAAAAGCAACATCGCCACAAGGGTCGTGATTAAATTTTTCATGTAAAAAAGAAGATTGGTTTGTGAAATGGTTTTGAAATGTAATTGCCGCTTTTAACAGCCTTGCACTACCTGTGTTTAAGTTTTGGTCGATGAGCGTTAAACAAAACCTGATATCTGTCAAAAACGGACAAATGGCATGCAAGCCAGTGAACAACTTACCGGGTATTTAAAATGATCCTAATGTATTTTTGGGGAAATGAAAGGCGGTTGGAGCCGTTTTAATTTCCCGGGAAACAGGCAAATCGATTCGCCTCACGGGCATGTTTTTATCAAATCCCTCTGATAATGCCAACCTTATTCCCGTCCAAACCCGTCTAATCATCATCAGGGCGTGTATACGCTCCGAGTACAATCTTTTTACTAAATTCCGATCACATGAATTCAATGTTTCAAATCCCTTTCCGATTGTTTTTGCTGTTGTGTATGGCTTTGGCGGCAAATGTTTCCGCCCAGAATAATTGTATTGACTCCACCCAGATAGACCCGGACGCGGTTTGCCTGGCAATATACGACCCTGTTTGCGGTTGCAATGGCCTTACCTACGGCAACGAGTGTGAGGCCCAGTATTTTGGCGGTGTTACGTCGTGGACTTCCGGCGAATGCGGCGCCTCCGATTGTGCTTCCCTTATTGTAAAGTACTCCTGGTCGCCCATGCCCGACGGACCTCTGAACATCAACTTTTCCGATGAAAGCCAGATCAGCAACGGCAGCCTGCTGAGCTGGAGTTGGGATTTTGGAGACGGCGCCACATCCCAGGAAAAAAGTCCGCAGCACTACTTCACAGAACCCGGTGTTTACAAAGTCTGCCTGACGATAAAGGCCCAGACCAATACAGGCGTGTCGTGTACCAGGACATACTGCGAGATCATTACCGTGAGCGGCGGCTGCCAATCCGGGTGTTTTTACAACATCAAACACAGTCTGGACGGCGCCAAACTGCATGCCATACTCTTCCCCGCAGCTATACCGCCACCGTTTCCGTTTTTCTTCACCACCTGGTCGCTCGACAACGACCAGGTTACCGGCAACGGACCCGATTTTGTGTATCAGTTCAGCGAACCCGGACGCCACGTGTTGTGCGCGACGTATCCTACCGGCGATTTTGCCCCACAGACCTGCACCGTATGCAAGGCGTTTGAGGTAACTACCGGCTGTGTCGACAGCAGCCAGATCGACCTCAGTGTGCCCTGTCCCCTGGCTTTTATTCCGGTCTGCGGCTGCGACGGCGTGACCTACGACAATGCCTGTGCAGCGGAAAATTACGGCGGTGTCACTTCCTGGGTGCCCGGCATTTGCGGCAGTGCGTGCAATAACCTGTACATCGACTTCGAGGGAATAAATACCGGCGGTTCGCTGACCTACTTCAGTTTTTTCGACCGCTCGGCATTCCCGTCCGGCAGTATCAGCAGCTGGTATTGGGATTTCGGGAATGGCGAGACGTCCTTCGAACAGAATCCGGTGATCAATTTTCAGACGCCGGGCGATTACACTGTTTGCCTGACCGTATCGGGGCTTTCCGACGGCGGTATGCAATGCGGCACAAGTATCTGTAAAACCATTCATGTGCCGGAAGTATCCTGCATCGATCCAAATCAGATTGATCCTTCGATCTTGTGCCCCGCTGTTTATGACCCGGTTTGCGGTTGCGATGGCGTGACCTATCCCAACGAGTGCGTGGCAAAATACTACTACGGCGTAACTTCCTGGATGTCAGGTATTTGTCCGGATGCGTGCCTCAACCCCGCGTGGGTAGACCCGCAGACGCCCTGTCCGGAAATTTATGACCCCGTCTGCGGTTGTGACAATGTCACGTACGACAATGCCTGTACTGCACAGGCCAACGGCATCACCGGATGGCGGGAAGGCAAGTGTTGCCCCGATGCAGCTTGCAAGGCCTATTTCAGCCTGGAAACAGGTCCCGGCAATACGGTTATCCTGAGCGATTCGTCGTACAGCGCCGAGTCCTGGTACCTGGAATTTGGCGACGGGAGCAACCATTCCGGTTATTTCGATTCGCTGACACACCAGTACACAGTACCCGGCATATACCAGATCTGCCTGACGATCAGCAATTTCGCCGGGTCGTGTTCGGATAAGTTTTGCAGGGTGGTCGATTTCAGCGGTACACCGGTGTCTGAACCCGGCAGCGGGGTAGCTGTTTATGTGTCCCCCAACCCGGCCATAGCAAGTGTTGCGGTTCAGGTTGACGGTGCGCAGCCCCGACAGGTGCTGCTGCTTGATATGCCTGGCAAAGTCGTGCTCCGGCAAACAGTATCGGCTGCCGCATTCCAGTTGCCGCTTACAGGACAGCCTGCTGGCATGTACCTGCTGGTGGTGGAAACGGACATGGGCAGGGTGGTGCACAAAATTGTTGTGGGGCAGTAGCGCTGAAAGTGTCTTGCGGGGGTGATTTTGACAGGTTTTCTTTCAGACAGGATTTTCGACAACAGGCTCTGCTATATCCTGTAAATCCTGTCTGAAAGAAAACTTGTCAACTACGTCACCTGAGGGACTTGCGATCTCCTCTAGTCAGATTTCAACTGTTTGATAATCCCCATCAGATCGAGCTCCTGCCAACTGCGCAGGATGCGATGGTTTTCCATTTCGTAGATGACGATGCCGGATGAGGTAAAGTGTTTGCCTGTGGGCTCGATGCCGAATGCCGGGCCGATATGTTTTGCCGCCACATCATAGCGGATGGCCACATGGGTTTCGTCGGCAAAAAGGTGGGTGATGGTAAAGTGCGTTTCGTCGAAAGCCTGCTGGTAGAACCGGACCAGCTGTCGCATCCCTTCGTATCCTTCCACCTGGTTGGAGCGCAGCGGGTTGCCGTCGGACCAGTTGGGTGAAAAAACGCGTTCAATTAACTCCTCATTCCGATTCTTGTTCCATCCTTCCTCAAACCAGAGGCGAATCGTTTCCTCATTCATCCGGGCGTCCTTCAGTTTGCGGGAAGGTGCGCATTGTGCAAACAGCAACAGGGTCAGGGTCAGGCAGAAAAAAAGGCTGGCGTTTCTCATAAGGAAAATTTGATTTGGCTGTCACAAATATAGCCTTGAGTTGCCTGAAAGAACAGCGGGAACTTCTTTTTTATATATATCTGTTGAACGATCCGGCTGTTTTAACCGCGAGTGCCGCCAATTATCTATTTTCGCGCCTTTAAATCCGGAAACGCAAATCAACTAGTCTTCCATGGAATATCGCCCGTCCGACATCGAGCAGAAATGGCGCAACTGGTGGAAAGAACACCAGACCTACAAGGTTGAGGATCATCCCGACAAGCCAAAGTACTACATTCTCGACATGTTCCCCTATCCTTCCGGAGCGGGGCTGCACGTCGGTCACCCGCTGGGGTATATTGCTACCGACATCCTGGCGCGGTACAAGCGGATGCGTGGATTCAACGTATTGCACCCTATGGGATACGACTCCTTCGGCCTGCCGGCGGAACAGTACGCCATACAGACAGGAATCCATCCCGCCATTTCCACCGAGCAGAACATCGTCCGCTACCGGGAACAACTGGATAATATAGGCTTTTCATTCGACTGGAGTCGGGAGGTGCGTACCAGCGACGCGGCTTTTTACAAATGGACCCAGTGGATTTTCATGCAGTTGTTCAACCACTATTACGATAGCGCGGCCAATAAAGCCATGCCGGTCAGTGATCTGGTGAAGCGGTTCGCCCAGTCCGGCAACGCGGGCATCAAAGCCGTTTGCGACGACGATACGCCGAACTTCAGCGCCGCCGAATGGAATGCCATGAGCGAACGGGAACAACTCCTGCTGCTGTTGAAATACCGGCTGACCTATCCCGGAGAAGCATACGTCAACTGGTGCCCTGCCCTGGGCTCCGTATTGTCTAACGACGAGGTAAAAGATGGCGTCAGCGAGCGTGGCGGTCATCGGGTGGAGCGCAAACTGATGAACCAGTGGAATATGCGCATCACCGCCTATGCCGACCGCCTGATCGAAGGCCTGGACGGCATCGACTGGCCCGATTCGATCAAGGAACAACAGCGCAACTGGATCGGCCGCTCCGTCGGCGCTTCCGTTCGTTTTGCGGTGGATGGCCATGACCAGGCATTTATCGAGGTGTTTACGACGCGTGTGGATACCATCTACGGCGCGACCTTCATGGTGCTGGCACCCGAACACGAACTGGTGGAACAACTCACCACGGATAAACAGCGCACGGAAGTCGACGCCTATACCAGGTGGGCGGCCTCCCGCTCGGAAATAGACCGTATGGCGGAGACCAAAAAAGTCACCGGCGTCTTTACAGGGGCTTATGCCATTAATCCGTTCAACGGCGAACGGATACCCATCTGGATCGCCGATTATGTGCTGGCGGGTTACGGCACGGGCGCCGTCATGGCCGTGCCCTCGGGCGACCAGCGCGACTGGAATTTCGCTACGCAGTTCAAACTGCCCATTGTGCCTATTCTGGATGCCCAGAAAGACCTGGACCAGGCTGCCGACCCCACCAAGGAAGGCCGCTATATCAATTCGGACATGATCAACGGTATGCCTTATGCAGAGGCAGTGCCCACCCTGATCACCTGGCTGGAGCAAAACGGCCTGGGCAAAGGAAAAACGCAGTACAAATTGCGCAATGCCGTGTTCAGCCGCCAGCGCTACTGGGGCGAGCCGGTTCCTGCCTATTGGGTCGATGATGTGCCCCGGCTCATCGAAGAAAGCGACCTGCCGCTGGTGCTTCCCAATATCGACAAATACCTGCCTACGGAAACCGGCGAGCCGCCGCTGGGCCGCGCAGAAGGCTGGAACTACAAGGGCCACCAATACGAACTCAGCACCATGCCGGGCTGGGCAGGGTCGTCATGGTATTTTTACCGCTACATGGACCCCCACAACGACGGTGAATTTTGCAGTCGCCCGGCTATCAACTACTGGCAACAGGTCGATTTTTACCTCGGCGGCGCCGAACACGCTGTGGGACACCTCCTGTACAGCCGTTTCTGGAACCACTTTCTCTACGACCTGGGCCTTGTGCCGCACCGCGAATTTGCCCGTAAACTGGTCAACCAGGGGATGATCCAGGGGCGTTCCAACTTTGTTTACCGCGCCAAGGAGCAGTTTTTTGAAGAGTACCTGATGATCAAGGTGTTGAAACCGTTTTTTGCGGACATGGGGCCGATGGTTATTGCGGAGCCGGACTATGAAGAGGAATTTCAGTACGATTTTGCTTTCGAGGCCAATGACCTGGTTATCGAGGTCACGTCGTGGCGCCAGGAAGAGAAAATCGCCCGCGTGTACAAATCGGCGCTGGCAGATGGCAAACGCCTGATGGTGTTGTTCACCGAAGAACTGATCGATCATATCAACGAACCCGATGTGACTGCCGGAAAAATTCGCGCCGCCTTGCAGAGCAGGGAGAAATATATCGCATCGACGGAAAAGCCCGTTTGCGAGCAATTGTTTGTATCGGAGAACCTGTTGTACAAATACCATCCCGACGCCTTCACCAAGCTGCACGTCGATGTGAACCTGGTGGATGCCGACATCCTGAACCTGGAAAAGGCCCGCACCCAACCCATGTTTGAGAAGGCCAATTTCAAACTCGACCCAAAAGGGCATTACACCTGCTCCTACGAGGTCGAAAAAATGTCGAAATCGAAGTACAATGTGGTCAATCCGGATGATATCGTCGCGGAGCACGGCGCCGATTGTTTCCGTATGTTCGAAATGTTCCTGGGGCCGATCACCGATGCGAAACCCTGGAATACGCAGGGCATCAGCGGCGTGAGCGGATTCCTGAAAAAGTTCTGGGGATTGTTCTTCAACGGAAGCGGTGCGTTTTCTGTGTCGGATGAAGACCTGACGAAGGAGGAACTGCGCGTGCTGCATACCTGCATCAAAAAAGTGACCGATGATATCGAACGGATGAGCATGAATACCTGCGTCAGCCATTTTATGATCGCCACAAACGAACTGCGCCGTCTGAACACTTCAAAACGAGCCGCCCTGGAGCCCCTCGTGATCATGCTGGCGCCCTTCGGCCCGCATACTGCAGAAGAACTCTGGCATCAACTCGGTCATGACACAACCGTATGTGATGCCGCCTGGCCGGTATACAACGAGGAATACCTGAAAACGGATACGGTGAACTACCCGATCCAGATCAACGGAAAACTGCGCGCGACGATTGAACTGCCTTCAGATGTTACGGCCCACGACGCGGAGCAGGCAGCGCTCGCTTTGGAAATGGTACAGAAGTGGATGGAAGGAAAACCCGCCCGCAAAGTGGTCTTTGTGCCCGGCCGAATGATCAATGTTGTGGTGTAACTTTATGTAATTCCCCGTCGTTTTACATCCTTGTGTAAATTTTGGCGGACATCTTTAAAAAACGTTCATGCTAAAATTCCGCCGTACAGGCGCTCCCGAACACTGGACTGACGAACAGTTGCTGGAAAAGTACGTTTCCGGCGGCGATTCGGGCCATTTGGGGCAACTGTACGAGCGCTATATGCCGATGGTGTACGGGGTTTGTCTGAAAATCCTGCGCGACCCCGGCAAGGCGGAGGATGCGGTGATGAATATTTATGAAGAATTGGTCCGCAAAGTGAAAGTGCATGAGATCGAATCATTCCGGGGCTGGCTTTACGTGCTGGCGCGAAATCATTGCCTGATGGAATGGCGCAAAAACAACCGCCGGCCGACCGACCTGCACGATGACATGAACCGGTTCGACGCGGCCGAGTCAACCCGGGATTTTGAATTGCCGCAAGGCGCTACACCCCTGGAAAAATGTCTCGACCAGTTGCCAACACTCCAGCGACAAAGCGTACAATGGTTTTACTACGAAGAAAAATCGTACAAGGAAATTGCCGATATGACGAATGAAGAACTGGGAAAGGTGCGCTCTTATATTCAAAATGGCCGCCGCAACCTCAAAATTTGTCTCGAAAAAGCCGGTGTTGAAGGAATAGGGGAGTGAAGCATAAGAAATGCCAACAAGCAGTCAAGTAATGCAACAATAAAATAATCCGGACATGAATCCTTCTGTGCAACACGATGATGCGCGTTTTCTGGACCTGCTCCGGCGCTGGCAAAGTGGCGACTTTACCAGGGCTGATGAACAGGAACTGCTGGCGCTGACCGCTGCCGACGACTTCCGTCGGGAGGCGATGGAAGGATTTATGGCCTTGCCTGAGCCGGATCACCAGGCGCGGCTGAATGCACTCCAAACCCGCCTGCGCAACCGCGCAGCCATATCACGTCGCATTGGAACGCCGCAGATATGGGCCGCCGCCGCCGTGTTAATCTTGCTGATAGCCGCCTTATGGTTTGTGCCACAGTGGAATCAGGACAAGCAGGCGCCGGTTGCTCAAAATCAACCGCAGGAAACGCCACCGGTCCCGGCACCGACACAGGCAGCGCCGGAGACAGACGGAATCGCAGCGGTGACCGAACCTTCAAAACCGGCCGCCGGCCGTTCCGGCCCGCAGGGAGGAGTAGCGACATCGGGCACAGCCGACCGGCGCGAGACAGAAATTGCACCCGGCAACGAGATGGCAGACGATGAATCATTTGCCTCCGAAGAAGTTACACAGCAGGCGGAATACAATGTCGTGCCGCCCCAGGCGCCCAATGCCGCGCCCGACATCGTAAAACGAAGCGAAGAGGCCATGAAAAAGTCCTTTTCAAAGGCTGAACAGGCCGCCCCCGTTTCCCGGATGCCGGTAGCCGCCGCCCGTGAAAAAGCCAAAAAATCGATGCCATCCGCCGGTCCGCCCGACAGCGTCTGGCACAAGACCGACCAAAAACCGGATATGGACGCCGAACGAAAGGCCGCAGCCAAAGACGCTGTTCCGTTGAAAAGCGAGCCTTTGGGCGGGTGGGATGTCTTCCGGGAATACCTGCGGCAAAATGCGCGACTCCCTATCGAGGCGCTCAACAACAACATCAGCGGAACCGTGCAGGTCAAGTTCACGATCAATGCCAATGGCGAGCCACAAAACTTTGTCACCCTGCGATCGCTGGGTTACGGCTGCGACCAGGAAGCCGTGCGTCTGATCAAGGCATGGGATTGGGTGCGCGGGCAGGATCCCGAAATTACTGTCGATATTCCGTTCATCAGGTAGGGGAAAAGGCCGTCGATCGACTGCAAATACCGGTCTGCAGCAGCGCAACGATAAATTCAGGGCGATCAAACATAAGTTGCTTCGCACTGTTTAAGGGTCGTACTCAAAATTCCGTTTACTTTTGCCCCGGCACGGCAGCTATTGCCTTACGACTATGCAACGACAAGCAGAAGCCCGCATTCCGTCGCATCACGGCCAGTTTACCATGATCGCGTATGCGGACAAATCTTCCGAGCGGATGCCGCACATTGCCTTTATCGCGGATGGATTTGCGCCGGACGGACCCGTACCTGTTCGCATTCACTCCGAATGTATGACCGGCGATGTGTTTGGATCAAAACGCTGCGATTGTGGCGAGCAACTCGATGCCTCTCTCCGGATTGTTTCCGAACGCGGCGGTGTGGTCATCTATCTCCGGCAGGAAGGCCGCGGGATAGGACTGATCAACAAACTCAAGGCGTACAACCTCCAGGATATAGGTCTCAACACGGCTGAAGCCAATACCCACCTCGGCTTCGATGTCGACGGCCGACAGTACGATTGCGCCATTTTTATACTCCAGGACCTGGGCATCAGCGAAGTTGAACTGATCACCAACAACCCCGACAAGGTCGAGGCACTGCGTCGCTCACCCATCCGGGTGGCCGGCCGCATACCCCTGGTGATTCCGCCCCAGGACGACAGCCGCAACTATCTTAAGACCAAACAAGACCTGATGGGCCATTTGCTGGGCCTCTAACAGCAATTAACTCCTTTTCCAAAAAGAATATTCATGGAAGGCTTCTGGGAAAACCGCTGGCAAAACAACAATACCGGCTGGGATATCAAGGGCGTTTCGCCCCCGCTTGCAGGCTATATTGACCAGATACTGCCGGAAAACCGCGATCACTTGCATATTCTGATTCCCGGTTGCGGCAACGGCTACGAAGCGATCTACCTGCTGGAAAAGGGTTTCCGCTTCATCACCATGCTCGATATCGCTCCCACGGCAGTGGAGCGGCTCCGCCAAAGACTGGATGTGAAGGTCCCGAATTGGGATACGCGTCTGCAACTGGTATGCGGCGATTTTTTTACGCACAGCGGGGCATACGACCTGATCCTGGAGCAGACTTTTTTCTGCGCCCTGGACCCTTCCCTGCGGGAGCAGTACACCTTGAAAATGAAGCAATTGCTCAAACCCGGCGGTAAACTCGCCGGGGTGTTGTTCGACCGGGCATTTTCGGGCGGACCGCCTTTCGGCGGAGACCGCAAGGCTTACCGCAGCCTGTTCGAGCCGCATTTTCGCATCCGAACCCTGGCGCATTGCTACAATTCCATCGCGCCGCGTGCAGGAACCGAGGTGTTTTTTATCCTGGAAAAATAATCCGGTTTACATCGCCTTCAATTTTTGCATCAACTGCGCAGACAGCCATTCCCGGTGCATCATTTCGCTGGCAGGCGGCAAGGCGTCCAACAACGTTTGAAAGCGCTCGCGGTCAAAAGGCGGCGTTTTTACAAACCGGGCCGTGCATTCGACAAACTTTTGCATCTGCTTTTTTAGATGCGTATCCATCAGGCGGTTGCGGTGCAGAAAAAGGCGGGTCGCTTCGAGATACGACAGGAGCAGTTCGTCCTGCCCAGTTTCACAATACACTTTGATGAGCAGGCTGCGCACGGCCACATTGAGCAATACATCCGAAATTTCCACGTGCAACAGCGCCTTCTGGGCGTCGTCATATTCTTTCAGGTAGTAATGGTACTGCGCCAGGTTGTATCGGAAAACATTTTCCGCATATCCGGCCGGCAACCGGTTCCGGTAGTCGTGGATAAACTGCCAGGTCCAGTCGTATTGACCGGTTTTCAGTCCGGCCGTCGCAATGTTGGTGTATTTCCAGGGCGGAAGCAGCGAGGACTCGAAAATAAGCCCGTTGTTGAGCAGTAACTTGTTGATTTCCAAATGTTCCTGCAAAAAATGTATATCGTTGAACCGGTTGATGCGGCGGGTACAGTAATTCAGCAGCAAGGTGTACAACGCTCTTTGTTCTTCGGGGTCGAAACATCTGTCGGCGCCGGTAACCAGCGCGCGCGCTTTTTCAAAATACCCGGGTTCGTCGGGGTGTTGAAGCAGCAAAACCAGGTGGCGGTATACCTGGATGACGGGCATGTCGGCGAAGACGGGCGCTGCTGACCATTGCAGGAGTTCATCCAGAAAACTGATCTCGTACCGTATATTTAATACGGCTTCATAATTGAGCATTTCGCAGGCGTCGCGCAACTTTTCGGCGACCAGCCAGGCATCCAGTGCTGCCGAGGCCGATTGCAGGCGTTCGTTGAACGCACGCTGGTTGCGGTCGCTGTGTTCGTACTGAAGCCGCTCGAACAGGTACTGTTCCCGGTAGCGGTCTGCGTTGTGATACGGGAATGCCTCCAGCGACTTTTCCGCGGCAACGCGAACCGCCTTGTAATGTTTGGGCAATGCCAGCGTGTGGTATTCCTGCAGCAAGGCAAGTTGCTGCTTCCAGGGGTCTGCCAAAAAGGATTCTAGCGCGAGGAATTTTTCCACCAGCGCCAGAAGCCTGCTGCTCAGGTAGGCGAGTGATTTTTCATCCAGCGGTTTTTCGACATCCAGTTTTTCCAGGATTGTTTCCCGGGAAATATGGCGATGCTCGAAGGAAGGCGCGTATTTTTGTAGATGCAGGAACAGCAAGAGGCAGTCTTTGCTCTTGTTGCAAAAGGGCGATTGTAAAAATTCGCCGAGTCGCGACATCTGCCGGGCCGATAAAGCGCGCAGAAGTTCTATGAGTTTGCTGTCTGTCAAGTACCTGCAGGATGTTACGGTGCCTCCCAAAAGTAAGTGCTCTGGCGATTTGATGCCCTTTTCCGAGTACTTAATTGTTGAAACAAACCATTCGACCATGCGCCTTGCCCTGTTTCCAATCGCTACAGCCCTCCTGTTTTGCAGTACCGCTTTCGCACAGCCCGTCACCCTTTATCCCGGCGATACCAACAATGACGGGGTGGCCAACCACTTCGATCTGCTGCCCATTGGCGTGGCCTTCGGCATGGAGGGCATTCCACGTCCGGGCGCATCGGCCAACTGGCAGCCACAGATACTTTTTCCGCCCTGGCCCGACGCGCTTCCGGTGAGCGGGATCAATAAGGGTTTTGTCGATTGCGACGGCAACGGCTTTATTGATACATTCGACCTTTCGGCGATCGTGCTGAACTTCGACAGCCTCCAGAACAATGCGCAACCGCTACCGGCACCCTATCCGCCGAAACTCGTCGATACCTGTCTGAGTTGCGCCAAGCCCGACATCTCGATTACGTACAGCCGCGATACGCTGTTCACGGAAGAAGGCGGGTTCGACACCTTGTATGCCTATATCATTTTGCGGTATCCACCCAACGTGCCGCCCCCGAGCGGGGCTCTGGGTATCGCTTTTGATGTGGCATACAATTATGACCCGGACAAGATCGTCGATGCGCTTACGGAGGTCTATCCCGATACCTTTCCCGATACCCGCATGTATGTGATCGCCACGAGCACGGCTGCCCGGTTCTGGCGATTGCCTGCCCCGGGGCGTATGGGCTTTGCTGCGGCAGGCAGGGGAGCCAATGTGTTTTTTATTTCCGATACCCTGTTTGTGGCGAAATTTATCATCGATGACATGATCATCCGGGGCGAGGAGCAGTTTTCGATCAATATCTCCAACGTACTGCTGGTCAATAACCTGGAGCAAATCGTGTGTTTCGGGGAGGTGAAACAGGAACCTGTATTGATCATTTCTCCGGTTTCCGAGCCTGATTTGAAGGGTTTCGATGTACACCTGTCACCCAATCCCGTTCGGGATATACTGGTGATTGAATCGCCCGACACTCCGGTGGAAAAGGTTGAAATACACAGCCTGACCGGTACGTGTCTGTTTTCCGCATCCGCAGGGGACAGCCGCCGCTTTGAACTCCCCGTAGAAGCGTTGCCATCGGGTGTTTGGGTGGCCGTCGTTTATACCCAACAGGGCATAAACGCAAAAAAATTTGTCAAATATCCCTGATGCGGGCTGCAATATGTATCCCGGAATGGTATTCCGGGTTTCCCTGATGCGGGCTCCACCCTGTATCCCGGAATGGTATTCCGGGTTACAGAGCGGGGTAATGTCCCGGAATACCATTCCGGGTTACAGAGTGGGGTAATGTCCCGGAATACCATTCCGGGTTACAGGGCGGGGTAATTTTATATTCGCCCGATTTCAAAGTTTATCTACATTTGAAAAAAAATGAACGCTTATGTACAAACCCGTTTTAACCGATCTGGTGGAGAAAAATATCCTTGAACCCGAAGACGCGGAACGGATCAGCACCTATGAAAATACGAAACCCTTTTCGCTGCATTGGGAGTTGAAAACGATGCTGTATGTGGGCGTCCTGCTGCTCAATGTCGGTCTGGGTATCCTCATTTACGAAAACATCGACACCGTAGGCCATGCGGTCCTGATTGTACTGATCGGCCTGGCCAGTGCCGGCTGTTTCTGGTATGCCTACCGGCACCGGGCGCCTTTTTCGAGGGGGGAAGTGGAAAGTCCGACGCCTTATTACGACTATATTTTATTGCTGGGTTGTTTCACTTTCCTGATCATGGAGGGCTACTGGCAATACCAGTACAACATTTTCGGCGACCGGTACGGGTTGGCGACGTTTATTCCGATGGTATTGTTTTTCGTACTGGCCTACCTTTTCGACAACCGGGGTGTGCTGTCGCTGGCCATTTCGGCCCTCGCCTCCTGGGTAGGCATCACGGTTGCACCGGAGGAGATGTTGAGCCAAAACGATTTCAAAAGCCAGACCATCATCATCACCGGCATCCTGCTGGGCGTCGTGCTGGCGGCTATTCCGACCCTGAGCGAGCGATTTGGTTTTAAAAAACACTTTTCCGTTACCTGGCTCAATTTCAGCATACATATTCTGATGGTGTCCTGCCTGGCCGGCCTTTTCGTGTTGGATGAAAAGGCGATATACTTTCCTTTGCTGGCCCTTTCGGTGGCCTTTTACCTGTGGTATGCCCGCATGCGCCATTCGTTTTACTTTATGGTCGTTGCTGTCCTTTACGGCTACATCGGGTTTACCTATCTGTTGCTGAGTTCCGTTTCAGGATTCGAATTCGAATTTTATTTGCTGTACTTCCTGATATCCTGCGGCATCATGATCGCATTTTTGATCAACTATAAAAAACACCGGAACGCATGATCGCCTACGACCGCAAATCGCTCGATGCGCAGCAAACAGCAGAGTATGCCGAACGCTGGCGCAAAAAAGGTCTGTTTTCAGAGGAAACATCGCAACAGATCAGGGAACAGCACCAAAGCGGATTTTATTCGCCCAATGTATTTGTCCGGATCGGGCTGGCTGTTTTTGGTGCGGTAATGCTGCTGGCCTGTGTCGGCCTTGTAGGGCTTATCCTGAGCCCTGATTCGAGTCAAAGCGTGGCTGTGCTCGGCGTTCTATTCGGGCTGGCGTGTCTGTTTGTGCTCGAAGTTCAACTCATCCGCAACAAACGCCACTTCGGCAGCGGCCTCGACGACGTGCTCCTGTACGCGGGTACAACGGCCATAATCAGCGGACTGCTCCTGCTGTTTGATATGCCGGGCGGCCTGGCGACATATATCGTGGTGCTGCCTTTTCTGGTAGCCGGAAGTATCCGTTACCTCGATCGGCTCATGGCCGCGGGCGCCTTTGTTTGCGCATTGCTCATGGTACTGCACATCGCAAAAGATGTTCCACGGGTCGCCGTGTATGTTTTGCCGCTTACGGGTATGGTGTTTTCCCTGCTCGTTTACCGGTTCGCCCGAACGGGAGGCGTCCGGGTCGGGTGGCGGTACTGGAGCAGTGTGCTGGCGGTTGTGGAGTTGCTGGCCTTGCTGGCATTTTACGCCAGCGGCAATTACTGGGTGGTACAACAAGCCGGTCACTATTATTTTGGAATGGATACCCCGCCGGCAGGTGGTCTGTTCTGGGCCTTTACTTTTATTGTTCCGGCGTACTGCATTTTCCGGGGAATCCGGGCAAAAGACCGCCTGATGCTCGATGCAGGCATTGCCTGCATGGCGGCTGCCGTATTTACCTTCCGGTATTATTTCAATGTGCTCCCGTTGGCCTGGGCGGCTGCTATCGGCGGGGCTGTATTGTTTTCAATATCCTGGTTTTCAATACGTTACCTGCGCAGTCACTCACATGCGTACGCCTACGAACCCGAGGAAAAGGATACCCTGCTCCAGCGGGTTCAGGAGGAGATTTTTGACAAAACCATCGTTGGGCAGGCGGCGCCGACAACGAACGAAAAAACGTCGATGGAAGGGGGGCAGTTTGGCGGCGGTGGCAGCGGCGGCGACTTTTAACGCTATTTGCCGGTCTGCCAGGGTGTGTCTGAAAAATACTGCCGAGACAGAAAGGAGCAGGTTTTGGGCTCTGGCCAAGTCTGCTTTTGAGGGGACTACCGGGTTATATCGCCTGAAAAAGAGGCGACGTACAAGCTCCAAAAGATGCCTTTTCCGGCCGGTGAGTATTTTTCAGACACACCCTAAATTAGGCGCTGCGATTTCAAAAAATTGCAGACATTTGTGCCATCATTTTTCGCCACATCATAATCCCCCCGGCCTGCCGCACACTCAGGCGACTCCCCATTTTCAACCAATTTCCCGCCGTAGTCTCAGGTTTTCAAAACGTTTCGTTAATCGTTTTGTCCAGGGAAAGAAGTGCTGTACAACCGGCGTTTCCAAACCCGACAAAACCTAACCGGATCCCCATGTTCTTAAAACAACACACATTGCTGCGGCGAAAATCCCTTTTTCTTTTTATCCTCTTCACCCCTTTCCTGCTTTATTCCCAGACACAGACAGAAAACTGTACCAATGGCATCGACGACGACGGCGATGGCCTGATCGACTGTTACGATCCGGATTGCACCTGTTCGGGGCAGTGCGCCGATTTTTACTACACCACCTGTAATGCCGATTGTTACTATATCCCGCCCTGCGGACAGATTTCGCTTGGGATTCAGTGGCAGGCCACAGCCCAGACGGGCACCTATTCCACGCTTGTTGCCGGGGATATGGACAAAGACGGCATACCCGATATTGTGACCTACAGGGTGGAAGCGCCTGATCTGTACGTGATCGACGGTGCAACGGGCGCCACCAAGGTACACGTGTTGGCGCCGGTGAACTGGCCCGGCGGAACTGCTCCGGCCATTGCCGATCTCGACAACGACGGTTTCGGTGAAATTGTCATGGTGGGCGAAGACCGGCTGCTCTATTGCTTCGAGCACGACGGCACCCTGAAATATACCAGCGCCATCCAGGTTGGCTACGACACGCGGTACCGCTTCGCAGTGCCCAATATTGCCGATTTTAACCACGACGGCTGGGCCGAAGTGAACATCGGCAACCAGGTATATAATGGCCAGACCGGCGCATTACTGGCCTCCGGCGGTCCCGGTGTGTCGGCAGGGGAACACCCCGCCCGGGTGGCGGTAGGCATTTCCTTTGCCTCGCCTGTTGTGATGGACGTACTGCCCGATTCCTTTTGCCCGGATTGCGACGGTCTCGAGATCGTGGCCGGCAACCAGGTACTGTCGGTCAACCTCGTCACGGGCGCCGTTACACCCCAGGTGACCGCCCCGGCGCCGTTTACCGACGGTTTCACCAGCGTAGCTGATTTTGACGGCGACGGCGACCTCGATGCAATCGTGCAGGGGCGAAAAACAACCAACAACTTCAACACCATTTATTGCTGGGATATCCAGACACCAACGATCCTCAGGCAATTTCAACTCCTGAACAACTGGCAGGAGGGCGCTTCCCGTGTGAATATTGCCGACCTGAACGGCGACGGCCAACTGGAGGTGAGTTTCGTCAGTTACCCGAGGCTGTATGCCCTGCGCAACAACTTCAGCATTATGTGGACGCGCCAGATCAACGACGCTTCCTCGATCACCTGCTCCAGCGTGTTCGACTTTTGCGGCGACGGCTCGGCAGATATCGTATATCGCGATCAGGACAAACTGCGGGTGATCAGCGGTACCACCGGCGCGATCAGTTGGGAGGATGTTTGCACCAGTCTGACACATATTGAAAACCCGCTCGTGCTCGATGTCGACGGCGATGGCCAGACGGAAATCGTGATCGAGTGCGGCTCCGATCCCAACGACCTTGCTACAGGCACCGTGGTGGCCTACGAAGCGGTCGGAACACCGGGCATTGCTTCCCGAAAGGTGTGGAACCAGCACGCCTATTTCAATACCAATATCAACGACGACCTGAGCGTACCGCGCTACCAGCAGAACCCGCACATCATCGGCGACAGTCTCCGGCTGAATACCTTCATGAACCAGTTTTTTAACCCCACCTTTCCCTCGCCCGATGGCGCCCTGACCCTCCAGGGGGTCATTTGCGACCAGGACTCGCTGGTGGTCACCGTTTCGCTTTGCAATCCCGGCGACAACCTGTTGCCCCCACAAACACCCATATCGGCCTATATCGGCAATCCGCAGAGCACCCCGGCCCAATGGATCGGCGCGGTTCCGCTCGGCTTCACCCTTCCCCAGGATAGTTGCCAGTCCTTTACTTTCCGTATACCTCGTATTGCCAACGACTCCATATTTATTGTACTCAACGACGACAACACGCTGCCTGCGCCGTACAACCTGTCGACGGATTTTCCGGTGACTGCTATTGGCGAGTGCGGGTTTTCCAACAATATTGTCTCGTTTTATTACGCCTACCAGCCTGATTTGATTAACCTGGGTCCGGACACGATTATTTGCGACAACACCACCGTACCCCTCGATGCGTCGGGCAACGACCTCGTTGCGTGGTCATGGACGGGTGGCTCGACCGGCCCCGGCTTTACCGTTCCGGATGCCGGGACATACGCGGTGACGGTCACCGACGTCTGCGGCATTACCCAAACCGACGAGATTATGGTGTCCATAGACAGCAGCAGCGTCGTTTTTCTCGGGGCAGATCAATCGCTCTGTGCGGGAGAAACAACGGCGCTGGCCGGTACAGGCTTTGATTTTTACAACTGGAGCGGCAACGGACTGAGTTGTACTACTTGCCCGGCGGTGACTGTCGCGCCATCGGCCTCGGGTTATGTCGCCCTGGAGGCAGGCTTTGTAAACGGGTGTGTGAATACCGATTCGGTGTATATCACCGTACACGATACCTTTAATTACAAGGTCGATACAACGATCTGCTATGGCAGAACGGTATTCTGGAACAGCGAAGTGATACCGCCCGACAGCAGCCGCACCTTTTACATGCAAACCATTTATGGTTGCGATTCCATTGTTGAAGTGCGGGTGCACGGTACGCTGACGGGTACTTTCAATATCCAGGTAGATACGGCGGTCTGCCTCGGTTCATCCCTTGCCATCAATGGCGCCAGTCTGCCACCAGGCGCCTCGGAGACCTTTTACCTGTCTGCCGTGACGGGATGCGACTCCACCGTACACGTTTTCGTGGCGGCAAAAGACACGTTTTCCACGGCCGAGGTCCAAACGATATGCGCCGGCGAATCGTCGTCCATTTTCGGGACGCCTCAAACGACAAGCGGCATATACCGCATGACCTTCGCCGCTGCAAACGGCTGCGATTCCACGCATACGGTAAACCTGACCGTACTCGATCCCATTGTGCTTGAAATAGACGGCACTCCGTCCTGTTTCAATGAGGCCACAGGTACGCTCAAGGTCTCCGCCTCCGGCAGCGCGCCGCCATTTGACTATACCTGGAGCATTCCGGGCGCCAGCAGCAAGGAAGTTGATGATTTGCCTGCGGGAACCTATACCGTAACGGTGACGGACACCAACGACTGTTCGGAAACGGCCAACGCACAGGTGCCCGCCTATCCGCCCATCGTATTCACGGCGACGTCCGATTCTGCGAGTTGCTTTGGCGTACCCGACGGCGCTATTGCCGTACAGACGCCCGATACTTCGCTGGTATTCAGTCTCGACGGCGATTTGTGGTCGCAAGGCAAACAATTCGACAACCTGACCGGCGGCCTGTACGATGTGTATGCCCAGGATATTTACGGCTGCGTCGATACGCTGCCCATTGGAGTGCTGCAGCCACCGCAACTCGTAGTGGTACTGCCCGCCGATACAACGCTGCGGCTCGGCGACAGCCTCGATATTTTTATCCAGACTTTCGGCCTTACACCGGTCAGTTATGTCTGGGCGGATTCGTTTTACCTGAGTTGTTCCGATTGCCCGAATCCGGTATCCAAACCTCTTTCCGACGTTCGGTACAGGCTGACCATTACGGATCAAAACGGCTGCACCTCCACCGATGATCTGCTGATTGAAGTGGAACACATCCTCGATGTCTTCGCGCCGAATGTTTTTTCGCCTTTGTCTGCAGGCGATCAGAACAGCCGGTTTGAACTCAGTTTCGGCCCGGCAGCGCAAAAAATTCGCCTGTTGCAGGTATTCGACCGCTGGGGTTCGCTGGTGTATGAAATAAGAGACGCCGCGCCGAACGACAACTCCAGGGCCTGGGACGGCCGCCATAAAGGCAAAGTGGTGATGCCCGGTGTGTATACCTGGATGATGCAGGTCGATCTGGTCGACGGATCGGTGCATAAACTGCACGGCGACCTGACTGTGATCAGGTAGGTGTTTCACCGTTTAGAGCAACTTCCACGTCCGCTGAATCGTGCAGCCGGAAATACTCCATTTTCAAGGAGGGTGTTCGCAAGTGCAATTTTTACAGAATGGACTGCTTCGGGCAGGATTTACAGGATTAACAGAAAAATCAGGCGGAACTGCTGCTGTGAATTTTGTAAATCCTGTCCGAAAAGCAGAAAAAAAACGGTCAGCAATGCAACCTGGCGGACTTACAAGACTCCCTGATTGATATTGTTTTCAGACCTGACATCAAACTTGTTTAAAGTCTGTGCAGCAAAACGAACGACAAATGCACCTAAAGGGTAATTTTGTCGAACAGACCCGAACACGCTCTCGTAAACACCAACAACTATTCATGCAGAAGTACCGCCTCCTCTCCGTTTTGCTGTTTCTCAGCACCTTTCTCTATGCACAAAATCCATCAAAAGTAACCCTCAAAGGCGCCGTTGCGGATACCTCCGGCAGCGAGATAGCCTTTGCAACGGTCATGTTACTCACGCCGGCTGACTCCACGCTGGTCAATTTTACGCGGACTGACGACAAGGGCAATTTTGAGTTCAGAAATGTGAAGAACATCCCTTACCTGCTGAAAATATCGTACATCGGCTACCTGCCGCTGCAACAATACGTGCCGGAGGCTGGTGTTTCTCCAAACGATCTGGGCCAGATTGGGATAAAACCAATCAGCACAGAACTCATGGAAGTTGTTGTGAAAACGGCCAAAGCGACGCTCAGCATCCGCGGCGATACGATCGAGTACGACGCTTCTTCGTTCAAGGTGCCGTCGGGCTCCACGGTGGAAGACCTTTTGCGCCGGTTGCCGGGCATAGAGGTAGATGCCGACGGCAATATCAAGGCACAGGGCCAGGACGTAAAACGCGTATACGTAGATGGAAAGACGTTCTTCGGTTCCGACCCCAAGGCCGCAACCAAAAACCTGGGCGCCGAAACCTTGTCGAAAGTGCAGGTGTACAACGAGAAATCGGAGCAGTCCAAACTGACGGGCGTAGACGACGGCAAAAAAGAAAAGGCCATGAACCTGGAACTGAAAGAGGAGTATAAAAAAGGCGCCTTTGGCAAGGTGTCGGGTGCAGTGGGCGACCAGGAACGGTGGGCAGCGCGCGGCAACTACAACCGCTTCAATGAGAAGGAACAACTCTCGTTTATCGCCTACGGCAACAACATCAACCAGACGGGCGTGAACTGGGAGGATTACGGGGAGTTCAAAGGGCAGAATTCGTTCAGTGACTTTGACAACGGCGACTTTGGTTTCAACAGCAACGGTGGGCGGTATTATTATTTCAACAGCGACGACGCCCCGGTCAACAACTTCGACGGGCGGGGTTTTACGGAAAACTTCGGGAGCGGCGCGAACTACAACTTCGACAACAAGAAGGCAAAATTCAACGCCAGTTATTTCTACAACCAGAGCCGGTTGTTTGTCGATCAGTACTCCGACCGGCAGACCTTCGCCGGCGACGATTCGTTTTTCAGTTCCGACACCACCGGCAATACGGATTTCAGGGGAAACCACACCCTGAATTCGCGGTTTGAAAAAGACATCGATTCCAATAACGTATTGATCGTCAAGGCTAATGGCCGGTACAGCAACGCTTCGTCCGACAGTTATCAAACGCAACATTTTTCCAGTTCCGACAATACGCCGATCAACAACCTGAATATCAATAACAACAACGATATGGATTCGTGGCGCCTCACGAGTGCCGCGATTTTCCGCCACCGCTTCCGCAAAAAAGGCCGCTCCTTTGCCATGAGCGGGGGCTATAACAATAACCGGACAAACGGCATGGAAAACCTGTTTTCGCTCAACCGGTTCTTTGATGCGACAACCGTGGAGGATCAGATACGCCAGTTGAACGACAATGCCAACGACTCCTGGCAGGCAAAATCGAGCCTGCTCTTCACCGAGCCGCTGGCAAAAAAATGGTTTCTGGAAACCTTTTACAATTTCAGCAAAGCCAACAACAGGGTAGACCGCCAGGTGGCAGACCCCGAGAACAGCGGACAGCGGATCGACAGCCTGAGTATTTTTTACGACAACAACATCCTGTACAACCGAATCGGGTCGAGTATCCGGTATTCCAACGAAGGGCTCAATGTATCGGTCGGTATGGCAGCCCAGCAACTGAACCTCAAAGGAGAGTACGCCCGCGATGAGGGCGCGCCGCTGATTGCGGAACCCATCGACCGCACTTTTACAAACTGGACGCCCAACCTCGATTTCAACTACGAATTCGTCAACAATATGTGGCTGAGCATGAACTACGGGTATGGTATCAGCGAACCCCAATTCAACGACCTGCAACCCGTACCCAATGTAAACAACCCCGCTTTCCGGGTCGAAGGCAACCCGAACCTGGGGCCGGAGCGGTCGCACAGCCTCGGGCTTAACTTCAACTACTGGAATCCATCCTCCATGAGCAGTATCGGCATCGGCAGCGATTACAACATTTACGACAGCCAGATCGTGTACAGCCAGACGGTTGAGGCCCTGGATACCTTCGGGATTGTCACGACCACCAGGCCGGAAAATGTGTCGGGGGGGAATCGATTCAGTACCTACCTATGGTCCAACTTCCCCATTGTAAAAACCAAACTGACCCTGAGCCTCAACGGTAACCTCAATTTTGGCAAAACACCGGCATTTGTGAATGGCGTGGAAAACGAGACCACCAACAACGGATTCGGCCTCAACGCGCGGTTCAATTACACACCGGCCCAAAAACTGATCATCGGGCTGAGCGGCAGGATCGGTTTTAACGATATTTCATACTCCATCGAAAAGCGGCAGAACCAAAAGATACAGAACCACAACATTGATGCATCCGTAAAGTGGCAGTTCGCTTCGAAGTTTTTCCTGGAAAGCAATTTCAACTACGCCATCTACCGCAACGACCGCTTCGAGTTCAACCGCGATGTCCCCATCCTGAATGCCTCGGTACGACGCCTGCTCGGCAAACAAAACCGCCTGGAGGTCCGCCTCGCCGCTTTCGACCTGCTCGACCGCCGCGTCAATATCACGCAACGGGGAACGCAGAACTACGTCGTGCGCAGCATCGCGCCCACGCTGGCCCGCTATTTTATGTTGAGCCTCACCTATAACCTGAGGGGCTATGAAGACAAGATCAGCAAAAACAACTGGTGGTAAATCAGCATTGACAAAACATGAAAAATATCCTTATTGCCTTTATCCTGCTGCTTCCGGCGGCACTTTTATCCCAGGAGCAGCCCCTCGAAGAGGGCGTGATCCGGTACCTGGTCACCCACAACTGGTCGAAAAAAATGGCTGCGGTCGATTACCTCAGCAAGCAGCAGCGCGAGCGCATAGCCTATATGTGGGGCAGTCGCTCGGAGTGGAAGGTATTTACGACCCTCTATTTTTCCCCCACGGCAACGCGGTATGAAGATTCCGAGGAAAGGGCAGAGCCCGACGACGAGGGTTACTCCTGGCGAAAGGACGTGTACCAGATCAAACGCGATTTTGAAAATAACACCGTACACGATATCATACAGATGATCGGGAAAACCTACATCATTGAAGATACCCTTTCCAAACCGGAGTGGAAAATCCTGAATGAACTGAAAGAGGTGGCCGGCCATGTGTGCATGAGCGCTTCGCTGTCCGACACACTAAAAAAACAGCAGATCATCGCCTGGTTTGCACTTGATATGCCCCTGAGCGGCGGCCCCGAACGCTTCTGCGGCCTGCCCGGACTGATCCTCGAAGTAGACGTGAACGACGGCGCCATGCTCATCAGCGCAGACCGGATAACCCTTCAAAAACTCGACAAGGAACTCGATCTGCCCAAGAAGCAAAAGGGCAAGAAAGTCACCGAAGCAGAGTACCAGGAGGTCATCAAAAAGTATGTCGAGGAAAAAACCAAAGCCGAAGAGCCCTGGTTCTGGGGCTTGCGCTATTGACCCCCCAAAGGAAAGTGTACTGTGGCATGATTGAATAATCTTGTCACAGTACTTCATAGCGATTTCAGCCGGTTCGCTACCTTTGCGCCTCGAACAAACTTCTCAAGTAAATGGCGAATAAATTGCATGCAGCCATCACCGGCGTTCATGGCTGGGTACCCGAAGACCGGCTGACCAACTTTGACCTCGAAAAAATGGTGGACACCAACGACGAGTGGATCACCTCCCGAACCGGCATCCGCGAACGCCGTATCCTCAAAACGCCGGGCTGGGCCACCAGCGATATGTGTGCAGAGGCCGTCAGGGGTCTGCTGGAGAAGACCAATACCAAACCGGGCGAAATTGACATGCTGATCGTCGGCACCATTACCGGCGACATGGTATTTCCCGATACCGCCAATACTGTTTGTGACAAGATCGGCGCCAAAAACGCTTTCGGCTATGATATCAATGCCGCCTGTTCCGGTTTTCTCTATGCCTTGGCAACGGGCACCCAGTTTATTCAGAGCGAAACATACAGCAAAGTGGTGGTCGTGGGCGCCGACATGATGTCGTCTATCATTGACTACACCGACCGCAATACCTGTGTCATTTTTGGCGATGGCGCTGCTGCCGTGCTGCTTGAAGGGCGTAAAGACGGCACGGGCATACAGGATTTCGTCCTCCGTGGCGATGGCTCGGGTCGCGAGTTCCTCAATATGAAAGCCGGCGGGTCGCTCCGTCCGGCGAGTGCGGAAACCGTCGCCAATCGCGAACACTATGCCTGGCAGGATGGCAAACGCGTGTTTGTCCAGGCTGTAAAAGGCATGACCAGCACAGTGGAGGAGGTGATGCGCCGCAACAAAATGACCATCGAAGATATCAACTGGGTTGTGCCGCACCAGGCCAACATGCGTATCATCACCTCGGTTGCCGAACACCTTCAGTTCCCCCTCGACCGCGTAACCGTCAACATCCATAAATACGGCAATACCACCTCGGGCACCCTGCCGCTTTGCATGTGGGAGTACGAGAACCAGTTTAAAAAAGGCGACAATATCATCCTGACTGCGTTTGGCGGGGGATTCACCTGGGGAGCGCTTTATTTGAAATGGGCGTATTAGTCGGGATATGCCTTTACACCCTTCATTTCAATTCGGCATTTGGCAATAACCAAAATTAACCTACCTTTGCGCGCCTTTTTAAAACCAGGCTTCGCCTCTGAAGTCATTCCCCCTGACCAAAACATTCATTTTTCATCATTTATTCTTTAAAAAAATGGCAACGACGGCAGACATCCGCAACGGCCTGTGCATTGAACTCAATAACGATATCCTCCGGGTGATTGATTTTCAGCGCTTTCAGGTAGGTCGCGGCAGTGGAAAGGTTTGGACCAAACTGAAAAGTTCTACTTCCGGCAAGGTTATCGAACATACCTTCCAGAGTGGTCACTCGATTACCGAAGTGCGCGTGGAACGGCGCAAATTCCAGTACCTGTACCCTGAAGATGGCGGGTATATGCTCATGAATCAGGAAACCTACGACCAGATTTCCGTGCCCGAGGATATGATCGATAATGGCAAGTTCCTCAAGGAGGGCGACGTCGTCGACGCGCTTTTCCATGCCCAGAAGGAAACCCTGCTTTCGGTGGAACTTCCGCAGACGGTTGTTTTGCAGATCACCTATACCGAACCGGGACTTCGCGGCGACACCGCTACCAACACCCTGAAGCCGGCCACGGTGGAAACCGGCGCCGAGGTACGTGTACCGCTTTTCTGTGAAGAAGGCGACTTCATCAAGATCGACACCGCTACCGGAGCTTACATGGAGCGCGTCAAAAAGTAAAAATCTTTCATCATTTGATACCTTTGGGGGGAGAAGGAAAAAATATTTCATCAGAAACGTTTTTTCTTTGCTTCCCCCTCTTTTTTTTCGCAACAGCAAAACATTGTTCGGTATGGATTTTAACCAAATACAAGAATTGATTCGGATGATGAGTAAGTACAAGCTCACCGAATTTATCCTGAAGGAAGGAGAATTTAAACTTGTTATCCGGAATCAGACCCATGAGGCAGCATCACAGCCTACGCAAGTAATGGTTCCGATGCAACAACCTATGGTGTCCATGACGCCTTCCGCGCCTGCGCCTGCCGCCCCCGCACCGGCGCCTGCCGCGCCGCCAAAAACGGAAGCTGCCGCCCCTGCCGCCTCGGCGACCGACGATGATTCCAAATACAAACAGATCAAATCACCGATGGTCGGCACTTTCTATCGCAGCGGCGGCCCGGATAAACCGCCTTTTGTCAAGGTCGGCGACACCGTGGAAGTCGGCTCAAAAGTCTGTATCATCGAAGCGATGAAACTGTTCAACGAGATTGAATCGGAAATAAAAGGCAAGATCGTAAAGGTATTGGTCGAAGATGCATCTCCGGTGGAGTACGATCAGCCCTTGTTCCTGGTCGAAGGGTAATAGTCTGGAAGGTGCTTTTCCGGCCCCATATGCTGGCCGCGTTAAACCACAACAAGGTATCCGGTGAAGTTTTGTCTGGCTTGCCATATAAAACGGATGTGCATTACCCCAACAATACCTGGTCTGATTTTGTCTTCATCAAAAACACAGTCTTTCGATTTCTGCGTTGATGTTTTTAAATTGTCAGGGACGGTTTTAAAAGTACGCAGCCTGAAAAGGAAGGACTTATATCAAATATATGTTCAAAAAAATACTGATCGCGAACCGGGGCGAAATAGCCCTGCGCATCATTCGCACCTGCAAGGAGATGGGCATTAAAACGGTAGCGCTGTACTCTACGGCCGACCGCGACAGCCTGCATGTGCGCTTCGCCGACGAAGCCGTTTGTATCGGCCCGCCGCCCTCCTCAGAAAGTTATCTCAACGTACCGCGCATCATGGCTGCGGTCGAGATCACCGACGCCGACGCTATCCACCCCGGCTACGGCTTTTTGTCTGAAAACGCCTCTTTTGCAGAGGTGTGCCAGGAGTACGGGATCAAATTTATCGGCCCAACCCCCGACCAGATTCGTGCGATGGGTGACAAGATCACGGCAAAGGAAACGATGCTCAAGGCAGGCGTACCCTGTGTTCCGGGTACCGAAGGCCTGCTCACCGACGCAAAATCGGGTATGAAGATGGCTAAAGAGATCGGCTATCCCGTTATTCTGAAGGCTACCGCCGGTGGCGGCGGAAAGGGTATGCGTATCGTATGGAAACCAGAAGAGTTTGAGGATCAATGGGATACGGCACGGCGCGAGGCCAAGGCCTCGTTCAGCAACGACGGCATCTACATGGAAAAATATATTGAGGAACCGCGCCACATCGAGATTCAGGTCGCAGGCGACCAACTGGGCAAAGCCTGTCACCTCTCGGAGCGGGACTGCTCCATACAGCGCCGCCACCAGAAACTGGTTGAAGAAAGTCCGTCCCCGTTCATGACACCGGAACTCCGCGAAAAAATGGGTGAAGCAGCCATCAAGGCCTGCAATGCCATTAGTTATGAAGGCGTGGGTACCATCGAATTTCTCGTGGATAAATACCGCAACTTTTATTTCATGGAAATGAACACCCGTATCCAGGTGGAGCATACCGTGACCGAAGAGGTGATCGACTTCGACCTCATCAAGGAACAGATCAAAATTGCGGCAGGCCTGCCCATTTCGGGCAAGAATTATTTCCCGGAGATGCATGCCATCGAGTGCCGTATCAACGCGGAAGACCCCTTTAACGATTTCCGCCCCAGCCCCGGCAAGATCACCTCGTTCCATTCGCCCAAAGGACACGGCGTTCGGGTAGACACACACGTTTATGCAGGCTACACCATACCGCCCTACTACGATTCAATGATTGCCAAACTCATCGTACGTGCCCGTACGCGCGACGAGGCGATCCTGAAGATGGAGCGCGCACTCGATGAGTTTATCGTGGAGGGCGTCAAAACAACCGTTCCCTTTCACCAACGTCTGATGCGCAACAAGGACTTCCAGGAGGGCAATTTTACCACCGGTTTTTTGAACAACTGGGATTTCAAGAGCGAGATGGCATAAGGCGGGCGGTAGTTTTCCGTCGCCGTATATTTCCTGCAACATGGCGCCCAACCCGCTGAAAACATTTGTTATTTATTCCAGCAAAGACAAAACGCTGCGCGAAGAACTCGAAGGCCACCTGAGGCCTTTGGTCGATCTCGGTTGGCTTGATCTGTGGAGTGACCGGGAAATTATGCCGGGCGCCTATTGGGATGCCGCTATCAGGGAACAACTGCTGGCTGCCGAACTGTTCCTGATACTGGTAAGTGTGGATTTTTACAACTCCGACTATATCCGGGGAGAAGAATTCAGCACGGCGGTCGACCGACTGAACAATGGTGATGCCCTGATCATCCCGATCATCGTTCGGCCCTGTACCTGGAACCTCTTTCCCGTCATTAAGGACCTGCAGGTGCTGCCCCCGGGCGGTGCTGCCGTAACGGATCTGGAATACTGGAAACAACGGGATAAAGCCTGGGATGCGGTAGTACAGAAAATCGCGGACCGGGTACAGAAACTCCTGAAGGAACGACAGGCATCAGTCCCTCCTGCCCGGCCGCCGGGCAATGTGGCTGCCGGACCAACCGGAGCACAGGCGCTGCCTCCAGTGCTTCAAAACGGGCAGGTCCATCGCGACCGGCCCGAGGCGCCGGAGATGGTTTATGTTGAAGGCGGCCTACTGAATATGGGCAGTCCGGACTATCCCGCGACAAAACCCCTCCGCAATGTGCGCTTATCACCCTTCTGGATCGGTAAATTTCCGGTGACTATGGAGTTGTTCGACCTCTTTTGCGCAGAAAAAGGGCTCGTGCCGCCCGGCGACCAGGGCTGGGGGCGTGGTCGCCGCCCGGCCATACGCGTGAATTGGCACGAAGCACAATCTTATTGCCAATGGCTCAGTCAGATAACAGGCAACACCTACCGCTTGCCGTCGGAAGCGGAGTGGGAATTCGCTGCGCGCGGCGGGACGATCTCTCAAAATTATCGGTTTGCCGGAAGTGACAACCTCGACAAGGCAGGCTGGCACAGCGGCAATTCCGGCGGCAAAACCCATCCGGTAGGGGAGAAGGCCGGAAATGAGTTGGGCCTGTACGATATGAGCGGGAATGTCTGGGAATGGTGCGCCGACCACTGGCACGACGACTACAAAAACGCCCCGGCAGATAACAATGCCTGGACAAAAGAGGGCAATAATAAAATGCGGGTCCTGCGTGGCGGCTCCTGGAATGTTATCGATTTTTATTGCCGCTCCGTTTACCGGTATCGCGGGCTTCCGGATCACCGGTACGATGCCTATGGCTTCCGGATCGTTCGGGAGATATAGCCCGGTGGTACAACGGATTTCCAAATCCGTTGTACAGGGGTTCTGCTTATCTTGCCCCTTTTTTGGCAAAACCCCTGCACAACCCGCACCTACGCTGCATGCTTCTGCTTTTTCGTTATTACGGACCATATAAAAAGTACGTCATCCTTGCCATTCTGTGCAACCTGCTGATGTCGATGTTCATGATCGTCAGCATCCCGGTGTTGCAACCCTTTCTGCAAATACTGTTCAGTCCCGGCGAACTGGATAAAGGCACCGCGCCGGCGCCGTCCGACTCACCTGCTCCGGAATCCCTGATGGGCGGACTGGAGCAAAGTATCAACTCCTTTTTTTCAAACCTGGTAGCCCAGCACGGTCGGGAAGAAGCGCTGCTGATCGTTTGCGCCTTCCTGGTGCTCACTTTTTTCGGAAAAAACCTGTTTCGCTACCTCTCGCTGTATTTTCTGGCGCCGGTGCGCAACGGCATCATCAGCGACCTGCGGCAAAAGGTGGTGGAAAAAATACTTGAATTGCCCCTGTCCTATTTTTCGGAAGAACGCAAGGGCGACCTGATGAGCCGCGCGCAGGCCGATGTGCAGGAGGTGGAATGGAGCATTGTAAACGTAGTGGAATCCGTGGCCCGCGAGCCGCTGGTCATTCTGGGAAGTCTGGCCTTTATGATTTTTGTTTCCCCGCAATTGCTCGTCTTCGTATTTGCCCTGATGTTGTTTTCCGGTCTCATTATCGGAGGCATCGGGCGCTCGTTGCGGCGGCAGTCGGGGGCCGTGCAGACCAGGCTGGGGCTGATCGGGTCGCTGATAGAAGAAACCCTGGGCGGTTTGCGCATCATCAAAGGTTTCAACGCCGAGAAATGGCAGGAAGAGCGCTTCAAGCGCGAAAACAAGGGGTACGCCCGCATGCTCACGCGCTTGTACCGGCGCAAAGACCTGGCATCGCCCCTGTCTGAATTCCTCGGTATAGCGGCAGTTTCGGTGTTGTTGTGGTTCGGTGCGCGGCAGGTGTTTGCAGGCGAACTGTCGGCTGCTACGTTCATTACCTTTTTATACGCCTTTTACAACATTATCGAACCGGCCAAACAGCTCAGCAGTGCATCGTACAGCATGCGCAAGGGGCTGGGTGCGCTCGAGCGGGTACAGTCGGTACTGGACGCCCCGGTATCCATATCCGATACGGATGCCGCGCTGCCCATATCGTCATTTGACGACAGGATTGAATTCAAGGACGTCGCCTTCCGCTACCGGAATGCCGATCGCGCTGCGCTGGAAAATATCAACCTGACAATCCCGTACGGAAAAGTCATTGCGCTTGTGGGGGCGTCCGGCGCCGGCAAGAGCACCATCGCCGATCTGCTGCCGCGTTTTTACGACGTGACGTCGGGGGAGATACTGATCGACGGCAAAGACATCCGGACGCTGCGGGTACGCGAACTGCGGGCGCTGATGGGTATTGTCAGCCAGGAAGCCATTCTGTTTAACGATACGGTACGCAACAACATCGCGTTTGGATTTCCGGCCGATGCCGATGCCGTTGAGGCGGCTGCCAAAGCCGCCAATGCACACGAATTTATCGTCCGGATGCCGGATGGTTACGATACCAATATAGGCGACCGGGGGTCGAAACTCAGCGGCGGACAACGGCAGCGATTGACCATTGCACGGGCATTATTAAAAAATCCGCCAATTTTAATCCTCGACGAGGCAACTTCAGCGCTCGATTCGGAGTCTGAGAAACTTGTTCAACTTGCATTGGAGCGCCTGTTGCAAAACCGAACGGCGCTCGTGATCGCCCACCGGCTCAGCACCGTTCAGTATGCCGACGAGATCGTCGTGCTGGATGCGGGAAAGATAATTGAACGCGGGACGCATGAAACATTAATGAAGTCGGGACTGGTATATCGCAAGCTCGTTGAATTGCAAGCATTATGACGTTTCTGCAAAAAAGGGGAATCTACATCGCTGCCTTTTTGCCTTTTAGCAAAAAAGCAGCGTACCTTTGAAGCAGGCCCGATTCGGGACAATACATACTCCAATTGAGCAATTTCCAATCTAATCTCCTCCCTTTCAATTTTATCTAACAATCCGATGAGACGAATGTTACTGGCAGTTTTCTCCGCTCTGTGCTTCAGCGCTTATTCCCAAATTATTGTTACTTCCGCTACATTCCCCGCTGCTGGCGATACCTTCCATATCGCCCTCGACGCAGCGCCTATGGGGGTAAACCCGGCGACGCCTCCCGGTGGCAACCAGTTATGGGACTTTACAAGTCTTCAGGCTTCTTCCACAAACGAGATCATTTTTCGTCCGGCAAGTGCAGGGCTGAATTTCATGAGTTACCCCGGCGCTGATGCCGTGGTGATCGGTCAGACGGGTGAGACGTATTACAACATCACCAACAACAAGGTAGAAGCGCTGGGCTATGCCGGGGCCGATCCTGCAGGATTCGGGTTGAATGTGCTGGCCAGGTTTTCGCCTCCTTTTCTAGAGCGCCAGTCTCCCATGGCCTTTTTCGATATAACGCAAGCGGAAACAGACCTCTCCCTGCCGTTTTCTACTGCGCAACTCCCCGATTCTCTGTTTCAGGGATTCTCGCCGCCCGACTCCATACGTGTGCGTTTGCACACGGAGCGGCTGGATGCAGTAGACGCCTGGGGCACCTGCCAGATTCCGGGCGGCTCCTACCCTGTGCTGCGCAAAAAACGGGTCGACTATGTTACGACCAACCTCGATGTGTACATCTCGTCACCTTTCCCCCTGGGCTGGGTCGACCTGTCGCTCATCCTGCCAGCCGGAACCGGCGGACTGGGCAATTTTCTGGGCACGGATACGACAACGACATACCGTTTTTACAGCGGTACCGAGAAGCAGGAGATTGCTGTTGCTACCATGAGTAACGACCTTTCCGAGGTGTTGAGCATGCAGTACAAGTTCAACGAAACCACTGATGCCCCCGTTGTGCCGTCGCCCGGCAGCGCCAATATTCAGGCGCATCCGAATCCGGCAGTGGAATGGGTGCGCTTTGAATGCACCAATCTGCCGCAGGACGATTATACGCTCAAGATTTTCAATATCGTCGGAAAGGTGGTCTGGAAAGAAAACTATGCCATATCAGGCAGCAAAACCATAAAAATCGCCCTCGAAGACTTCAAAAAAGGCACCTACCTGTACAGCCTGCTGGACAGCAAGGGCAACACGATCGGTACCAAGCGCCTGGTTATATTGAAACCCTGATCAGTGCGTCTTTGCCGTTTTTGTTTTTTGAGAGAAAAGTCATCCTGGGTTTCAGGGTGACTTTTCTCATTTTTGTACCGGAATATGCCTGCTGTATAAAAATGAAGTGGACCACACTTGCGCTATACGGATTGGTGCTGGGGCTCCTGCTGGCTGCCCTGCAGTACTTTCAGTACCGCCTCCTGATCATGGAGCACGCGGAGCATTGGTATATCGGTATCATCGCTTTGTTGTTTATGGTAGTAGGCGTCTGGGCAGGCGGAAAAATTGCCCGTAAAAAGCGGCAAGAACCTGAAGAGATGGCCCGGCAGGCCGGGCCTGCGTCCCTGCCGAAAGCGAGGGTGCTGGAGGGGCTCGGCATCACGCCCCGGGAATACGAGGTGTTGGAACTGATAGCCCAGGGGCTGAGTAACCAGGAAATTGCCGACAGGCTGTTCGTATCGCTGAACACGGTGAAAACACACACTTCCAACGTATTCGGGAAACTGGATGCTCAACGCCGTACCCAGGCTATTCAGAAAGCCAAGGCGCTGGGACTGCTGGAGTAGCGGCTCACCCGAAAGTATGATTTTGGGAGCCGGTACCGCGAATCACCCGAAAGGACGAGTGGTTTTTGCGTGGCTTCCGCTTCATTTGCAGCATGTTTCACAAAAAAATTACTGCATGAAAAAGACCATTCTGACCTACGGTTTGATCTCCGGCGGCATTGCTGCCGTGCTCATGACCGCTACTGCCATCTATTTCAAAAATGCTACCGACTACCGGAATGGCGAACTGTTCGGCTACGCGGGTATTTTGCTGAGTATGGTATTTGTGTATCTGGGTGTCCGGGCATTTCGCGACAACTACACGGACGGCGCACTTTCGTTTGGAACGGCCTTCAAGGTAGGCATCCTGATCACCCTGATCTCCTGCGCCTGCTACGTTATCGCCTGGATGATCGTTTACCAAACCCTGATGCCCGATTTTATGGATACATACATCGAACATGCCCTGGCTCAAATGAAATCGAACGGCGCAACGGTGGATCAGATCCGGCAGGAAGCCGCCAAGATGGAGGAGTTCAAGACCATGTATAAAAACCCCTTGCTGCGCGTGGCTTTTACCTTCATGGAACCACTCCCTGTCGGCGTGCTGGTTACGCTGCTGTCGTCGGTCATACTGCGCCGCAGGGCCTCGTGAGCCTTTTTTTGTTAAAACAGGTTAAAACCCGTTAGTGAAAGGTGAATATTGGGTCTGTGGAGCCTTTTGATATTGTACAGGTGCAACCTCTCCTGTAACCTTGCTGTCAGTTTGATCGTCTCCCCTCAAAACAATGATCCACTTTCAGTAGCAAAACTTAATACCACACACCATGCGTACCAAATCCAGCTTTTTGGCCTTTGCTTTTCTGCTCTTGAGTATTTCAATTTTCGCCCAACGCGAAGAAACCGTACTGGGCTCCCGCGGCTGGGGCCTCTCCGGTATCTGGGGTGGCTACAGCCATCAATATACCGGATATAAAAACACGGATGGGTTCAACAGGGGCGGCTTTTTCGGCTTTGAATTCGGAAAATCTCTTTTTCTGGGATGGACGCACTACAGCCTGCGCGATGATATTCTGCTTAAAGACGGCGACAACCAGCGCTTCGATTTTAGGTTTAACGGCGGCAGGATCGGATATGCCTTTGTTCCCTACAAGGCAGTGCACCCCATGATCAATGTAGAACTGGGCAGGGGCCACGCTACCTTGTCCGGCGAAGGGACCGACAACATGTTCATCATCCAGCCTTCTGCCGGTGTGGAAATCAACGTATTCCGCTGGTTCCGTTTCGGTCTGGAAGGCGGCTATCGCTTTGCCCGGAATGTCGACTATGTCAGCCTGAACAACAACGACCTCTCGGGGGCTTTCGGGCAGGCCAGCCTGAAGTTCGGCTTTTCCTGGGGGCGTTACCACAAACGCGAAGATTATCGCAAGAACTACGAAAACTGAGGGGCCTATATCCGGACATATTAACGGACATTGAAAACTACTGCGGCGGTTTTGGGTTTTACCCAAGGCCGCCATTTTGTTTTTATTTGACGCTTTGCGGCCAAAATGCGCTAATTTTGCACTATAATTCACCACCCTTCATATCGCTCACTCTATCACGCCGCTTACATATGGAAGTCCTGACCACCACATCGTCCGCCACCGCCTACATGGAACTCGAAGACCGATTTAACGCCCATAATTATCACCCGATGCCGGTTGTGCTGGAGCGAGGGCAGGGGGTATACGTCTGGGATGTGGACGGGAAGCGGTACTACGATTTTCTCTCTGCCTACAGCGCTGTCAACCAGGGGCACTGCCACCCGCGAATTATCCGCGCGCTGACAAACCAGGCTCAGAAACTGACCCTGACCTCGCGGGCATTTTACAACAACCTGCTGGGTGAATACGCGGAGTTTGTCACCCGCTACTTCGGCTACGACCGCATGCTGCCGATGAACACGGGTGTGGAGGGCGTTGAAACGGCCATTAAACTCGCCCGGAAATGGGCCTACAAAGTAAAGGGCGTCGCGGAAGGACAGGCAAAGATCATTTTTGTGGAAGGCAATTTTCACGGCCGGACACTCGGCGCCATATCCGCCTCCACCGATCCCGACAGCCGGAAGGGCTTCGGCCCGTATATGCCGGGCTATGTCGTGATTCCCTATAACAACCTGCCCGCATTGGAGGCTGCCCTGCAGGATCCCGACGTCTGCGGATTTATCGTGGAGCCGATTCAGGGAGAAGCGGGTGTATTTGTACCCGACGACCACTACCTGCCCGGAGCGTACGAATTGTGCAAAAAGCACCATGTGCTGTTTATCGCCGACGAGGTGCAGACCGGCATTGCCCGGACCGGAAAATTGCTGTGCTGCGACCATTACGGGTTCAAGCCTGACGTGCTGATCCTGGGAAAAGCCCTGTCGGGCGGCGTGCTCCCGGTGAGTGCCGTGCTCAGCAGCGACGAGGTCATGCTAACGATCAAGCCGGGCGAACACGGCTCTACCTTTGGCGGCAACCCGCTCGCCTGTGCCGTGGCCACGGAGGCGCTGAAAGTGGTGCAGGACGAAAAACTGGCCGATAATGCCGAAGCGCTGGGCAACATATTTCGCGGCCGCATGGAAGCGTTGCAGCACAAGCGCCCCGACCTGATCGCACAGGTGCGCGGCAAGGGCCTGCTCAACGCGATTGTCATCAATGATTCGGAACAAAGCCAGACGGCCTGGAATATCTGTATCGAAATGGCAGAAAACGGACTGCTGGCCAAACCTACCCACGGCAACATCATCCGATTTGCACCGCCGCTGGTAATGACACCCGAACAACTTGACGAATGCTGCCGCATTATCGAACACGTGATTTCGGGATGGGCATGATTTTGTAACCGAAAATCTGATTTGATCAGGGTACATGAGTCATCCCGAATTTTTAAAATGACTTCGGAGAAGTCAAATGTTTGTAGATCAATGGCCTGGGGAGACGTAACGACCTCGGAGAGGTCGAATGTTAACCTTTGTAATTACCGCTGGTGCGACCTCTCCGAGGTCGTAAAACCCGTATCTGATCATTTCTACAAACATTTGACCTCTCCGAGGTCATTCACTCAGGAAAATTCGGGATGACTCATGTTAACTTTAGTCTGCCTGGTCCGGTTATTTTTGTGTGCCATCGATCTTGATCGACCTGATCGACTCCCGCCAAACGATACCCTCATTGGTCGTGCGCACCGACCCTTTGATTTGCAGGTCGATAAAACTGTTGATACGCACTTCTTGCCCGCGAGCATCGACGACAAGTTGATCGCCCTTGAATTTGGGTTTGGTGTAAAAGGTGACGATAAAGCCTTTGGGTACGATGATCGAACCGGGGTAATTCAGGCAGTCCCCTCCGGCGCAATCATTGCGGCTGCCGGCCAGGCGTTCTACCTTTCCCTGGAATCCGGACTTGCTGAACATGGTAATGCCTCCCTGGGCGCGATAGATGAGTTCTGCGAGGTCGCCCGCCGTCTTTAGGGAACGGGTATTGTCGTCGCTGATATTCACCTGGAATTGCGCTTCCAGCGCTTCGATAAGTTCCTTCCGTTTTTTCTTGTCTTTTTTGATCCGGAACGAAAGGTCAGGTACGGCTTTCCGGTAGATTTCTTCCGTTTTGATCCGAACGCCTTCCCCAACGTCGAGGCTGTCGATCCGGCGGATAACATGGGATGGCGCTTCCATGTCAAATTCAAATTGAACCGGGATCATCATGCGCACGCAGACAGGAAGGCCGTCTATAGTGCCCGGCGCCCAGGCAGGACTCCGGCCGAGTTTTTCCCTGACTTGCCTGGCCAGGCTACTATCTCCCTGTATAATTTCAATGTCGGAAAGACTGCCGTCCGGATTGACGACAAATGAGGTGACTACCTTTCCGGAGGTCAGGTTTGCCGTTTTTGACAGGCGGATGCCGTCGGACAGGAATCCGAGCAACGCTCCATCTCCGCCGGGAAACTGCGGGACAGTGGACACATCGCTGATGGCATAGATTTTCCGTGGCGCAACCCCGTGGCCGGTTTGTGCAGATGCACTTTGAACAAAAAGCAACAAAAAAAAGATACAACGCATGGTATATGGCATTTGACGGCCAAGTTACAGGCATTGGCACCCAAAATGAAAAATGAAGGCGTCTTGTAAGTCCGCCATATTGCACTTTTGACAGGAACTGGAGTTTTTAGGCAGGATTTACAGGGCGCTTACGAGACACCCGCATACAGCGGGCATTTTAAGGGTTCACAGAGTGAAGCGGATGGGTAGGGTGAAACGCACGCGCACTACGTTGCCGTGCAATTCCCCCGGTGTCCAGTTGGGCATGGCTGTTACGACCCGCGCTGCTTCTTCACCGCAACCGTTGCCAATGTCTTTTACGGTATTGACATCGCTGATGCTGCCGTCCTTGTTGACGACGAAAGTGAGGATAACAGTGCCGGCAGTACTCTTTTTTCTTGCTTTTGCCGGGTATTGAATGTTTTGAGACAGATACCTGAGCAGTTCTTTCTCGCCGTCCGGAAACTTTGGCGGAGTCTGGACATCAAACATTTCATAGACCCTGTCGTCTGTGGCAAGCGAATCTGCAGCAGTATCCGTTTGTGCGGTGAGTTGGAGCGAAAACAGCAACAGGGCGGAAATCAGGAGTGGTTTCATGTTTTTATTTTGTGTTGGTGAGCAAGGTGTTTTTTACCCTGATCTGATTTTACACCCTCCGGTTGCCTGCATGATCGCGCATTTTTAGTCCTTGTACGGATCGTACATGTCCGGCGCCGCCATGGCCACGCCAATGGGCCGCAGGCGGTGCATCGTTTCGATGGTTCCTTCGTGAAAGGCCAGCACCTGGTACAGTTTTTTATAGCACTCCGGCGCCTCGTCGGCCCCGCCGCCGCGCAAGGCGATGCCTTTCTTTTTGATCTCTTTTTTCACTTTCGGCCAGTCCACTACGCCCTTGCTGAGGTACTCCACCTTGCCGTTTTTCCAGCGCTTTTTCCCGGCAGCCTGGTTGCGGCTCATCGCGCGACCTGCACCGTGGACAGTAGAATACAGCCCCTGCCGGCTCGTTTCGGAATCTATGCCGCGGACAATAACGGAAATGTCGGACATGGTGGCGCCGATGAAGCCGTATTGTCCCGGGAAAGCGGGCGTCGCTCCTTTGCGCACGACGTAGTATCGCTCCCCAAAATGCTCTTCTTCCCAAAGGAAATTGTGGTGGTTGTGTACTTCAAAAACTGACTTGGCCCTCAGTATCTCCAGCACCTTGTCTACTACGACATCGCGGCCCGCATACGCGTATTCTCCTGCCAGGCGCATGGCGGCGAGGTAGTCCTGGCCCAGCGCGCTGTCTGCGTCAAAGAGGATCGGCGGGGCGTCCATGCCGCCTTCGTGCACCCGTTCCTCAAATGCTTTTCCTTTGGAAAGGGCGATAAAACCCGAGGTGGTTTTGTGTCCAAAGCCCCTCGAACCAAAGTGCACGCCGATCCAGAGCCAGCCATCCTCGTCTTCAAAGAGATCGACGAAGTGGTTGCCCGAACCAACGGTGCCCAGTTGGTCCATAGCCAACCGGATCATCTTTTGCTGTGGTTGGAATGCCGCCTTTGCAATGTGATCGAACACAGGGTGGTCGATGGGTTTCGGATTCGGGCGCCCCATGCCAAAGCCGATGTTTTTGAAAATCTCGTCCATGACCTTATCCGTGTCGAGGTCGGCTGCACGGATATTGGTCTGGCAGGCTTTGTTGCCGCAGGCGATATCAAAACCCACACCGGAAAGGCTGATCTTGTCTTTATAGGCCACGACACCTCCAATCGGATGGCCATACCCATAATGTGCATCGGCGGTCAGGGCGCCCAAATCTTCAGGAGAAGCGGCACAGCGCCTGATCTGTTCAATCGCTTTTTCGTCGATAATCGACTCGCCAAAAATCCGGAGGTGCGTCATGGTCCTGGAATCAGTGTGCTTTCTCATTACGTGCAACTCAAACCACCCGCCGGCAGATTAAGTTCCGGCCGAAACCTATCACTTACCACTTACCACTTATCACTCATTCCCGCTGCTGTCCATCCGTTCGCGATCCCAGTCCGTATGGGCGAAAACCACGATCAGCACGCCGGCGAGCACCATGAGGATTTTAAAGACGAATGCGAGCAGCCGTCCGCCCAGTTCAAGGAACTGAAGAAACCACCAACCCACGCCAATCAACTGCAGTACAATTGATGTAAGGCCGAACACTATAAATAAAAAGCCGAGCAATATCCAGTATCCTTTATTCTTCATGGAGCGTCTCCTGTAGCGGAGTAATGTTAAATGGTAAAAATTTTACAGGGTAATGAATACGGTTTTTGCAGGTGTTTGTAGCGAAGGCATAACTTTGGCCTGCCATTTTTGTTTAAACGGACCAGATAAATCACACCACCACTTTGCCAGAACCTATCCTTCCAAATAAGCGACCGCCCATTAAACTCATCGAATGTCCGCGAGATGCCATGCAGGGCTTGCCGGATTATATCGAGACGGATATCAAAGCGGCTTACATCAACCAGTTGTTGCGTGTCGGCTTTGATACTATTGATTTTGGTTCTTTCGTCAGCCCCAAAGCTATCCCGCAAATGCGCGATACGGCAGAAGTGCTGGCAAAGTTAGACCTTTCCCGAACGAAGACGAAACTTTTGGCGATCGTAGCCAACGAACGCGGCGCAGCAGATGCCTGTAAGCATCCGGAGATACAATACCTCGGCTATCCGTTCAGCATCAGCGAAACCTTCCAGTTGCGCAACACCAATGCGACGATATCTGAAAGCCTCGAGCGGACCAAAGCGATTCAGGACCTCTGTGAAAAACACGGCAAACAGCTGGTACTGTACCTGTCCATGGGTTTTGGAAACCCGTACGGCGATCCCTGGAATGTGGATATCGTGCAGCATTGGGTCGACGAACTGGTGCCTTTTGGCATCCGCATTTTTTCGCTCTCCGACACGATCGGCTGCTCCAATCCGCAGAATATTTCCTACCTGTTCGGCAACCTGATCCCGGCTTATCCGGATATTGAATTCGGCGCGCACCTGCACACCCAACCGCACAACTGGCGAGAAAAAATAGACGCTGCCTGGCGCAACGGCTGCCGCCGCTTCGATGGCGCCATGCGCGGCTTCGGAGGCTGTCCAATGGCAAAAGATGACCTTACCGGGAACATGGCCACCGAAAACCTGGTGTTCTTCTTCGACGATGTGGAGGCCGATCTTTCCATCGATCGCTCGGCATTCGGGAAAAGTATGGCCATGGCGCTGGAGGTTTTCCCGCACTAGCGGTGAACCGAACTATAGTGAGACTCTGAAGAGGCCGACAGGCTTTTTAATCACAGGCTCGCTATCTGCTTGTCGAGACGATAGACCACGCCGGAATGCCCTTCAAAGTCAAAATCGCCGTGAAAGCGCAGCCCGATCTTTTCCAGCACCCTGATGGAGGCCAGGTTGTCGCGCATGGCCCTTCCGACAATTGTCGTCAGACCCAGCGCGTCAAAACCGTATTCCAGGCAGACCTTCGCAGATTCCGTCGCGTAGCCCAGGCCCCAGTATTTCCTGAAAAAACGGTATCCGATGTCATGCTCACCGAAATCCGGAATGTATTTGAGTCCGCACCAACCCAGAAAAGCCTCGTCCGACTTGCGGATCACTGCCCAGCGGCCCATGCCGTATTTTTTGTAGTGGTCGTAGTTTTCAAGAAACAGTCGGGCCTCCGCCTCGCTTGCAAAAGGGCCGTCGCCGGTATACCGGATCACCTCGGGATCGAGGTTCAGGAGGTACATGTTTTGCGCGTCTTCGGGGGTGAGTTCGCGCAGCAGCAGCCTGTTTGTTTGCAATATGAATTTCATACTATGACCATTGGACGACGCACTATATAAATTTTCGTTGCCGGATATCGATCTCCTTGAGGATGCGATGCGCCAGTTTCAAAGCCTCGAAACCGTCGCGCAGGGTAACCACCGGTTCGGTATCCCGGTGAATGGCGTCGAAAAAAGTTTCCAGCTCGCGCTGAATGGCATTCACCGGCGCTGTTTCAGGCATTTGAAGTTGCAGCCATTTCTTTCCGGCGGCCGTTTCGAATTCCATGAGTTGTTCCTGCGGGGGAAGGTTGTGTGCGTCCTGTTCATAAAGGCGCACGATCTGGGCGTTTTTTTCCAGAAAATCGAGGCTCAGGTAGTGATCGGGCTGGAAAAGGCGCATTTTTCGCATTTGCTTCATCGAAATGCGGCTGGCCGTCAGGTTGGCGACAGCGCCATTGACAAACTCGATTCGCGCATTGGCAATGTCGGGTGTATGGCTGAGTACCGCCACGCCGCTGGCGCTGACTTTCGATACCGGCGATTGAACGAGGTGCAATACCAGGTCCAGGTCGTGGATCATCAGGTCCAGGATGACGGATACCTCGGTACCCCGGGGCTGAAAAGCGGACAGGCGATGCCCTTCGATGAACATGGGCGACAGTACCATGTCGCGCAGTGCCAGAAAGGCGGGGTTGAAGCGTTCTACGTGGCCGACCTGCACCTTAACCCCTTGTTCTTCGGCAAGTTGAAGCAGCCTTCTGCCTTGCGGAACGCTCGCAGTGACGGGTTTTTCGATAAACACATGTTTGCCGGAGCGTATGGCTTTGGCCGCGAGTTTGAAATGGGACGGGGTAGGGGTGACGATATCGACGGCATCTACCTCTTGCAGCAGTTTGTCGAGCGAGCGAAAGCGTTTTACGCCAAACTGGTCAACGACAGATGCGGCATTTTTATCATCCGGATCGTAGAATCCGGCCAGTTCCCAGCATTCGGTTGCGCGTAGGCATTTCAGGTGGATCTTGCCGAGATGGCCTGCGCCAAGGAGGGCGATCCGTTTCGTGGTTGGTGTTTCGCTCATCGTTGTTCTTTTCCCGGCGCCAGGTGTTTTATGCTTTGCAAATTCCAGTCGATCACCAGCCCGTGCGCGAGTCGGTCGGCGATGTTTTTACCGTAAAGGTGTTCGCAAAGGTAAAGCGCTGCGTCGAAAGAGCGGTCGCCCCCTGCTGAGGTGATGTATTTGCCGTCGTGAACAAAAGATACGCCCTCCACTACTTTCAAGTGCGGGAACATTTTTTTCAACTGCCCAGTATCGTCCGGGAACGTGGTACATTGCACCGAATCGAGCAGTCCGGCTTTAGCGAGTACGAAGGCGCCATCGCAGAGCGACATGACAAAATCTGCCTTCAGCCCGGTGGTTTTTACCCATTCGATCATCCGGGCATTGTCGAGGTCGCTGTCCAGGTGGTGTTCCGCACTCGGCACGATCAGGATATCGATATGGGGCAGGGAGTCACTGGTAAAGTTGAAATCGGGCGTCAGGTGCAGCCCTTCAAAGGTGGTGATCATTCGCCTGTCCTCTGCAACCGTAAATACGTTGATTGCGCGGATGCTGTCGCGGAACCGGGTATGGTGAAAGATATCCATCGGGGCGACGAGTTCCGTATTGTACACCCCGTCCATTACAAGAATGGCGGCGTTGTACCGCCCGGGCTCGATCTGTGCCAGGGGGGATATGGGCTGCGGTTCGGATGCAGGTGTACAGGCCGGCGCCAGCAGGGGCAGCAGGAACAGTAACAGGTTACTTTTCATACGGGAAGACAGATTCAGCGGAAGTACATCAGGATGGCCCCGAATGCCGTGATCAGCAGCAGCAGCACGGTAGCCATGCGGATGGAATAGCGCATATGGCGGATGAAACTTTCAATCTCGTCGCGGAACTGCGGGTAGCGGGGCAGTATCTCCGCTTCCAGTTTTTGCCTGTTGAAGATGTGTGCGGCGCCAAACTCAACCTTGTTGCGCACCAGCACGCCGTACACCTTGAACACTTTGGCCCTGAAGTACAGGTTGACAAACAACATGGCCACGAACAGACCGATGACGATGGAGAGCAGCAGAATGTACATGGGGCAAAAGTAGGAAGGTTTCGGGTTTTTCAGGGTTTAATGGTTGGTTGGCATTACTTTTTGCGCTTGCGCTTTTTATAGTTTTCCAGCACAAACGACCCCAGACCCTGCAAGGAAGAGTAAAACGCCTTGCCGTTGTTGGTCTGCGTGAAGGCTTCCACGAAGCGTACCAGGTAGGGGTCGCGGGCGATCATGAAGGTGGTAATGGGGACGTTGAGTTTTTTGCATCGCATGGCCAGGTTGAGGCAGCGGTTGACGATTTTTCGGTCGAGTCCGAACGAGTTTTTGTAGTAGTTCTTGCCGATTTTCAGACAGGTGGGTTTGCCGTCGGTGATCATGAATATCTGTTTGTTCGGATTTCGGCGGCGCTTGAGAATATCCAGGGCCAGTTCGAGCCCCGCAACAGTATTGGTATGGTATGGTCCAACCTGCAGATAGGGCACTTCCTTGAGTTCGATGGGCCACGCATCGTCGCCGAATACGAGGATGTCGAGCGTGTCCTTGGGGTAGCGGGTCTGGATGAATTCCGCCAGGGCAAGGGCGACTTTTTTGGCAGGGGTGATCCTGTCTTCCCCGTACAGTATCATGGAGTGTGAAATGTCGATCATCAGCACCGACGACATCTGGCTTTGTGAGTAGGTTTCGTGCACTTCGAGATCATCCTGGGTAAGGTTGAACTCTTCGATGCCGTGGTTGATATAGGCGTTTTTGAGGGAGTTGGTGACTGCAAGATTATCCAGGCTGTCGCCGAATTCGTAGGGTTTCACGTCGGCTGTAAACTCGTCGCCCTGGCCGATAACGGTTGTGTTGTGCTTGCCGCTTTTCGCTTTTTTCAGGTCTCCGAATATATCGTCAAGGCTTTTCTGGCGCAGACTGATCTCGAGTTTTCTCGTAGGTCCCATGCCGCCCTGGCCATCGCCGTCGCGCCGGATATAGCCCCTTTCTTCCAGTTCGCGGAGAAAGTCGCCCATGCCGTAGTCGTCATTGGTGAGCTTGTATTCGCGGTCCAGTTCATTGAGCCAGGCCAGCGCCTCCGTTACATCGCCGGAGGTATAGAGCATTAATTCCTGGAATATCTTGAACAGCCGGTCGAAGGTCGACTGGTTGGGATCGGGTTTGTAGTCGGAAAATCGGAAACCAAGCATAAGCGGAATGGCGGAGCAGATTTGGAATGACTGATCAAACAGCCATGCCGCATAAAAGTTGATGCAAGGCCTGCCGGATATCTGTTCCCGGCGGTCTTTTTATTCCATGGTGATCTTTACGCTTTCCTGTTTTTTCCGGTCCGCGACCAGGTCGATGATCTGCTCCCGGATGCCATCAAATACGGATACCATGGCGGTGTTGGGCTCTGCCTTGCCAAAATCGTCGGCATAAACGGTGAGGTAGTGTTCTTTGCCGGGTGGCAGTTCGATCTCGAACTCCTGCGGCTTTAGGCGCAGGTAGAGCCGGTCGATCACTTTTTTGTCGTCGAGATAAACGGAGATGATATCGCCGTCTTCGATCTGGCTGTCCCAGATTTTCACCTTGATCTTGCGGTTTTTCACCGAAAGGGATTTGCCGACCTCTACGGAACGGCCACCGATGGAGTCGGGTTTGACGGATGCGCTTGCAACGACCGGGGGCCTGGGTTTTTCCAGCGGCTTGGGTTTTTCGGTTTTGGGCGTCGGTTTTTTGGCTACCTGTTTGGGTTTTTCTTTTTCCGTATCGCAGGGCAGTTTGGCCGAGCCGCCGAAGCGTATGCTGAACCCTGGTCCGCGCGAGGTGACATTGCTGACGAGTATGACGTATTTTTCACCTGCCACCACGCGCAGCGGGGCGAGCCAGGCATTGTCGAGGGTATCGGAACAACCTGCGTCCTCGCTCGTATCCGTTTCACCGTTCCGGAGTCCTGTTTCACCCATGCATTTGCTGCTGAAGGCATTTTCGGGCGTATCCCCGGCAGCCATGCAGCGGACGATCTGTTTGTCGTTGCAATCGCCGCTGGCCGGGAGTTTGAACACTACAAAGTCGATATCGTCGTCGAGCCGGTGTGGCGTGATGGCAAAAGTCAGGGTGCCGCTTTTGTCCACTTCGAATTTTATCCAGGTTGAATTTTCTTCGGCATTGCCAAAGTTGTCGCTGTTCATAAAGCAGGCGATGAAGTCTGCTTCGCGGTTGTTTAGTCCTTCTCCGCCCGCGTGGTCGAAGTGGTAAACCTGTTTTTTGCAAATGTCCATCGCAGTAGAGCAATCTGCATTGCTTTGCGACTGGAGCGTAAAAGTGGGAAGAAGGAGTAAAAAAAATATGGTCGATTTGCGCATTCCCGGATGTCTTGTGGTTGGATAGATTCACCTGTTAACGGTTTTTTCAGGAAAATCTGATGGAAACCGGCCGGAAATTTTGATCGAATCTCGTCAGGGGCAATAATCGCTGTAAAGTACCGCTCCGATACGGCCCACTGCTACTGCTACTGCCAACTACCCTGCGTTTTCATCCGTCTTCGCCTGCGAAGCCGACATCCAGCTGGAATTTTCGCTGGCCATGATCTGTTCGGCGCGTTCCACAAACTTTTTGAACAATTCGGATTCGTCGCCTTCGCCGTAAGGACCGACCCTGTTGACCAGAAAAATTTTCTCACGGTTCAGCGATTCGGCAGTGGTGCGGTAGATGAGCCAGTTCTCGCGGTACTTTTTCAGAGAAAGAATACCTTCGGTAATGGCCACTACGGCGCCAAGCGCGCCGGCAACGTATTTCAGGTTTTCGTTGATGGAGTCGGAGAAGCCGACCAGCAGCGGAATAAGCGCACTGCTTACGATCACAATGACCTTGCAGCGGTAGTAGTTGCGTTTCATCAGGGCGCTTTTGCCTTCATACCAGGCGAACTGTTCCTCGACACGCTTGCCGAGGTATTCATCCGGGGTCATTTTTGACTTTAAAGTTGTTTCCATTACAGGTAAGATGTTGGAATTGAAGCATTTATCTGCTATAGGTCTCGAAAAACTCCTTTCGGGCCAGTCGGTATACTTCAGACAGGTCGGCGGGCCCACCCATAAAGTCGCCTTCCTTGGCGATCATTTCCTCACCCCAGTCGGTCCGGAAAATGAACTCCTCCGGCAGATCGAGTTGATGAAGGCGTTCTGCTGTAAGTTCGATAGCCACGATCTCGCCCAGCGACCGGTATTCCGCAAACCCGTCTGCAGCAGTGGCTTCAACCGGTTCGTATTTGCGCAAAAACTCTTCGCCAGGGACGACGTATTGTTCACCTGCCTTGGTTTGGTTTTGCACGATATAATCGCCCTCACGGGCCTGGTTGCTCGTTTCCGGGCCGTCGCCGGTGATGGTGATGATCCGCTCGCCTCCAAGCGCTTTCTTGGCCAGGATATTCAGTTTTTTGTGGTAAACCACGCCTTCAGACTGCAATGCGTCGTGCAGTTTTGCCAGGATATCTTTCTGGGAAATGACCATGTTTCCGATCAAAGTGCTCAGTTTTTTGCCAAATGTAGGGCGAACTTATCCAAGTATGCAAATCACATTATAGGTTTGCTATCCGGATGTATCCATAATCATTCAATCTTACTGTATAAAACTTTCACTATGAGTTTCTTGCGAAAATACTTGCCGGTTTTGGCCGCCTTTTTTCTGTTTGCTGCCGGCCTGGGGGCGCAAATCGTTCCATTTCCTTATGAAATTCAGAAAACGGTAGTAGCCGACAGTGCGGTTGTGGTTACGGCGCACCCACTGGCAACAAGGGTCGGACTGGCAATATTGCGCAAGGGCGGCAATGCGGTCGACGCGGCGGTGGCGGTACAGTTTGCACTGGCGGTTGTATATCCCCAGGCGGGTAATATCGGCGGCGGCGGGTTTATGATCTATCGTGGAAAAGACGGCCAGACGGCAGCGCTCGACTATCGGGAAAAAGCCCCTGCGGCAGCCACCGAGACCATGTATCAGGACTCGGCAGGGAATGTTATTGCGGTAAAAAGCCGGCTTGGGATATTTGCCTCGGGGGTACCGGGTAGTGTCGACGGAATGTGGGAAGCGCACCGGAAATACGGTCGGCTGAGTTGGGGTGAACTGGTAACACCCGCGATCGAACTCGCCGAAAAAGGGTTCCAGATAACAGAACAGGAGGCCAAAAACCTGCACGCCGAGCGCTACACGTTTGTCCGGCAGTCTTCCGTTATGCCCGCCTTTGTAAAAATGGAGGAGTGGCAGGCGGGCGACTGGCTGATTCAGAAAGAACTTGCGCAGACGCTGGCGCGCATCGCCGGCTATGGCCGCGACGGGTTTTATGCAGGGGGTACGGCGATGCTGATCGTCAACGAGATGACCAAAAGAGGCGGACTGATCAGTTATGAAGACCTGAGTACCTACAAAAGCGTCTGGCGGACGCCCCTCGAATTTGACTACAAAGACCTGCACATCATTGCCATGCCGCCGCCCAGCAGCGGAGGCATCATTCTGCGCCAGTTGCTGGGTATGATCGAGGACTATCCGCTGAAGTCCTATGGTTTCCATTCCGCACAGGCGATTCACCTGATGGCGGAGGCCGAACGCCGGTCGTATGCCGACCGCGCCGAGCATATGGGCGATCCGGATTTCTGGAAAGTCCCGCTGAAGCAATTGACGGATACCGCCTATATCCGGTCGCGTATGGCCGATTTCGATCCGGCGAAGGCGAGCGCCAGCACAGGTATACAGGCCGGAAAGGTGAAGGAGAGCGAGGAGACGACGCATTTTTCAATCGTAGACGCGGAAGGCAACGCCGTTTCGGTTACCACAACACTCAACGATAGTTATGGCAGCCGGGTGGTGGTCACAGGCGCCGGCTTTATCCTGAACAATGAAATGGACGATTTCAGCGCAAAACCCGGCGCGCCCAACCTGTACGGCGCCGTGGGCGGCAAAGCCAACGCCGTGGCGCCCGGCAAACGCCCGCTGAGCAGCATGACCCCCTGCATCATTACCCGGAAAGGTACTCCCTGGATGGTCGTCGGCACCCCCGGCGGAACCACCATACCTACCAGTGTATTCCAGATCATTGTAAATGTGGCAGCGTTTGATATGCCGCTGCCCGACGCAGTAAAGGCCGGAAGGTTTCATCACCAGTGGAAACCCGACAAAATATTTGTGGAGGAAGGAGCTGTCAGTGAGGAAATCATGAACCGGCTCGGCGCGATGGGGCATACGGTGGAACCGCGCAGCCCGATTGGCAGGGTAGAGGCCATTCTGCGGCTCGGAGACGGCCGCTGGCAGGGCGTGGCCGACAACCGCGGCGATGATGCTGCGGGCGGGTATTGAGTACCTGCGATCTATCCGCGTACTTGCGCCAATCCTTACTGTTCAAAACCCGAAATGGCTCATGCCGGTGCATGGCCTGTCATACCTGTTCCCACTTTTACCCACCTGCCCTGGAGCCTAATCTGAAAAGTCTCCACTTTTTCCCACTCCTTTCTGAATTCAGAGGATATTGCCTGGTTCAAACACCGGAAAGCGCGTGTTCAAGCCAATAAATGCGTTTTGCGCGGCCAAAAAGGTATGTTTCATTTCGGTTTTACATTACCGGGCATTTTTTTATT
>CALMBD010000305.1 GCA_937861115.1 uncultured Bacteroidota bacterium | reverse complement strand
TTGCGGTGGTAACTCAGTTGGTAGAGTGTCAGCCTTCCAAGCTGAATGTCGCGAGTTCGAATCTCGTCCGCCGCTCCATTTTAGATTGCTGATTCCCTATTGTTAGTTGCTGATACCCGCGTGCATTTCAAACCTGAACGAACTTCAACAACCGACAATTGTCAATCAACAATCGCGCTGTTGTAGCTCAGGGGTAGAGCACTTCCTTGGTAAGGAAGAGGTCGTGAGTTCAAATCTCATCAACAGCTCGAATAAAAGTGTGATAAGGTGATATTTCTCAATGTGATAAAGATAGGTTTACAATATTATCACATCTTCACATTATCGAATTATCGCATTAATTAACATTTTTTCACTTAAAGTTTGATACAAACAGTCTAAACCAATGGCAAAAGAGACATTTGTTCGCACCAAGCCGCACGTAAATATTGGCACGATTGGTCACGTTGACCACGGCAAGACGACGCTGACGGCTGCCATTACTTACGTTCTTTCTCAAAAAGGTCTGGCAAAGAAAACGGACTACGATGCCATTGATGCTGCTCCGGAAGAAAAAGAGCGTGGTATTACCATCAACACTGCGCACGTAGAATACGAAACGGAAAAGCGTCACTATGCGCACGTTGACTGCCCTGGTCACGCCGACTACGTTAAAAACATGATTACGGGTGCCGCTCAAATGGACGGTGCCATCCTCGTATGTGCTGCTACTGACGGCCCGATGCCCCAGACGCGTGAGCACATCCTGCTGGCTCGCCAGGTAGGTGTTCCGAAGGTTGTTGTTTTCATGAATAAAGTTGACCTCGTCGACGACGCCGAGATGCTCGAACTCGTAGACATGGAACTGCGCGAACTGCTCAGCTCTTACAACTTTGACGGCGACAACGCTTCCATCGTCCAGGGTTCTGCCCTGAAAGCCCTCGAAGGCGACGGCAAAACCGGCACCTGGGCTGAAAAGATCATGGAACTGATGGATGCCTGCGACGCAGACATTCCGGATCCGGTACGTGAAGTTGACAAGCCTTTCCTGATGCCGGTGGAAGACGTTTTCACCATCACGGGTCGCGGCACGGTTGCTACCGGTCGTATCGAGCGTGGTGTGATCAACGTGAACGACCCGGTTGAAATCATCGGTATGATGAAAGACGGCGAAAAGCCGCTGACGTCTACCGTAACGGGTGTGGAAATGTTCCGCAAACTGCTCGACCGCGGCGAAGCAGGCGACAACGCCGGCCTTCTCCTGCGCGGTATCGATAAAGAGCAAATCAAGCGCGGTATGGTAATCTGCAAGCCGGGCAGCGTTAAACCGCACAAGAACTTCAAGTGTTCGGTTTACGTTCTGTCGAAAGATGAAGGTGGCCGTCACACGCCGTTCTTCAACGGCTATCGTCCGCAGTTCTACTTCCGTACCACCGACGTAACCGGCGACGTAACGCTTCCGGCCAATGTTGAAATGGTAATGCCGGGCGATAACATTGAACTTGAGGTAAAACTGCTCAACACCATCGCTATGGAAAAAGGCCTCCGCTTCGCTATCCGCGAAGGTGGTCGTACGGTGGGTGCCGGTCAGGTTACCGAGATCATCGACTAATATATTTCCGGTAAACGGTAGACGGTAGACGATTGACGGCATTCAGGCCGTCGACCGTCGACCGTCCACCGTAAACCGTTTTACAGGGGCATAGCTCAATTGGTAGAGTGGCGGTCTCCAAAACCGCAGGCTGCGGGTTCGAGCCCTGCTGCCCCTGCCAACAACAAAACATTGCTCGTTTGCCGGCTTTCGAGCGGCAGGTTCGTTGTCCCCGATAGGGCAACGAACCTTTTTATCAAAAAATGACAACTGCCTGCTTTACTGCGGGTCGCAACGATCAACAAACAACGACTTTGACGAAATGGAAAGGTTGACGCTTTATCTGAAAGAAAGCTACCATGAACTCGTGAAGAATGTGTCGTGGCCTACCGCAGCGCAACTGCAGGAAAGTACGATGGTAGTATTGGTCACTTCCGGTATTCTGGCATTGATCATTTTTTTGATGGACGTTCTGTGCAGCGTTTTCTTCAAAAATTTATACGGCGTTTGGGGGTCGTAAGCAAAAATTCACCCCCCCTTTAACCGTCCTTCCGGAACACTATGAGCCAAGAAAAAGAAACGGCAGTCACACAACTACCTGCCGATGAAAGAAAATGGTACTCTCTCCGCGTCATAAGTGGCAAGGAGAAGAAGATACAGGAGCGGATATTGCTCGAAATCGAGCGCTCCGGGTGGAAGGATTTTGTCTTCTCTGTAATTGTACCCACTGAAAAGGTGTACAAAATACGGAATGGTAAAAAAGTAATGCAGGAACGCAATCTCCTGCCGGGTTACATCCTCATCGAGGCACTGGGTTTCAAACTGAACGGCGACGTCGCAAAACACATTGCCGATATTCCGAACGTTATCCATTTTCTCGGAAAGGAAACCCCGATCCCGATGACACAGGTGGAGGCCAATCGTTTGCTGGGTAAAGTGGATGAAAGCAGTGAGGCAGGTGAAACCCTGAGCGAGCCCTTCCTGATCGGCGAAACAGTGAAGATCATCGACGGGCCGTTTGCCGAATTTGTCGGCGATATCCAGGAAGTCAATGAAGAGAAGAAGAAGATAAAGGTTATCGTCAAGATTTTTGGACGTGGAACCGAAGTGGAGCTCAATTTTATGCAAGTGGAAAAAATCAGTTGAATCAGTCGTTTTAAACTTCGCTTCTCCCGGAGTTTGCTTCCAAAAAGACAGTTCAACGGTTTTATATATCATTCAGAATCAAATCTCTGACGATTTTCAAATACTGGAAATTCAGATCCAATGGCAAAAGAAGTAGATGTCTATATTAAACTCCAGGTAAAGGGTGGCCAGGCCAACCCGGCGCCGCCTATTGGTCCGGCACTCGGCTCCAAGGGCGTAAATATCATGGAGTTCTGTAAGCGCTTCAACGCGCAGACGCAGGAACAACAGGGTAAAATCCTTCCGGTAATTATTTCGGTGTATAAAGACAAAACGTTTGACTTTATCATCAAAACGCCGCCGGCAGCGATTCAACTCTTTGAAGCTGCAAAATTGCAGGTCGGACAAGGTTCGGCAGAACCCAACCGCAAGAAAGTCGGCTCCGTTACCTGGGAACAGGTTCGCGCGATCGCCGAAAGCAAAATGCCCGACCTGAACTGCTTCACCGTCGAATCGGCCATGAAAATGATCGCAGGCACGGCGCGCAGCATGGGCATTACGGTTACCGGCACTGCCCCCTGGGATAACTAAAAAGATTGCAAGGGTTTCAACCGGCCCTGAAACTTTTAACCGCTAAAACCTAAAAAAGGGAGTTCCGCCCAACGGAACGTTTTCACCTTTAAACACACGATCAATGGCAAAATTGACGAAAAAACGCAAAGCCGTTGAAGGTAAAGTTGATCCGGACAAGCTGTATGCCCTCAATGAGGCCATGGCACTTGTAAAAGAGGTCAATACCACCAAATTCAACGCATCGGTCGATGTACACGTGCGCCTCGGACTGGATCCCCGCAAAGCCGACCAGGCGCTGCGCGGTACGGTTTCGCTCCCGCACGGCACCGGCAAAACAAAACGTGTACTCGTATTCTGTACACCCGACAAGGAAGAAGCCGCCAAAGAGGCAGGCGCCGACTTCGTTGGTCTCGACGAATACATTCAAAAGATTTCGGAAGGTTGGCTGGACGTGGATGTGATCATCGCCATGCCAAACGTTATGGCTCAACTCGGCAAAGTCGCCCGGGTTCTGGGTCCGCGCGGCCTGATGCCCAACCCGAAAACCGGAACGGTCACGGCCGATATTGCTTCGGCGGTATCGGAGGTAAAGAAGGGTAAAATTGCCTTTCGCGTAGACAAGTTCGGGATCGTTCACGCTTCCATCGGTCGCGTGTCTTTCTCCCCCGAACAGTTGGCCGACAATGCCCACGAACTCGTATCCACACTGGTCAGAATGAAACCGTCGAGCGCCAAGGGTGTCTACATGAAAACGGTATCGGTAGCCAGCACGATGAGCCCCGGCATTGCCGTCGATCCGAAATCGATCAAGGTATAAACCCTTATCAAGACCTTAACAATCAACACTCACCATTTCAATATACAAGAAATGACCAGAGAAGATAAAAAAGTGGCGATAGCAGAATTGAAGGAAGACCTGGGCAGTAGCCCGTTTTTCTACTTCGCCGACTCTTCGACGCTCCCGGTTGCCAAGATCAACAAGTTCCGCCGGATGTGTTACGAAAAGGGCATTTCGGTCAAAGTGGCTAAAAACACCTTGATTCAAAAAGCCCTCGAAGATGCACCCGAGTCGAAAGGATATGCAGCCCTTTATGAAACCCTGAAGGGCCCGACCACGATCCTGATCTCGTCGAACCCCAAGGCGCCGGCCAAATTGCTGGAAGAGTTTCGCAAAACGGAAGCGCGCCCGCTGCTCAAAGCCGCCTACATCGATTCGTCGGTGTTCATCGGCGACGAGCAACTCGCCGCGCTGACCAAACTGAAGAGCAAGGAAGAAATGATCGGCGAGATCATTGGCCTGCTCCAGTCGCCTGCGAAGCGTATCGCCAGCCAGATCACGGCTACCGGAACCAAAATTGCCGGTATCGTCAAAACGCTGGAAGAGCGTCAGTAATACAATGATGGATGGCGCGTATCTGATATGCACCGTTCGGCATTAAAAATCAGGCTTCCAAGTTCGCACTATATCAACCCCGAAACCCTTAAACCTTGAGCCCCTGAACCTGTTCACTCACATTTCGCAAACAACTTTTAAAATTTTACAAAATGGCAGATCTGAAAGCATTGGCAGAATCACTCGTGAACCTCACGATTAAAGAAGCCAACGAACTGGCCAATATCCTCAAAGACGATTACGGCATCGAACCTGCAGCTGCTGCTGTAGCTGTTGCCGGCCCTGCAGCTGGTGCTGCCGGTGGCGGCGAGGCTGGTCCGGCTGAAAAAACCGAATTCGACGTCGTCCTGAAGGATGCCGGCGCCAACAAACTCAATGTCGTGAAGGAAGTGAAAAACCTGCTCGGCCTGGGTCTGAAAGAAGCCAAAGATCTGGTAGACGGAGCGCCCAGCCCGCTGAAAAGCGGCGTGAACAAGGCAGAAGCCGAGTCTATCAAAGCAGCACTCGAAGGCGCTGGTGCAGTAGTCGAAGTGAAGTAAGCGGTAGTTTCTGTTTTGGGTCTCCGGTTGCAATCCGGAACCACTTCGGTTAACTTACTCTTACTGATTTTCGACAAATGCCTGGTATTCAACCTTTATTCAGATATTAGCGATTGGGCTTAACGCGCCTCCACCTGTGTGGAGACGTGTTAAGCCTATCGCTGTCTGTAAGGGGTTCAGGTTTGAACTTTTACCCCTTTAATTCGTTTAAACAGGCTTGCACTATTTTTTGCAGGCCATTGCCGCACAAAGGCGCGGCAACATTGCCAACCAGCATTCAAGCATACTTTGCAAAAATGACCAATAACGGCATCTCTAACGGGGCAGTACTCAAAACAGGCGTTCAGGAACGCGTCAATTTTGGAAAAATTCGCCTCGCCGGTCACTACCCTGACCTCCTTGAAATTCAACTAAAATCGTTCCAGGAGTATTTCCAGCTGGAAACCACGCCGGAGAACCGCATCAATGAAGGGCTCTACCGCGTGTTTCAGGAAAACTTCCCCATTACCGATGCGCGGAACATTTTTAACCTGGAATTTCTCGATTACTTCATCGATCCGCCACGCTACACCATCGACGAGTGTATGCAGCGGGGGCTCACCTATTCCGTGCCGCTGAAGGCCAAGCTCCGCTTGTCCTGCAACGACCCGGAACACATCGACTTCCAGACGATTGTTCAGGACGTGTTCCTCGGGAATATCCCCTACATGACGCCGAAAGGTACTTTCGTCATCAACGGCGCGGAGCGCGTGATCGTATCGCAGCTGCACCGCTCGCCGGGTGTGTTCTTCGGCCAGAGCTATCACCCCAACGGCACGAAGATCTACAGCGCCCGCGTGATCCCGTTCAAGGGAGCATGGATGGAGTTTGCTACCGATATCAACCTGGTCATGTACGCCTACATCGACCGGAAAAAGAAGTTTCCTGTCACCACGCTGCTGCGCGCTATCGGTTTCGATACCGACAAGGCTATCCTCGACCTGTTTAACCTGGCCGACGAAATCGCCTGCACGCGTGAAAACCTGGAAGCTTCCGTAGGCCGCAAACTGGCCGCCCGCGTCCTCAAATCATGGACGGAAGACTTCGTGGATGAAGACACCGGCGAGGTGGTGACCATCGAGCGCAACGAGATCATTCTCGAGCGCGACACTATGCTCGACGAAGAAAACATCGAACTGATCCTCGATGCAGGTACCACGACCATTATCCTGCAGCGCACCGATATCGATGAAGACTTCTCTATCATCTACAACACCCTGCAAAAAGATCCGACTTCGAGTGAAATCGAAGCCGTGACCTATATATACCGCCAACTGCGCGGCTCCGATCCCCCGGATGATGAAACGGCTCGCGGTATCATCGAGAAGCTGTTCTTCTCCGACAAGCGCTACAACCTCGGTGAGGTCGGCCGCTTCAAGATCAACCGCAAACTCGGCCACAACATCGACGAAAACAACCTGGTGTTGACCAAGGAAGACATTATCGCCATCGTGCGGTATATCGTCTCCCTGATCAATAACAAGTCGGAGATCGACGACATCGATCACCTCTCCAACCGCCGCGTGCGCACGGTAGGCGAACAGCTCTACGCCCAGTTCGGCGTGGGCCTGGCGCGTATGGCGCGTACCATTCGCGAACGCATGAACGTCCGCGACAACGAGGTGTTCACCCCCGTCGACCTGATCAACGCCCGTACCCTGTCGTCGGTGATCAACTCCTTCTTCGGCACCAGCCAGTTGTCGCAGTTCCTCGACCAGACGAACCCGCTTTCCGAGATCACGCACAAGCGTCGTATCTCGGCACTCGGCCCGGGCGGTCTGTCGCGGGAGCGCGCAGGCTTTGAGGTGCGCGACGTGCACTACTCCCACTACGGGCGTCTCTGCACGATTGAAACGCCGGAAGGACCCAATATCGGTCTGATCTCGACGCTCTGCACACACGCCAAGATCAATAAAATGGGCTTTCTCGAAACCCCCTACCGCCGGGTTCAGGGCGGAAAGGTGGTGATGGAAGGCAATGAAGAATACCTCTCCGCCGAAGCGGAAGACTATATGAAGATTGCCCAGGCCAATACGCCGGTGGCAGAAGACGGCGCATTCCTCAACGATCGTGTCAAGGCCCGTGAACACGGCGACTTCCCGATCCTTACGCCGGAGGAAGTGGAATACATCGACGTGGCGCCCAACCAAATTGTGGGCGTATCCGCTTCGCTGATCCCGTTCCTCGAGAATGACGACGCCAACCGCGCACTCATGGGCTCGAACATGCAACGCCAGGCTGTGCCGCTCATCCGGCCGCACTCGCCCGTCGTCGGCACCGGCCTCGAAGCAAAAGTAGCGCGCGACTCCCGCATGCTCATCAACGCCGAAGGCGGTGGAGTGGTCGAGTATGTCGACGCCAACGAGATCGTGATCAATTACGACCGGACGGAAGAAGACCAGCTCGTATCCTTCGAGGATGCGCGCAAAACCTACACCCTGACCAAGTTCATGCGTACCAACCAGGGTACCTGCATCAACCTGAAGCCCATCGTTCGACGCGGACAACGCGTGGAAAAGGGCGACATCCTTTGCGAAGGCTACGCCACCGAAAACGGCGAGCTGGCCCTGGGTCAGAACCTGAAAGTGGCCTTCATGCCGTGGAAAGGGTACAACTTCGAGGATGCCATCGTGCTCTCGGAGCGCGTGGTGCAGGAAGATGTGTTCACCTCTATCCACATCGAGCACTTCGAACTCGACGTGCGCGATACGAAACTCGGTGAAGAGGAACTCACCGCCGATATTCCGAACGTCAGCGAAGACGCCACCAAAGACCTCGACGAAAACGGTATCATCCGTATCGGCGCATGGGCGAAGGAAGGCGATATCCTGATCGGCAAGATCACGCCGAAAGGCGAAACGGACCCGACGCCCGAGGAGAAACTGCTGCGCGCCATCTTTGGCGACAAGGCAGGCGACGTAAAAGACGCTTCCCTGAAGGTGCCGCCGAGCATCAACGGCGTGGTGATCGACAAACAACTGTTTGCCCGCGCGAAAAAGGACAAGGTCCAGAAAGAATCGGAAAAAGCCCTGCTGGATAAACTCGACGACGAGCACGAAGTGGCGCTCAACAAACTGAAGACGATCCTGATCGACAAACTTCAGGTGTTGGTAAAAGATAAAACCACGAACGGTATCCGCAGTATCTATGGCTCTGAAATGGCGCCGAAAGGCACCAAACTCAGCGTTCAGGTGCTGCGCGAGCAGATCAATTACGCCGAGGTGGATTACACCAACTGGACGAGTGAAAAGAACACCAACGCCCTCATCGCCCGACTGCTGCACAATTACAGCATCAAGGTGAATGAAGAGGTTGGCCGTTACAAACGGGAGAAGTTCAATATCAGCATCGGCGACGAATTGCCCGCAGGCGTGTTGAAACTGGCCAAAGTTTACCTGGCCAAAAAACGCAAGCTGAAAGTAGGCGACAAACTCGCAGGCCGCCACGGCAACAAGGGTATTGTAAGCCGTATCGTCCGTATGGAAGATATGCCTTTCCTCGCCGACGGCACCACGGTGGATATCGTACTCAACCCGCTCGGCGTGCCTTCGCGTATGAACCTCGGCCAGATATTCGAAACGGTACTCGGCTGGTCGGGCGAACGCCTCGGCCTCAAATTCGCCACTCCTATCTTCGACGGCGCCAAAACCGACGAAGTGGAAGCATGGATCGAAAAAGCCGGCCTGCCCGAACTCGGACAAACGCACCTCTACGACGGGGAAACGGGCGACCGCTTCCACCAGAAAGCAACGGTAGGTGTGATCTACATGCTTAAGCTCAGCCACATGGTCGACGACAAGATGCACGCGCGTTCTATCGGACCATACTCGCTCATCACCCAGCAGCCGCTCGGCGGTAAAGCCCAGTTCGGCGGTCAGCGTTTCGGTGAGATGGAGGTGTGGGCACTCGAAGCCTACGGCGCATCCAATATCCTGCAGGAACTGCTGACGTACAAGTCGGACGACATCCAGGGCCGCGCGAAAGCCTACGAGGCGATCGTAAAAGGCGACAACCTGCCGGATGCCAACATACCGGAATCGTTCAACGTACTCGTGCACGAGTTGCGCGGCCTTGCGTTGGATGTGAAGTTTGAATAATCATCACGGTAGACAGTAGACGGTGCGCCCGACCAAACCGTCTACCGTCAACCGTCAACCGTCAACCGTGGATTATATCTGTACCTGGATTTATTTGGACAGCCCGGAAGAAAGTTCCGAGTATCCCCAGGTCGGCAAACAGTCGCACCTGCCTGCGTTTCAAAAGGTTTACTGGAAATGTGTGGCGGTGTTTTTTGCCTGTAGTACAAAGTATAATCCCGACCGGCGTCATGTGTTGTTTACCAACAAACGCGCAGATGAGATACCGGAAGTGGACGGTTTAGACCTGAAGCGTTTTTTGACAGACCGAAATGTAGACATCGTCACGATCCCGCTGACCTGGCAAACGCCGGAAGGCTATTTTGGAAAGTGGCGCAACCAGTTCTATATTTTTGATATACTGCAGTTCATTGAAAATCAACGTGAAGCGTTCCCGGCAGTACAACGGATTTCCAAATCCGTCGACACTCCGGGCGCAGCGACAGGGGCGGTAAACCCCGAACCGGGGTTCCTTATCCTCGACTCGGATTGCATCGTACATCGCGCACTGGACGGGCTTTTTGCCGACATACACCGGTACGGGCTGCTTGCCCTGCCGATGCCCTACAGCGAAACGCACGACATTAACGGCGTGACGCGGGAGGAAATGCGGCGGATATATGCCGAACTAGACGGCGCCGACCCCGGAAATAACCCGGTGTATTACGGCGGCGAAATTTTTGCGGCCACCCTGCCGGTTATCCGGAAGGTAAACCGGATCGCTCCGGTGCTTTGGACGAAAATGCTGGAACGTTTTGATAAAGGGCAGTCCAAACTGAATGAAGAAGCCCACTTTTTGAGTTATTGTTACCACAAAATCGGTGGTTTCGGCTCATTGGAGGGATTCATCAAGCGCATTTGGACGTCGCCGAAATACTCGAACGTTCAGCCCGAAGACGCGCAATTGCCCATCTGGCATTTGCCTTCGGAAAAAACGGGCGGTATTGCCCTGCTGTTTAAACAACTGCAGGGAGGGAGTTGGGACCGGGATAATCTGGGTGGTTATGTGGGCGTTCCCAAACGGAAAAGATACCTCGACCTGAAGCACCGCATCAAACACACGTTGATATACAAATGGCTGACACGCTAGTTTAAATTATACCGCTTAAAACCATCCTGACCCAATCGACCCGATATAACCCTTATTTGAACCGCACGGTTTTTTGAACTTTTGAACAAATCTGCATATGCCTTTCAAAAAGAAAAGCAACAAAACCGATCAGGGCTTCGACAGCATAACCATATCGCTGGCCAGTCCCGATGAAATCCTCGAGCGCAGCTACGGCGAAGTGCTCAAGCCGGAAACCATCAACTACCGCTCTTACAAGCCTGAACGCGACGGCTTGTTCTGCGAGCGTATTTTCGGCCCGGTCAAAGACTACGAATGCTATTGCGGCAAGTACAAGCGTATCCGTTACAAGGGTATCGTGTGCGACCGCTGTGGCGTGGAGGTGACCGAGAAGAAGGTGCGTCGCGAGCGCATGGGGCACATCCGCCTCGTCGTTCCTGTCGTGCATATCTGGTTTTTCAAAAGCCTTCCCAACAAGATCGGCTATATCCTCGGCATTTCTTCCAAGAAGCTGGAGACCATCGTTTACTACGAACGCTATGTGGTGATCCAGCCCGGTATCAAAGCCGATGAGGGTATCAGCAAAATGGATCTGCTTACCGAGGAAGAATACCTGGAGATCCTCGATGCGTTGCCCAAAGACAACCAGCTGCTCGACGATTCCAATCCGGAAAAATTCGTGGCCAAAATGGGCGCCGAAGCGGTATACTCCCTGTTGAGTTCGCTCAACCTGGACGACCTTTCCGCACAGCTGCGCCACGAGGCGCACAGCGAAACCAGCCAGGCCAAAAAGACCGAAGCCAACAAGCGCTTGCGCGTGGTGGAAGCCTTCCGCGCCGGTCTGGAGACCAGCGGTCAGCGCCCCGAATGGGCGGTTATCCAATACCTGCCCGTGGTGCCGCCCGAACTGCGCCCGCTCGTGCCGCTCGACGGTGGCCGTTTTGCGTCGTCCGACCTGAACGACCTGTACCGCCGCGTCATTATCCGCAACAACCGCCTCAAGCGCCTGCTCGAAATCAAGGCGCCGGAGGTGATCCTGCGGAACGAGAAGCGCATGTTGCAGGAGGCCGTTGACTCGCTGTTCGACAACTCGCGTAAGTCGAATGCCGTGAAAGCCGAAGGCGGCCGCGCCCTGAAATCGCTGTCCGATATTCTCAAAGGCAAACAGGGCCGTTTCCGTCAGAACCTGCTCGGTAAACGTGTCGACTACTCCGGCCGTTCGGTCATCGTGGTGGGCCCGACACTCAAACTGCACGAGTGTGGTATCCCGAAAGCGATGGCAGCCGAGCTGTTTAAGCCGTTCATCATTCGCAAACTGATCGAGCGCGGCATCGTAAAAACGGTGAAATCCGCAAAGAAACTCGTGGATCGCAAGGATCAGGTGATCTGGGAGATCCTGGAAAATATCCTGCGCGGCCACCCCGTGCTCCTCAACCGCGCCCCGACGCTGCACCGTTTGTCGATACAGGCCTTCCAGCCACGGCTGATCGAAGGCAAGGCTATCCAGCTCCACCCGCTCGTTTGTACGGCATTCAACGCCGACTTTGACGGTGACCAGATGGCTGTACACGTACCGCTGAGCCACGCCGCTATTCTGGAGGCGCAGGTGCTGATGCTGTCGAGCCACAACATGCTCAACCCCCAGGACGGATCGCCGATCACGCTGCCTTCCCAGGATATGGTATTGGGCCTGTACTACCTCACCAAAGAGCGGAAATCGATACCGGAAAACCCGGTGAAGGGCGAAGGCCGTCGTTTCTACTCCACAGAAGAGGTGGTCATCTCGTATAACGAAGGCCAACTCGACCTGCATGCCGGCATTGAATGCCGCATACCGGTGGAAGAAAACGGCGAGACTACTTATCAGCGGATCAAAACGACCGTGGGCCGCGTACTGTTCAACCAGGCAGTTCCGCAGGGCGTGCCCTATATCAACGAACTCCTGACCAAGCGCAACCTGAAACTCATCATCGGGGAGATTATCAACCACACCAGTTTTAAAACGACGGCTGAATTTCTCGATTCGATCAAGGAACTCGGCTTCGGCTGGGCATTCAAGGCCGGCCTTTCGTTCAACCTGGGTGACCTGATCATCCCGACGCTGAAGAAAACCGCCCTGGAAGGCGCTCAAGAAGAAGTTGACGAGGTGTGGGACAACTACAACATGGGTCTTATCACCTACAACGAGCGCTACAACCAGATCATCGACAAGTGGACATTCGCCGATAACCGGATCACCGATCAACTCATGAAGGAATTGAGCAGCCACAAGCAAGGCTTCAACTCCGTGTTCATGATGCTCGACTCCGGCGCCCGTGGTTCGAAGCAGCAGATCAAACAGCTCTGCGGTCTTCGCGGCCTGATGGCCAAACCGCGGAAATCCGGCGACTCCGGCGGCGCCATCATCGAGAACCCGATTCTTTCCAACTTCCTGGAAGGGCTTTCCGTACAGGAGTTTTTCATCTCCACGCACGGCGCCCGTAAAGGTCTGGCCGATACGGCCCTCAAAACGGCCGATGCCGGTTACCTGACCCGTCGTCTCGTCGACGTCGCACAGGATGTCGTGATCCGCGAAGTGGATTGCAGCACCCTCCGCGGTATCGAAACCACGGCTCTGAAAGAAGGTGACAAGATCATCCAGAACCTGAAAGACCGGATCAAAGGCCGCTACAGCCTCCACGATGTGTACCATCCTGAAAAGGAAGAACTCATCGTCGCTGCAGGCGGTTATATCACCGACAAGATCGCCTCTCAGATAGAAGCAGCCGAAGTGGAATCGGTCACGATCCGCTCCGTGCTCACCTGCGAAAGCCGCCACGGCGTGTGCGGCAAGTGCTACGGCAAGAACCTCGCTACCGGCCGTATTGCCGAGATGGGCGACGCAACGGGCATCATCGCGGCACAGTCGATCGGCGAACCGGGCACCCAGCTGACCCTCCGTACCTTCCACACCGGTGGTACGGCCATGATCGGTCAGACGGAAAATGATATCATCGCCCGTAACACCGGTAAACTGGAGTTCGACTCCATCCGTACCGTCGACGGTACCAATGCAGAGGGAAAACCCGTAAAAGTGGTCGTATCGCGTACCGGTGAAATCCGGATGATCGATCCCAAAAACGGCCGTGTTGTGGCCAACAACTACATCCCGTACGGCGCATTCCTGTATGTCAACGACGGCCAGGATGTGCAGCGCGGCGACCGGCTTTGTTCCTGGGACCCCTTCAACGCGGTCATCGTGAGCGAATTCAAGGGTATCATTCGCTACTACAACCTCGAAGAAGGTACCAACTTCCGCATGGAACGCGACGACCAGACTGGCTTTGCGGAGAAAGTGGTGATTGAAAGTAAAAACAAACGCAAGATCCCTTCTATCGCTGTAGTTGATCCGAAAACGGGCGAAGACCTGAAGAGCTACTCGCTCCCCATCGGTGCCTATATCTCGGTCGACGACGAAGAAGAAGTGAAGTCGGGCCAGCAGATCGTGAAAATACCGCGTAAACTCGGTAAAATCGCCGATATCACGGGCGGTCTGCCGCGTGTTACCGAACTCTTCGAAGCGCGTAACCCGTCGAACCCGGCCGTCGTGGCCGAGATTGACGGCGTCGTTACCTTCGGCGCGCTCAAACGCGGCAATCGCGAGTGTATGATCGAAGCCAAAGACGGCCAGAAACGCAAGTACCTCATCGCACTGACCAAGCACGTGCTCGTGCAGGAAGGCGACTTTGTACGCGCCGGTACGGCCCTGACGGAAGGCTCCATTGCAGTGAAAGACATTCTGGCCATCAAAGGCCCGTTTGCCGCTTCCTCGTACCTCGTCAACGGCGTACAGGAGGTTTACCGCTCGCAGGGTATCACCATCAACGACAAACACATCGAGGTGATCGTACGCCAGATGCTGCGCCGCCTCGAGATCGTCGATCCGGGCGATACGCACTTCCTCGCTGGCGAACCCGTTGAACGCAACGAGTTCATCGATTACAACGACTGGATTTACGACAAGAAGTTCATCACCGATGCCGGCGACAGCACCAAACTGAAAGCGGGCGCGCTCGTTACACTGCGTCAGGTGCGCGAAGAGAATTCATTCCTCAAGCGCAACGACAAAAAACTCGTCGAATACCGCGACGCAGTGGCGGCAACAGCCGTTTCGATGCTGCTCGGTATCACCAAGGCATCGCTCGGCACCGAATCGTGGATATCGGCTGCTTCATTCCAGGAGACGACCAAGGTACTCAGCACCGCTGCTATTGCTGCGAAGAAGGACTACCTGATGGGCCTGAAAGAAAATGTGATCGTGGGCAAGAAAATACCGGCAGGTACCGGTATGCGCCAGTACGACCGTATTCAGGTGACCAGCATCGGCCGGCCCTTCCGCGACCAGCGCGACGGCGACGATGTGCTGGTGGACGACGAGGTATAGGCATCTGCAACCGAACCAGTAATTTTAGTGTGAAATACTTGCGCCGCCGTTCCGGATATCCGGAGCGGCGGCGCTGTTTTTCAGGGCAAAAAATGCTTACTTTTGTTGACAGAAAAACTGCCCGCTTATATGAGTGCAACTATTCCGGCTGAAAAAGAAATTACTTTGGAAGATATGGTATTGCGATACGGGGCTATCGTGATGCAAAATCCCTTGTCGAAAAAGGATTTTACAGAACTGGCCGAGCGATATCCCGATTTGCTCATGGAACGGGAAAAAAACGGTATAACCACCATTATGTCTCCTGTTAAAAGAGGTTCCGGCAAGCGGGAATCCGGTCTGAACGGCTTCCTGTTCATGTGGAATCATCAGCATCGCCTGGGAGAAGCGCACGGTCCTTCCACGGGCTTCGAACTGCCTGACGGTTCTTTTAAACAACCTGATGCCGCCTGGATTTCTAACGACCGTATTGCGGCGTCGAAAGAATCCGGGGAAGAAGCGTTCGTAAACATCGTTCCCGATTTTGTCGCCGAAATACGCTCCGGCAGCGACCCCTTGAAGAAACTCCAACGCAAAATGACCGATACCTGGATCGCTAATGGCGTTCGCCTCGCGTGGCTGATCGACCCTTACGACGAAAAAGCGTACATCTATCGTCCCGGAGAAGCCGTGCGGATTGTGGCAGGTTTTTCAGGCAAGACACTTCCCGGCGAAGATATATTGCCGGGTTTTGAGTTGCCGCTGGAAGAAATGATGCGGGGGAAATAGGTTTTCTACTGCTTCACCACCTTTCCCGACTGCGCCACAACACCCCTGTACCGCAACTGCCAGCCATACATCCCGGCGGGCAGGCGCTTCGTATCAAGCGGTGTCTCAAAGTGCGTCAGGGTTCGGGTGACAAGGGGCCTGCCAAACATGTCGAACAGGACAAAAACCGGGTTTTCGCCGGTCATGGCAGGCAGTGATACCCGCAGCAGATCGCCGCAGGGATTGGGCGATACCTGCGCCTGGGGCAGTACCGGCAGCAGTTCGGACAGACCGACCGTACCGACCTGTATCTGCCGGCAAAAGGTATCGGCGGCGTAGGCGTTGCTGACGGTCAGGCAGACGTTGTAGGCGCCCGCTGCAGGGAAAAGATGTACAGGGCTGGTATCCTGGCTGGTACTGCCGTCGCCGAAATCCCAGTGCCAGTTTGTTGGCGCGTAGTACGACAGGTCGGTGAAGGTGACGGCCAGTGGCAGGAGGGTATCCTCCACGTCGTGGCGGAACAGCGCCACGGGCAGGTTATCGATGCCGAGGCTGTCGCAGGCGGAGCCGTCCACCGGGCCGAGGCGGTAGTTGGGGTAGTAGGCGTTGGCGCCGATGACATAGTAAGGTAACTCGACGGCGCGTTGTATCAAATCGCATTGTGTTCCTTTGCGGTTGGGGAAACTCATCACGTGCATGTATTTAGTATCGCCGGCCCAGTTGTAGAGTTTGCCGTCAGGGCCGTGCTGGAAGAAGCCGA
>CALMBD010000304.1 GCA_937861115.1 uncultured Bacteroidota bacterium | reverse complement strand
ACAACAACAGGCCGGTCTGGGATAAAATCGAATAATTGCCGAACTTCGGGCGGTCATATCTGAAAACAATTACCCGCAACCATCCGCACCGGATAACGCCGGACGGATGCCCGGCGGTTGAAAACAACTTTTAATGCTATGCACTACAAGACCCTGTTCAAATTCGGCTCCTGGGCTTTGCTGGCTACCGGCGCCATCCACCTGTTGAGTTTTCTGAACCATCGGGAGCCATCCAACGACTCCGAGCGCCAATTGCTGGACCTGCTGGCCAATTATCGCTTCGACCTGGGCGCCGGCATCACCCGGAGCATGGAAGAACTACTCCATTTTTTCAGCCTCACGATGTCGCTGCTCTGTTTTTTTGCGGGCATCCTGAATTCCATGCTGGTCCGGTTTTTCGACAATGCGGCGCTTGCTAAAAAGGTCGTGGTATTCAATGCCGTTTTCTGGAGCATCTACCTGATCCCCTTGTACCTTCTGACCTTTTTGCCGCCGCAGGTTTGCTTTACAGTGGCCTGGCTGGGCTTTGCAGGAGCATACCTGCGCTTTGGAAGGGGATGAGATTAAACAGAGAAGCCGGACCGGATTTGCAAGATCTGTCGATCCTGTAAATCCGGTCCGGCTTCTACATGCCAGTCCTGTTCAATCCTCTCGCCGATACTTACCGAACAACGGTCACATCACCGTTGAAGTACATCTCGCGCTTGTGGCCGCAGAAGAGGATTTCGGCTTTGACAAACCAGGCATATACCCCCGGCGTTACATCATCCCCGTGAAACTTGCCGCGCCAGCCTGCATCGGGCTGGTCTGCCGTAAACATCCGGTTACCCCAGCGGTCGTACACTTCAAACTGATAGGAAATGATCTCCAACCCGGGCTGAAAATAGGGCTTGAACTGCGAATTGTCGGGTTCGAACGATGCCGGCATCATCACATTAGGGGCATACAGGAAGGTAGTGCCCGTAGCAGCGTCGGCCCATTCGACTTCCGCGTCGCGGTGTACGGTTTCACAGGCATTGGTCACTTCCACCCAAACTGGCCCCACGTCCTGGAAGGTGGTAAACGGCAGGGTATCGCCATTCGACCACTGGAAACTCAGGTTAAAGGCATTGTTGTTTACTTCAACAGCCAGTGTTGTAGCAGGATCATTGCAGGGGAGGATACCATTGGAAAGCGAAATGTCGAGGGCCGGATATGCCGCTACATCGGCCTCCGCTTCAAACAGGCAGCCATTGCTGTCCTCCAGATAAACCGTGTAAGCGCCTGCATCGAGCCCGCCGAACAAAGTACTGTCCTGGAACGCCGCACCATCGATCGAGTAGCGGTAAGGCTGTAAACCGCCCTGGGCATCCTGCACTGACAAGGCGCCGGTCGGCGAATTGGGGCAACTGCTTTCCTCCATAACGGTGAAACTAACACCGGGAAATGCCGATACGGCTACCGTGATCGTAGAATCGCAGCCTCCCGGACCAATAAAGTGGAAATCCTGCGTAGAACCCGCCTGCACCTCTGTACCGTTGAAATCGTAGGTGGTACCCGGACAAACAGATACTTCCAGCGTTTCCGTCGATACGGAGAGTTGCTCTACCGTAACCGTAACCACTGAATCGCAGCCCACTGAATTGGTCAGCACAAAGTTCTGCACCGTGCCGCCGGTCAGAACGGCGCCCTGGTAAGCGTAGGTTTCGCCCGGACAAACACCCACCGTAAATGACGAGGATGAGGTCTGAAGTTCGTACACATGTACAGCAACTACTGTGTCGCAACCAAGCGTTCCCGGTATGGTGAAGCTGGCACTGTCGCCTGCCGCCAGCGTCACGCCGTTGAAGGTATACGTTTCACCGGGACATACGCTCACCGCCCAGGAAACAGGCGGAGGCGAGGGCAGTACGGCAACACTTACCTCTACTATGGAATCGCAACCGTAAATATTCTGAAAAACAAAGGATTGTGAAGAACCGGCCGGAATATCCACTCCGTTATAAGGCAGCGAATACCCTGCACAGGCTACGGCATCCACGATCTGAAAATTTACAGGCGCTTCATCCACAACAACAGTCACCGTGGAGTCGCAACCCAGGTAGTTTTGATAGACAAAGTACTGGCTTGTGCCGGCAGGTATAGGCGTACCGTTGTAGTCGTATACCCCGCCCGGGCAGGCGCTGACATCCACTACCGACGACGATACCGGCAACGCCGAGACGCTCACCGTAACGGTGGAATCACAACCCCAAACATTTTGAAAACTAAAATTCTGTGTTTGCCCCGCCGACAACAGGGTTCCGTTATAATCGTATTGCGTTCCGGGGCAAATACTCACCGAAAGGTCTGAAACTGAAGCCGGGACACCGGTCACACTCACCGTCACTACAGAATCGCAGCCGAGGTAATTCTGAAGTACAAAATCCTGCGACTGGCCGGGCGATAACAAGGTGCCGTTGTAATCGTACACTTCATTGGGACACACGTTGATGAGCAGCGTCGAACCGGATGTAGGTATGGCATCTACTGTAACCACAACCATTGAATCGCAACCACCAGGGGTAAGCAGCATAAATTGCTGCGTCGTCCCAGCCTGAACAGGCGTGCCGTTGAACACGATACTTTCATTGGCGCAGGCAGTGAACTGCTGCGTTGAAACGAGGGGCGGACAAATGTGCAGCAACAATGCACTGTTGCCGATTGCGCCACAGCCGGACAAGCCAACGGCATTTTCACCAATCACTATTTCCCAGCCCGGAGGAAGCAGGGCCGAATCGATTTGTACCAGATAATTGGTGGACAAGACGTTGATAAAAGAAAAATCGCCGCCTGCATTCGACTGGCCATTGCCCACTGCGACGCCATTTTGCAACAGGTTGACAGTGATGCCCGATACAAGCGTATCGCCGGCATCTATCACGCCCGAGCCATTTACATCCGACCATACCTGGCCGTAAATATTGCCGGAACCGTCGTATAGATCGATTACAAGGGGATCACTTTGGTTTTGGCAGCCATTGATATCCGTCAGTTCGGCATAATAAACGCCGCTTTCCTGCGCTACAAAATCAGGGCCCGTCGCCCCCGGCACCGGGTTTCCGTTGAAGTACCATTGCCAGCTCACGATATCGGGTATCGGGGGGAGACAGAAAGTATCGGGCCTGCAACGGGAGTGGCAACCCCCGGGAATGGCCGCCACGTTCGGACCGGCCAAAACGCTTACCACATTGCTTTTCGCTTCGCAGCCAAACTCGTTGATCACCCGGATAAAGAACAATCCCGGGTCCTCGGTAGTCAGCGTATTGCCTGTTATCCCGGTATTCCATACCAGTTGCCAGTTAGGCGGCTCCGGGCCGGAATAGGTGATCACATTGGGGTTGCCAGCGCAGGAACTGGTGGCTGAAATGCTGAACCCGGCCGGTACCGGATGTACTGTTACTTCAAAAGGATCGGTTACCGATGTGCAGCCCGTTGCAAAATCCGTGACGGTCACGGTAAAGATGTGTGTACCAACCAACAACTGGTTGCCATGTTCCGCATCAAAAACCACTTCGTCACTGGTTCCGTTGCCGCCCGACCAGGTGTATCCATACGCACCTGTGCCCTGCACGATCAGGTGCACTTTTTCTCCCTCGCAAACGCTGAGCGTGGGGTAAGAGGTGCCGACAATCTGCCCCAGATCATTCATCAGAATCGCCTTGATCAGTGCATCCGGGGCCGGTATGACTTCTACGGGCACAGGCGGCGGGATAAACGTACATCCCGCGGCATCGGTCATCGTGACGGAATAGGTGCCCTCTTCACCTGTGGTCAGGCTTTGGACAACAGTCATGCTATCCGACCAGAAATAGGTATCGGCGCCGGGAGGTGCGGTGAGTGTAATGGTTGTGCCTTCACATATCGGCGCAGGATTGGCCGGTGTGATCGTACCGCCCAGGGCGCTTGGTACAATATTGATGATCTGGGTAAACGTGGCCGTACAACCATAGGCATTGGTGGCAGTGGTCGTCACGGCATAATTGCTGGGGGCATTAAAACTGTGATATACGGTATCCCCCGTGGCATCATTGGAAGCGCCTGAAGACATGTCGCCAAAGTTCCAGGCCACTTCCGAAACAGCGGGCGTAATGTTGGCAATGAATTCGAGCGCGTTTCCGGCACAGTTGAGCGCCGGTAATGAAAAGGGGGCCTGGTTGGCTTCCGGTATTTCGATAGTCCGTTTAGCCGACGCGGTACAGCCGTTTCCGGCTGTTATAACCAGTGTCACGACGGGATTTCCGGAGTTGAGATAGGTATGCGAGGGGTTTCGGATATTCGAAATATTGGCGCCTCCGCTCGTTGGGTCGCCAAAGTTCCAGTCCCAGTTGGCAATACTGTTCCCCGGGAGGTGCGTACTGGCGTCTTCAAATACTGTAGCCAGGCCCGGACATTCCGGGTGTGCGGCAAACCGCGCCGACGCCACAACGTCGACCGTATTGATCACAACACAAGTCGCCCCGCTTTGCAATGTCGCCCGCATCACAACAGTGTAAATACCCGCATTCGGGAACAAAAAGCCCGGATTGTCCGTCGCAGCGGTACCCAACAAGCCGCCGCCCGAAATCCCGAAACTCCAGAATGCCGTTCCGGGCTGGTATTGGGGACCCGGCACCAGCTGAAAATGAAACGAATCGCAAAGGGCAGTAGGGTCGACATTGAAAGCCATTGTCCCGGGCGCACATGGCGGACTGCCGGCGCCGGGAATACCCGGACCGCCACTGCCACCGCTGCAATAGTCGAACAGCACAATATTGCCTGCAGTAGCAGAACACCCGTAACCATTGGTCGCCTGTACCGCGTAACTGCCGTATTGATTGGTCGAATAGGTAGGGGCATCCACACCGAGCGGATTACCATCCCGGAACCACTCGTACACAAAATCATCGTCGACATTTACCAGCGAGGTCATTTCCACGAAGGAACTGTTGTTACAGAACCCGGTCGGATCGCCGGTGGTCAGGCTGATATTGGGCAGCGGGTATTCTATCATGGTAAATTCTGTAGTGCCCACACAGCCATTTGGGTCAGTCACATGGACGAAGTAACTGCCGGCACTAAAATCGGGAGCTGCCAGTGTGGATATTTCAGTCCCGTCAGCGTCGTTCCAGGAATAGGCGCTGAATGGCGTGCCCGTCTGCACGGATGCGAGTTCTCCGGCGCATATGCCTGCCGGGTGTTGCACCATGGGATCGGGCAGCGCATTTACCGTTACCGGGAAAAGTGCCGTTTGGCCGCATACATTTACGGTTACCACATGTCCGCCGGGTTCGGTCCAGAACAATTCTGCAGCGCTGGTTCCCTGCCCCTTGGCTACAGATCCCGCAGATGCAGGAGAAATACTCCATTGCACATCGACATTCGTGAGAGGCAGTATCGCATAGGCTTCCGTCTCGTCTTCACAGACGATCGACGTGCCATTGACAACCAGGGCTCCGATGCTCTGAATGTTCAATAAAGTCGTATCGGAAGCACAGTTGAGGCCGTTTTTCGAGACCTGGGCAACCGAAATCCAGCGGGGGTCGGCAGCGCCCCAGGTCACGTTGATGGTGTTGCCGGCAGAAACCACCGGTGCGCCGGGCCCGTTTTGTACGGTCCACTGCAACTTGTTCCCGGGATCGATGCCTGTTGCCGAGTAGGTATATGTGGTGCCCGAGCAAACATTCGGCTCACCGGATATCCCTGCGGGCTTCGCAGGCTGCGGCGCTACACGGATCACCCATTCCGCTTCGTTCGAACAGCTCAGCGTCGGATTGTCCGGAACGGCCAATAAGCGATAAACGCCGCTGCCGCTATTGAAGGGCACTGCAGGGGCCGCGGTCGGGGCGGGAGATGTCCATGAAGTAGATCCGTTGGGTGCGGTGAGCGTCCAGTTACAGACAATATTTGCCGCGTTATAGGTGAGTTTTGAAACAAAATTGCCCGTTGCGTCTTCGCATATCTCAACAGGCCCGTCGATTGCGAAAGACGACAGGATGCGTATCGCCATCGAATCCTGGCCGCCGCAACCAAGGTAGCAGTTGTCGTATACCACGGACAACCAGTAGGTAGTGTTCACATTGGGAAAGTCGGACCACTCGACGGTAACCCGGTTGGTGCCCTGACCTTCTGTAATGGTGCCGCCGCCGGAAAGCGTCCAGACAAAACCGGTGCCGCCATAGGGTTCAATGCTGTATATCTCAATTGCTGCGGGGCATACCTGATCTTCACCCATGATCTCTGCATCATCGGAAATGATAGGCACCTGTATGGATGCAGGATCGGGACAAACATTGCCCGAACAGGCTTGTGCGCCCAGGGTAATGACACCTACCGGCCCTGCCGTCCACTGGATGGCGATACTGTCGGTGGTTGAGGTGCCGCCGTTGACGATCGTGCCGTTTGATGTAACCGACCAGACATAGGGCGGGCAGGCGTTGGAAGCGGTATAGGTGACCGTTTCGCCGGGACAGATTGTGCCGACACAGTCGAGCGTCGGAGCCTCGGCATCGAGTACGACGACATTTCTGGATATGGTATCCGAGCAGAGACAATCGCTGCGGGCGATTAGCCGCACAGTATAGTTACCCGGATTAACAAACGTATGTTGCGGGTTGACCGCCGCCGTAGTGGACAAGTCGTCGTCAAAAAACCACTCATAACTATCCGCACCGGTACTCTGGTTTTGAAAATAAACCGTTTGCCCTTTACATAGCCTGATGGTATCGTTCACAGCCGGCGGATCGGATGTGAACTGGGCCACCGGTTCGTCGATAACCGTAACGCACAGGGCATCTTCGCCATAACAGCCCGTAATACCATTGGAAACAACAACGACGGATCCTATGCCGGGGGCGCCCCAGTTGACGGTTACCGAGTTGAAAAAAGGCGGATTGACCGTGAACGAACTGGCGCCCGTCACTTGCCAGGTTACCGGGCTCATTGTACCGCCCGGGTTTCCGCTAATCGTTACTGAATAGGTTATGGTGGTATTGGGGCACACCTTTTCACAGACATTATCGGGGTTGCTTGTCGAATCTGCATTGCATGGTGCGGCGTTACTGGAAATAATTTTCAGTGGTTGAAAGCTTATGATAGTTACCACATGCTCTGCTGTAATCGAGGTTCCGTTAGGGCCGAAATACATTACAGTTATAATAGTTGTACCCGGTCCGGTTGTGGGGGCACAATAAAACAAATCGTTGTTGACGGTAGTGAAACTCGGTCCAGGCACACCATTGTTGGATACATTCCATATATATTGACCTTGTGGTGAAGGCGGTACGCCATCGATCAACAGCGAGAAGGTATCACATTCGCCGACACACAGGATATCCGGCCCAATGATTTCGGCACCCTGGTTCTGGGCATGGATGGCTTCGTAATGACAGGCAAATACCAAAAGGAATACGAGCGGCAGGAATCGGTTTTTCATGTTGCAGAAAGTTGTGTTCATGGATAATGATTAGATCAAAACATTTAGCCATGAAGATACATCTGCCAAAAAGAATGCTGCCAAGAGATTGGGGCATTTATTGCAATTGTCCTGATTGTACAAAAGGCCGGAATCCCAAGTCTTTGATACGCTTAGGGCAGCGGGATGGGAGCCACAGAAGGTAAGTGCCGGGAGGAAAGATGACGCCTGCTAATTCATCCTGAACGGCGCTGTCATCCTGAACTCGGGGATAGCCACCTCGAACAGGGAGCCGTCGTCGCGCCGGGTCATCAGGTAGGTACCGTGCATCTTGCCTATTTCGGTATCCAGGTCGCAGAAAGAGGAATATTCATGCCTTTCGCCGGGATTGAGCACCGGCTGTTCGCCGATAACCCCTTCTCCCTCTACCTCCCGGATGCGCCCGTCGGCATGTTGGATAACCCAATGGCGACGCAGCAACTGCACCACGAAGGGACTACCATTTTCAATCGCGATATGATAACCGAAAATAAATTTCAACTCGCGGGGATTTGAATGTGAAGGCAGATACTGCGTTTCCACACTTACTGTTATGCCGTTGGTAGTCAAGGTCTCCATGCCTGAACGTGTTTTCTTCCCTAAAGTGCTCTATACAGAGCAGATAATATTCTGGGCAAAATTGTTTAAAAAAATGGGAAAAACCAGCTGCGGCGAATGAAATAATAAAAAAAGCCGAGACCGGACTTTCCCGGCTCGGCTTAATACGAAATTACTAAACACGGGTATTCTTGTTGGTATGCCTGCCCTGCTCCTGCTACAGACTTTTTAAAAAGTTGAGCATTTGCGACTCGTCCACTTCAAGCGGGCTGAGGTTAAGGGTTGCATTGGTACCGATCTCTGTTTCCAGGTTGCCAAGCCAGTATTGACCATTTCCCAGTTTACTTACCGTAACAATCTTCACCTGGAATCCGTGGGGGGCATTTTTGTAACAGAAGGTCTGGTTTGCAAGGTCAATTTCCATTGCCGCCACCGAACGCATGTTCTTGAAAACCAGGTAGGCCGTTGTATTTTCCGGATTGAACCCCGCAGGCAAATCAACACAGAAGGAAGTACTTTGTTCATTAACAGGTCTTGCATAGTTGAGCCAGCCTAACGCCGGGCCAAACAACTCATAACCTGTTATTTTGTCTCCCCCGTTCGGGTTCGGCCATTCGGCCTGGAATACGGGCAGTCCAGTATCCATCCATCCCGCGAAGGTATCGTGCTGCATTTTGGCGCTGTAAATGTGCATATCATCGGCAGGATCGGTCGCAGGTATTTGTATCTTCAAATTGCGATCGGGTAAAAGGCGCAGTGGCTTGCCGTCACAGGTAACGACAACCTTCACGATTCCGCCGCTTTCAAGCAATTCATTTTCGGTAGTGGTGGTTGGAATGCCGTAAGCAATCATGTCGCCCTTTTTCAATACTTCCGTTACTTCGATGCGGAGTGCCTGGCAGGTGCTGCAGGGCACCAGATTGTCCTCTGCGTCTTCGAATAGCTGTTCGGTATCCGTAAGAAAAACCCGCACGCCACCGGGTGTAGTGAGTACCGTATCCGGCACAAAACCGCTCAGCACAAAGGTCGTTTGTGCTGAAGCGGAAGGTACTTGTCCCAGCAGGTTTTGAATTTCCTCCAAGGTCGACGGAGCAGGCTCAAAAGATACTACATCTTTTCTGCAACCCCACAGACCAGCCAGGGTCATGGTGCTTAGTAACGTGTATATAAAAATATGTCTGGGTCGAGTAGTACACATGGCTAATTAATGTTGTGACCTGCGTGCAGGTGTTGGTCAGCGTGGGATTTAAAGGCGTTCCGGGGTGTTTTTCGACGAAAGAGATACATTTTACCGCGCTTTGCGCTGCTTTTCAAGATAAAATTTAACAGTTAGTCCAATATCTTGGTCAGGCCGATTTTGACCCCGCCCACGCGGTAGTGTTGTTCAACGGGTTGGTTATCCAGCGTGAGCGGTTTCAGCACTTGCCGGAAATAGGGTTCCGCAAATACACGCAACCGAGGCTGAAGGTGGAAGAACAGCTGCGCACTGCCACCCACACTCAGACCGGTACGCGGCCGGAATACCTCTGTTGCATTTTTTTCGCCGGGTGTAAACGGCGCCGGCTGACCCGCAGCCGTAAGTATGGTGCCGCGTTTCCAGAAAAGGATATTCAGCGACAAACCGCCGTTAAGGCTAAGCCCGAACCGGCCCTTTCGCAACTCGACACCTGCTTCCACGGGAATATCCAGCAAGCCATAGCGGTTAAATGTCTTGACATAATTTTCCCCGTAATCCACACCGATGGTATCGATGATCGTTACAGGCTTGTTATCGATAATCGTTTGAGTGATCTCAACCAGGTATTTGATGTAATTCGGGTCGACGTATTCAAAGACTTCCGTCATCTGCTCGTAATGCAGTCCCGTACGGATGAGGAAATGGCGCCCGAACAACAGCGACCCGCGAATGCCTGCATTGAATGAAAAATCCCTGCTTTCGGTATTGCTGCGTTGCTGGCGATACGATTCGAATGCGGGCGCCCTGGCGTCCAGTTGTTTTTTGGAAAAGGAGGGACCGGCATAGGCATCGATCAGCCAGACATTGGGGTTTTGACTGAAATCATAGCAATTGTGGGAGTCTTTTCTTTTCCGGATAAACGGTATTTTTCCTGGAGTTTGTGCTACGGCTGCCGATTCAAGGGCCTTTTGCGCTGCGATTTCCGCGCTGGTCGGACCAGACAGGTAGCCCGCAAGTGGAAAGGACGAAACCAGCAGGTCGACAGTAGTCATATCGCCTGCATTACCGACCCAATCCGCAGTTTCAATATCCTGTTCAATATCCGTTATAGCAGCCGACCGGAGTTGGCCGGCACGGGCATACGACCTTTCATCAGACGAAGGGGCAGACTTCGGGGTTACAACGCGGGATGTTGCGGCGGCCGATCCATTTTCTGCTGTTTCAATTACGCCACTTGTATTGCCGGGCAATGGCGCGACAGTAGCATCCTGACCAGCCATTCCGGAATGGACGTCGGCGCGTGTTTCCGCTGTTGTGTTCTGTACCCCTGTTGCCGGGTTATGCGGTTGTTTTACTCCCCATCCGACAAGATAACCCCATAAAACAACACCGGCAGCACCGGCAGCAAACAGCCAAAAGGCAAAGCGCCGGCGTCGGCGTTTGCGCAGTTCGCGTTCAATATTGGTCCACACAAACGATGGAGGCGCCGCCTCTGCGTCGTACAGACGTCGGTTAAACTGCTTGTCGAAAAGGTTCGAATCCTGTTCCATTGTATGCGTCGTGCCGGTTTTCAGGCGTTTATTTTATGTAGTTTATCCACCTGCTCGCACAGCCAGCGCCTGGCTTTTGTCAATTGCGAGCGCGATGTGCTTTCCTGTATGTTCAAAATACCTGCCACCTCTGCATGCGAATAGCCCTCAATAGCCACCAGGTTGAATACGATCCGGTACCCTTCGGGCAACTGGCCAACCAAACCGAGCAGTTCCGCTTCCGACAACACCGATATGGCATCGGGATCGACAGGCGCATCGGGCAGTTGTTCAAAACCCGAATATTCATGGTCAAAACGTTGCTTTTGATAGGTTCGCAGCGCGGTATTGACCATAATGCGTCTGATCCAGCCCTCGAAAGAGCCCTGAAACTGAAACTGGTCCAACTTGGAAAAGACTTTCAAAAAACCTTCCTGGAGAATATCGGCCGCATCTGCCTGGGTACGCGCATAACGCAGGCAAACCACGTACATCTTGCCTGCAAAACGCTCGTACAAGACACGCTGACACTGCGCTGATCCGCGCAAACAACCCCGTATGATTTCTGTTTCGCTCAACAGGAGGGATTATGATTGTCAATAAAGGGTTGGTTTTTGCGGATATTTTCCGAAGGTACACTGTTTCCAGATGCCATATCATGAATTTTCGCTGCCCGCAAAAAAAAATTATTCCCGGATTGATGCAAGCCACGACCGGATAGCATTCACGCCTCCTGTGATGCCCGGGCAGTATTTTTCCACAAAACCCGAATCAGGCACCTGCCCCGCCGCCAGTGTTTGCAGGGCTTGCAGCACTGCTTCACCGTCGAAATCGACATAGGAAAGCCGGGCACTGTACAGTCCCGGGCGACAGCCAAACTCGGAGCCGGGCAGTAACGCTACCCCCGCTTCTTCCAGCAGCGCGTCGCAAAGCTCCCGGTCGGTAAAGATGTTCCGCCGTTCAAGTGCGCTGCGGTATGTGCTGAAATTCGGAAAAAGATAAAAGCCACCCTGAGGCGTTGGCATGGTCACCCCGACTTCGCCAAGCCGGTCGTATGTATAGCTTCCAACGGCCTGTAAAATGCTCCGGGCCTGGTTCAAATAGTCGTCTATTGCCGGGTTTTCCAGAAATGCCTCTACTGCGGCGTATTGAATCGGGGCGCTGGTGGAAGTGAAGGTCTCGCTCGCACAAATGATCATCGCGTCTTGCAGGCGCTTCAGGCTCTTGGGAAACACAAAAAAACCGAGTCGCCAGCCACCTGCGCCGCACCATTTGCTCAATCCGCCGCTGATGATCGTCCCTTCCGGGTAAAAACGGCCAATGGAAATATGCTCGCCCCTGTGGTCCAGTTCGCTGTATATCTCGTCCGACAATACAATGACCCGGTATTTACGGGCTACATCGGCCAATTGTTTGATCGTCGTCTCGTCGTACGTCGTACCGGTGGGGTTGGAAGGGTAGTTCAGGATAACCAATCGCGGGCGCTCCGGGTCGACGGCACATATCTGCTCGAGTTCATCGGGCATCAGCAATAGCCCGTTCGCGATTTGGGTTTCATAGCGCGTTACGGTACGTCCGATAATCTGTGCCTGCGGCGCATAGGATACCCAACTGGGTGCAGGTATCACGATCTCGCCATAGTAGGAGAGCTGCAATAAAAACATCAGTTCCTTGGAGCCGGGGCCAACCAATACGTCATCGGCCGTGGAAAAGGTGCCTTTGCGATGGTTGGTGAATTGCGATATGGCTTCCCGGAGGGCGGGCAGGCCCCTGACGGGGAGGTAGTCTTTCTCGTGGGCATGCGCTTTCAGTGCCTCTACCACCAGGTCAGGTACCGGGAACGGCGACTGCCCAAAGCCTAATTTGTATACTTTTTTACCGAGGCGCTCGAGTTGCCGCGATTTTTCATTGATGGCTACTGTAGCAGAGGTGCTTAAGCCGAACAGATTTTGGTTAATGATGGTGGGTATGGAAATGTCTTTGAGCATGATTAAAACTGTGTTGGCTGAAAACAGCGCGATTAAGGGTGAACAAGGTGCATTTTTTCAAATGTACACAATTTTTAAAAAACGAAAACAGGGCCTCTCTGCCTTGATGGCGGGGAGACCCTGTGTTTTTCACTGACCGTTCGCCGGCTGAAGCCGGTGGTACCGGTACCACCGGCTTCAACCGGCGAACGGAATACTTAAGCTGCGAGATCAGTGTTCGTGCGCTTCCGCGTATTCCTTCTGGTATTCGGCGATGAGTTTTGCCTGAATATCGCCCGGTACGGGGGCATATTCAGCAAAAGACATATTGAATTTGGCTTTTCCTTGTGTAAGCGACCGCAACGCCGAAGAATACTTATGCAATTCTTTCAGCGGTACACGAGCCCGGATCACCTGGTAGTGCCCTTCTGAATCCATACCCATAATAATGGCCCTCCGCGTTTGCAGGTCACCCATAACACTACCCATAAATTCGGAATCGCACATCACTTCAAGGTTGTAGATGGGCTCCAGAATCTGCGGCCCGGCCTCGTGGAATGCTTCCCGGAAGGCCATCATCGAAGCGATCTGGAAAGCCATGTCGTTGGAGTCGACAGGGTGCATTTTGCCGTCGTAAATACTGACACGAATATCGCGGCAATAGGAGCCCGTACTCGGGCCTTCCTCCATCTTCGACATAATGCCTTTTTTGATGGCGTTGATGAAGCGGGCATCTATCACACCACCTACAATGGCCCAGACGAAGCAAAACTTGCCACCCCACTTCAAGTCTTCCACCTCGGTGTTTTTAGCGTTCAGACCGTGCGGAGCGGGCATCCCTTCGTAATAGGGTTCGATACGCATATGCACTTCGGCAAACTGGCCGGCGCCACCCGATTGTTTTTTGTGCCGGTAGTCCTTGTTCGCTTCTCTGGTGATCGTCTCGCGGTAGGGGATGCGCGGCTCGGCAAACTCGAGGTGTACGCCAAAGTTCTGTTCGGCTTTGTAACGCACGATATCGAGGTGCATTTCACCCTGGCCTTCAATGATCGTTTGCTTTAGTTCGAGACTTTGTTCAACGAGCAGTGTCGGATCTTCTTCGCGGATGGAGTGGAGCGCATGGGCCATTTTCTCCACCTCTGCCTTGCTCGGCGGCACTACAGCCATCCGGATGCGCGGCGAGGGGAACGGGATACGCGCGATCTTCAGGTCGGAGCCTTTGGGATTGAGGGTCTGGTTGGTATGCGAACCTTTAAGTTTTACGGTACAGCCGATATCGCCGGCGCGCAACTCATCCACCGAATCCCGGTTTTTGCCCTCACTCTCAAAGAGTTGTGAAAAACGTTCTACTGTGCTGTTATCGGCATTGGTGAGTTCGTCACCTGCCTTTAATACGCCGCTGTATACCTTGAAGTAGGAAACGTTGCCCACTTTGGGCTCGTTGACTGTTTTGAAGATGAACACGCAGGGACGCGCATTCGGGTCGCAGGGCTTGGTCGCACCGCCTTCCAGGTCTGCCGGCGGGCGGTCTTTCGGGCTGGGACAGATGTCGTGAATAAAGCCCATGATGCGCCCGCTACCCATATCCTGCTGACCGGAAGCGCAAAATACCGGGTAAAACTGCCGGTGGGCCATACCGATGGCGAGCCCCTTGGCCAGGTCTTCCTCATCGAGGGTACCCTGGTCAAAGAATTTTTCCATCAGGGCCTCATCGTTTTCAGCCGCCGCTTCAACCAGGGCGTTGTGCATGGCTGCGGCCCGCTCCTGATGTTCGGCGGGGATTGGTTTTTTATCGGGTTTGCCGCCCGTAGCCGGAAAAACGTACATCACCATGCGGAGGGCATCCACGATGGCGTTGAAGCCAGTTCCCTGGTTTACGGGAAACTGGAGGGGCAGCACCCTGTTTCCAAAACGTTTTACAGCCTGGTCGAGGGTCATTTCGAAGTCGGCTTTTTCGTGGTCGAGTTGGTTGATCACAAACAGGATAGGGGTGTCGAACTCTTCAATGTACTCCCAAATCAGTTCAGCGCCTACCTCCACGCCGCTTCGGGCATTGAGCAGCATCACGGCTGTATCGGCGACCTTAAGCGCCGTAACAACCTCGCCGGAAAAATCATCCAGCCCCGGCGTGTCGAGGATGTTGATCTTGGTGTCTTTCCAGCTGCAGTGAAGAAGAGAGGCAAAAAGCGAGTGGCCGCGTTGTTGTTCGAGCGGTGCATAATCGCTCTGCGTATTACCGTCGCCGATTGTGCCGCGGCGATTGATGGCTTTGGCTTCAAAAAGCATTGTTTCGGCAAATGTGGTTTTGCCGCTGCCGGAGTGTCCCACCAGGACGACGTTCCGGATTTTGTCGGTAGTGTAAGCTGCCATTGGCAATGAACTTGGTTTGGTGAACGGATGCCGGAAGGTAGTCTGGAGATTGAAGCAGCGCGCTGCTTTCAAACTTCAAACTACTCCCGGCTTTATTGTAAACGGGCAGAGTGCATGACCAAGGAATTTTGTTTGGTGAAAAATTCTGCTTCGGGCGGTTAATGTAGGTGGCTTTGCGGAATGGGAAAAGGAAATGAGGGATTTTTTTGATCAAATGCATAAAACGGATGATCTGTTGCGCCCGGACGATCCGTTTTTTACTTTTTGGCTTATCGCAGGCTTATACTCCGAATTGCTGCAAATGATGGTCAATGTGCCGCCACATCAAACGCCCCCATGCCCGCTGTCATAACCGGCCGAATACCGGGCCCGGATGGTTGTCAACGTACCCCGTCAGCATCTCTCTGGGCTTCAAGCCGTCCCAGGTATTTGATAAACGCCTCACGGTTCACGGAGTCAGCAGATTTTTCAACACCTTATCCTTATATTTTGGGTTAACAGTAATGTACCTATCAGCCCGCTACAGTAAGGAGCATCGCTGTCAGGAGGCTAAATCACTTCATTTTTGGAATGAAATCTAAAATTTATCGCAGTTAAAATTTTATCATAAAAAATTGACTATCAATTAATTAACCCGCACACTATTATCGCGTTTTTATTTTTTTCAAAAAAAATGCAGCGCCCAGGCAGCACGAAGACAGGGGTTGCACGTTCTTCGAACGTACTACACATCACCTGACGACATTGACCATGACTGCAACTCTTTCTTACACCATTTTGCTGGCCGCCATTTATTTCATCCGAAAAATGTGGGCGCTGCGGCTCCAAAATGCGTGACCTGATTTCCACCACAAACAGAGCCCCCGCCGGACGATTGTCTGGCGGGGGCTCTGTTTTTCAGGCATTCCATTACTTCCCTTTCGATTCCTGTTGTTTTATCCATCTGAGCGCTTCCCGTTTGGACAACGGCGCCAGGCGGTTGTTTTGCACAAAATCAACGACGGCCTCGGGATCGGTCTTGGAATATTGCCGCAATGCCCAGCCGGCCGCTTTCTGTATAAAAAACTCTTTTGAGCCCGACAACTTCCGGATATACGCAAACAGTAGCGCCTTGTCTGTTTTCTCCCTGTACATCAACTGAAAGATCAGGCAGACCCGCTGCAACCATATGTTATCGGTAGCCATCCACACTTCCGTAACGGGCTGGATCAACGCGGGAAAACGCCGGAAATGCATCCCCGCCAGTTTGGCAATCCAGTCGACCGTATCCCACCACGACTTCGTTGTGATCAATTCCTCCAGAAAGTAAATGAAATCCGGGTCCTGTCCGGCAAGGGCTTTTTGCACCGTTTCCAGCGCGAAATACTGCATTTCACGGTGATCATCGCTGAAGCAAAGGCGAACAAGCGTCTTCAGGTCCTCGCCTTGTGGCAGGCCCGACTGCCGGTGTATTTCCCTGGTCAGGGCCATCCACCGGGGCATCTTCAGTCCGAAAAAATCGAACTGATGGCGCAGGTACCACATTTGCATCTGGGCAATTTCAGGATCACCCTTTTCGCGAAAGGTGTCGCGGACGTGTGAAAAATAGGATTCCGGTTGCATTGGCTAAAGTTTTCCCGCAGATTAGCGTCGAAAAAGTACACTGATCTGACAATATTCCCGGCATCTGCGGGAAAACAATGCCGTGGCTTATCGCATTTCGCCGGGAGTGACGGCAATGCTTTTCAGGCTGCCGCTGCGCAGCACCCACAGGTTGATTTTCCGACCGATGGTAGTCTCGTCGAGGGCCTTGTGCAGGTCGTCAATGGAATCGATGGGGCGCCCCTCAAACTGGACGATGATATCGCCCGCCTGCAGACCGGAATTATTGGCCGGACCGTCGGCCTCTACGCTCTGTATCTGGATGCCGCCTTTCGTCGGAAGTTCAAGCGTTTGGGTCCATTTGGGAGGCAGTGGCACCGTCTGGGCAGCAATACCGATGTATCCGCGCCGCACACGGCCTTCAAGGATCAGTTTGCCGACGACAAATTTGGCCAGGTTGGAGGCCACGGCAAAACAAAGGCCTTGCGCCGGCAGGATGACCGCCGTATTGACACCTATTACGTTGCCGAACGAATCCACCAGGGGGCCGCCCGAATTGCCCGGGTTGAGCGCTGCGTCGGTTTGGATAACGTCGTCGATGAGGCGTCCGTTCTGGCTGCGCAGGGTGCGCCCGAGTGCGCTTACCACACCCGCCGTGAGCGAATACTGGAATCCGAAGGGATTACCGATGGCGATAGCGATCTGACCGACGCGCAGGCGGTCGCTTTCGCCGAATGCTATCGACGCCAGGTTGCCGGCATCGATCTTGACAACGGCAATATCCGTGGCTGCGTCGTCGCCCACAACACTGGCCTGGAAAACGCGTCCGTCAGGGAGACTGGCCTCGATAGCCGTGGCGCCGCTCACTACATGGCTGTTGGTGACCACAAAGCCGTCGCTGCTGATGATAAATCCGCTGCCGGTACCGCTGGCATCCCGGCCGTCGGGCGACGGTTGGCGGCGGCGTTGCTGGGGTTGTGGTTTCTGTACTTTCAGGTGCACGACGGCAGCGCTCACGCGGGCTGCAACGCCTGTTACTGTTTGTGAGTAGGCGTCGAGCAAATAACCGTCCTGTTCTTCAACCCGGCGATGGAGACCGGCGGCGCTGGCCGACGAGCCCTCCGTAGAAAGAAAACTTAGCATGACAAAAATGGAAGTCTGTGATAAAATGCCGGGTTCCGGATGCTTTCTGTTAGGAGGGGAGCATAGACGAGAATTGTGCCAGCGTCGGAGCGGGCGACAAAATGGCAGATTACCAGGCCTTTGCCTGGTGCGGATACCGCACCACATATGCCTCCTTGATCAACCGGGTCATGCGTTCGCGCAAGGCATCGATACCTTCTTTTGTGTGGGCTGAAATGAACATACTTTCGCCATAGGTCTCGCGCAGGCGATCGCGCAGGTCCTGTTCGATCTCTTTACGCATCGGCTGGTCGAGCAAATCGTCGAAATACCGTTCGCGGTAGAGGTCCATCTTATTAAATACCATCAGCGTGGGTTTTTCGGCGGCGCCGAGTTCCTGAAGGGTTTGCTGCACGGTGCGCACGTGGTCTTCAAACTGCGGATGGGCCACATCGACCACGTGGAGCAAAATATCGCTTTCGCGGACTTCGTCGAGCGTGCTCTTGAAACTTTCTACCAGGTGGTGGGGCAGTTTTCGGATAAACCCTACGGTGTCCGACAGCAAAAACGGCATGCTCCCGAAAACTACCTTGCGCACTGTTGTATCGAGCGTGGCAAAAAGTTTGTTTTCGGCCAGTATCTCGGACTTTGAGATCAGGTTCATCAGGGTGCTTTTGCCGACGTTGGTATAACCGACCAACGCTACCCGGATCAGTTCGCCGCGTGTTTTGCGCTGCGTCTGGCTTTGCCGGTCGATGTCTTTTAACTTGTCTTCCAGACTTTTAATGCGGTACTGCACGAGGCGTCGGTCGGTTTCGATCTGCGTCTCACCCGGTCCGCGCATCCCGATACCGCCCCGCTGGCGTTCAAGGTGGGTCCACAGACCCCGCAGTCGGGGCAGCAGATACTTCATTTGAGCGAGTTCCACCTGGGTTTTGGCCTGGGCGGTTTGAGCCCGGTTGGCAAAAATGTCGAGAATAAGCGTCGAGCGGTCTACAATCTTCACTTTAAGCGCTTCCTCCAGATTGTTGGTCTGTTTGCCGCTCAGGTCGTCGTCGAAGATGACCATGTTAATCTCTTCGTGCCGCTCGAGGTATTTCTGGATCTCTTCCACCTTGCCTTTTCCGATAAAACTGCGGTGTTCGGGGTGGGGCAGGCGCTGGGTAAAACGCTTTAACGTCTCTGCGCCGGCAGTTGTGGCCAGAAACTCGAGTTCGTCCATGTATTCGTGCGCCTGCGCCTCGGTCACGTCAGGCGTGATGAGGCTCACCAGTACCGCGTATTCCTTTTCTTTTTTAAGTACGGCGGATTTTTCGCCGAGGGTCCAATCTTTTGCCATAATGTGTGTTGCGGAACGCCGTTCCGACGGGAGTATCAAAAATGGTAAGCAAAACCGGAACAGGGATACCGTCTCCTTCCGACGTGTATTTCAAGCCTGAACGGGATTCCGGTGTGCGTGTCCCGTTCGGGTGTGTGGTGCAAAGGTAAACAGGTTGTCAGAAGGATTTTTCCAAAGAAAAAGTTCAGTCAAAACGCATTTTGTCGCAAAATTTCCTTTTTGGTTTTCACTTGTTAAAAAATAGCGGAAAAGTGTTTTTTTGCTTATGCTTGCCAAAAAAATTATACTTTTTTTTAGTTGGCCGTTTTGAAGTAAATTTTTACAAAAATTTGATTTTCAATATTTTATTAAAAATTATAATAAATATTCAGGTGACTTCATGAAAATGACGCGTATACTGTATTAAGTTTGGCCTCTAATTTGCTGTGGCCGGTTTACCCACATACAATTGTTAAATTTTTTTCATAATAATCCCTCATTCAAATGGCATCAATATACGGACCGAAACAGACCCTATCCCAAAAACTTCAGCAGAAACTTTCGCCTCAGCAGATACAGCTGATGAAGCTGCTGCAAATCCCGACGGCCACCCTCGAACAGCGCATCCAGGAGGAACTGGAAGTAAATCCTGCGCTTGAAGAAGGGGATGAAATTCCCGATGTATCGGAAGGCATGTCGGAGATGGACCTTGCAGACGCCGACCTCAGTTTTTACGAACGCGAGCAAAAGGCGGAAGCCGGTGAGAAAGACGACGACCGGCAGACTGAGCCGAACGACTCCGAGAGTCTGAACGAAATAGACTCCGAGCCTGCGGAAGATTATTCCGACGACGATGCCGTAAGCCTCCGCGACGACGATGTCGAACTCGACGACTACCTGGTCAACTTTATTGAAGACGACCCTTCAACCTATAAAACACGCGGCGACGAGCGCAATGGCGATGAAGAGGAGAAAACCATGCCGCTCGCCTTCGAAAACACCTTCCACGAATACCTGGAACAGCAACTCGGCCTGCTCGATCTCGACGACGACCGCGAACACGCCATTGCCCTGCAAATTATCGGCTCCATCGACGACGACGGCTACCTGCGCCGCGAGTCGGCAGCCATGGTCGACGACCTGCTGTTCAGCCAGAACATCTCCACCCACGAAAAAGAGATCAACCGCATCCTTGCAAAAATTCAGCAGTTCGACCCGCCCGGCATCGGCGCCCGCGACTTGCGTGAATCCCTCCTGCTCCAGCTCCATCATCGCTTGCGGCAGGACGAAGACTCCATTTCGTACGAGGAAAAACTGGTGATCCAGATTGCCATTCGCCTCATCGACCAGTACTTCGACGAGTTTACCAAGAAGCACTACCCCAAACTGTGCCGGCAACTGAACATCGACGAGGAAGACCTGCGGTCTGCCGTGAACGAGATTCTCAAACTCAACCCCAAACCGGCCAGTGGCTTCGCCACCCGTGGCGACCGCGCACTGAACTACGTTGTGCCCGATTTTCTGGTCAGCAACCGCGACGGCGAACTTGAACTTACCCTCAACGCCCGCAATGCCCCTGACCTGCGCATCAACGACCAGTACCGCGATATGTTGAAAGCCTTCCATTCCGGCCGGAACGGCAAACGCCCGTCCAGAAAAGAAAAGGAAGCCGTGCTGTTTATCAAACAGAAAATCGACAGTGCCAAGTGGTTCATCGACGCCATCAAGCAACGCCAGCAAACCATGATGCTCACCATGGGCGCCATCCTGCGCCATCAGGAGGATTATTTCCTCACCGGCGATCAAAAGAAACTCCACCCCATGATCCTGAAGGATATCGCCGACACCACCGGACTAGATATTTCGACAGTGTCGCGCGTGGCCAATTCCAAATACGTACAAACGGAGTTTGGCACCAAACGCCTGAAGGACTTTTTCTCCGAAAGCCTGAGCACCCAGGACGGCGAAGAGGTGTCGACCCTGGAAGTAAAAAAGATCCTGACCGATATTATAGGAGAAGAAAACAAACGCCGCCCGCTTTCCGACGAAAAACTGAAGTCGCTGCTGATGAAAAAAGGCTACAACATTGCCCGCCGTACCGTGGCGAAATACCGGGAGCAACTCAATATCCCGGTCGCCCGATTGCGGAAAGGATTGTGACACGCAGGCAGGACCTTTGTACGGGGTTTAACGCCTGTTAATATATTGATGAATACTGACCCGGTCGAATACTATCGCCAACGAGCCCTCGAATACGAGGCCATTTACCAAAAGCCCGAACGCCAGGGCGATCTGTATGCAGCAGAAATATCATTACAGGAACGCTTTGCAGGCCTCGATGTGTTGGAAATAGCCTGTGGCACTGGCTATTGGACCGAAAAAATCGCACAAACAGCCCGTTCGATCTGTGCGGGAGATATCAATGAAGCGGTATTGACCATTGCCCGGACAAAAGCCTGCCCATGCCCGGTAAATTTCAGACAGGAAGATTTTTATCAGTTGCCGCCGCACGGGGAGGGGCCGGGTTTTGACGCTTTGTTCGGCGGCTTTATATGGTCGCACATACCCCGTCAAAAACTGAGCGATGTACTGGGAGACCTTCAAAAAAGGATAGTTCCTGGCGGGCGGCTTGTTTTTATCGACAACCGTTTTGTAGAGAGCAGCAGTACACCAATCCATTCACGCGACGATGCCGGCAACACGTATCAGCAGCGCAGACTTGGCGACGGCACAGAGCACATGGTGCTAAAAAACTTTCCATCGCCCGATGAAATCCGGCGTTTGCTTTCCCCTTTTGGCACGACAGAAATGCTGGAATTGACGTATTTTTGGCTGGCAGACTGCCGGCTTTTTTCAAACAAAAGATAGGTTAATTATCCTTTTTAAGGCGCACAGGAAAAAAATGTTGAAAAATTTTCCTGAAAAAACTTGCCATAAAAACATTTTGTTTATTTTTGTCGCCGGTTTGTTTCAAATCTTTTTGACGACAGCACCTGCTTTCCTCACTAAGTGATTGACAACCAAAATAAACATCACTCACTCTTTCACCCTCTAACCTATGGCAGACGATAGAGAAAACAAACTCAAAACCCTTCAAGCCACTATTGACCGTCTCGATAAAACCTATGGTCGGGGCACTATCATGCGCCTTGGCGACAAACAGGCGGTTGAAGTGGAGGCAATTCCCTCCGGTTCACTCGGACTGGATATGGCACTCGGTTGTTACGGCTACCCGAAAGGCCGGATCATTGAGATATACGGACCTGAATCGTCCGGTAAAACCACCCTTGCCATCCATGCTGTTGCTGAATGCCAGAAAAATGGCGGTATCGCTGCTATTGTGGATGCAGAACACGCGTTCGACCGTTTCTATGCCGAAGCGTTGGGTGTCGACGTAAACAACCTGCTCATCAGCCAGCCCGACAATGGCGAACAGGCGCTTGAAATCGCGGAAAACCTCATCCGGTCAGGTGCGGTAGATATCCTGGTGATCGACTCCGTCGCCGCTCTTGTGCCGCGCGCAGAGATCGAGGGTGAAATGGGCGACTCCAAAATGGGGCTTCAGGCCCGCCTTATGAGTCAGGCCATGCGCAAACTCACGGCCAATATCGGCCGGACGGGCTGCTGCTGCATCTTTATCAACCAGTTGCGCGAAAAGATCGGTGTCATGTTCGGCAACCCTGAAACGACAACCGGCGGCAACGCGCTCAAGTTTTATGCCTCTGTACGCCTGGATATCCGCAAAAGCGGCGCGGCGCTGAAAGACAAGGACGGCAACGTCGTTGGCAACCAGGTAAAAGTAAAAGTGGTGAAAAACAAACTCGCCCCGCCTTTCCGCATTGCGCAGTTCGATATTGTATTTGGAGAAGGCATCTCCAAGGCCGGTGAGATCATTGACCTGGGTTCGGACTTCGATGTCATACAGAAGAGTGGCGCGTGGTATAGTTACAACGGCGCCAAGATTGCTCAGGGCCGTGACTCCGCAAAACAGTTTATGCTCGACAACCCGGAAATGGCACTTGAGATAGAACAAAAGATCAAGGAAAAAGCCCTCGCCGGATCGACCAAACAAACTGCCGGCGCAGCGCCCGTTGTTGCGGGTGATGATGACGGGGAAGATGATTTTTAAGTAAAAAACCACGTAGTGGTAATACGACGGGGCACGACGATCAAAATGCGTTGTGTCCCGTCGTGTCGTTTTAGTTTGAAACCTATATCAATATAATGTAACGATACATAGTATGGATTTCAAAATGACCACCAAAGAAGGCAAGGCCATCCGTTTTCAATTGTATGTCGATGCGGCACCGGCCACTGCGGAAGCGTTTTTAAAGGTGCTTCCATTCTCCGCCATGTTTTACCATGCGCGGGTATCGGGTGAAGAGATATGGATCAGCGATGCACCCGAACTTGATGTTATTCAGGAAAATTGCTCCGTTTTTGCCGAGCCGGGAGAGATTGTGATAGGTGTCAAAAACCCGGCGCGGAACAGGATTGCCGGGTGTATCGGCATATTTTACGGCAACGGCCAACTGCTGGATTGCGGCAATATTTTCGGAAAAGTAATGGCGGAAGATTTCCCTGCGTTAAAAACCCTGGGCGACAGCATTTGGAAGACCGGCGGACAGGAGTTGACTTTTGAAAGGATGTAATTAAGAGTTGAGCAATTCAAACTCACACCCATTGGTGTCGCCACAGTACTAAACCTTGGGCAACAAGGTATACACCAGCCATGCAAAGAAATACGCCAAACCCGACATAAACAGGAACTGGAATATTGGCCATTTCCAGTTGCCGGTTTCGCGGCGAACGACGGCAAGGGTGCTCATGCACTGCATCGCCAGGGCGTAGAACACCAGCAGTGAGATACCTGTAGCAAGGGTGTATACCCGGTCGCCGTTTTCAAAACGGTCGTCGGTCATCTGCTGGCGCAGGCGGCCATAGCGCTCGAAGGGCCGTTGGTTGGAGGCTTCCTCCTCCTCTTTGGCGCCGACACTTTCGAGGCTGTAGATTGTATACATCGTGCCGTTGAATACCTCGCGAGCAGCAAATGAGGACAGCAATGCAATCCCGATTTTCCAGTCGTAACCCAGTGGGCGTATGGCCGGTTCGATACTTTTCCCAATGATACCGGCGTAAGACGCTTCCAGCCTTTTTGCGGCGACACGGTCGTTCAGTTCTTCCGGCGTCAGGGAATCAGACATTTCGGCCCGTATCCGTGATTCTGCATTATCGAGCGCGCCATCAGGACCCGAATTGCCCAGTATCCAGAGCGCGATGGAAATCATGAAGATGATCTTTCCGGCGCCTGCAACAAAAGCCTTTACCTTTTCCCATACCGTGAGCCAAACATTTTTCCAGTGCGGCATGCGGTATTCAGGCAACTCCAGGGCCAGAAAGGAGGGATCGCTGGTGCGCAGTATTTTTTTGAATACGTATGCAGCGCCCAACGCTGCACCAAGCCCGAAAAAGTACATGCCCCCGAATATGAGGGCTTTGGTCCACCAGGTGCTCAGGGGTAACGCTACAGGGATTAGCACCAGGTAAACCGGTATACGCGCACTGCAACTGATAAACGGCGTCACCATGACCGTGATCAGGCGTTCTTTCCAGTTGCTGATTGTACGCGTGCCCATAATGGCCGGCACCGCGCAGGCGCCGCCGCCGATCAAGGCGACGATGCTTCGGCCATTCATACCGAAGCGCCGCATTGTTTTATCAAATATAAACACCGCACGGGCCATGTACCCGACTTCCTCCAAAATAGAGATCAGCAGAAAGAGGAGTGCAATCTGCGGCACAAAAACCAACACCCCCTGCAGGCCCGGCAATACGCCCTTTACCAGCAGCGATGATAGCCAGTTGTCGGCCATGTTGTTGCCCACGGCATCGACCAGAATACCCGTAGCATTCTCTACCCAGCCGCCAGTGGTGTCGTAGCCGAAAAAAATAGCCATAAACACCATCAGCATCACCCCAAAAAAGATCAATGGCCCAAACAGCCGGTGGGTAAGTACCGCGTCAATATGATCCGTGGTCGTCCCTCCGGAAACAAAGGGTTGTTGTATGGTTTTCCGGACAATCGGCGTAAAGCGGTCGTAACGATCAAGTGTCTCGTCGACCTGGGCCCGGAGCGATTGAAAATCCTTGGTTTCCACGATGGCCGAGAGCGTTTCGCGTTCCTGTTTTTTCAGGAACGGCAACCATCCGTGGTGGTGGGCGAGCAGCAGGGCACAGTAAGCGTTGTCTATCGGCAGGTTGTGGCGAACGGCATCAACAACCTGTTTTTCCTGTTCCCGCAAGGGATAAAATACCATTTCCGAACCGGCAGCGGCATCGGGTTCATTGCGGATCAGTTTTTCCAGTTCGTGCAGGAGCTTCTGAATGTTTTCTCCTGTCCGGCCGCTGATCGAAATGACCGGTATCCTGAATTGCGCAACCAGACGCGCAGTATTGACTTTTATCCCTTGTTCGGCAGCAGAATCCGACATGTTTAGCGCCAGCAACAGGGGCAGGCCGAGATCGAGCAGTTGGGTAAACAGCAACATGTGCTTATCCAGGTGTGTCACATCGGCAATATAAACCAGGGCGTCAGGGTAGAATGGATCCGCCGGATTGGTCAGAACAGCAGTCACAATCTTTTCATCAGAGGAGGTGGGATATAAACTATACGTGCCGGGCAGGTCGATCAGTCTTGCCTCCAGACCACTCGGAAACCGCAGGCGGCCTTCCTTGATGTCGACCGTGACGCCGGGGAAATTGCCGGTTTTTTGCCGCAAGCCGGTCAACTGGTTAAATACTGTGGATTTGCCGCTGTTGGGATTGCCTAACAAGGCAATTTTAAAGGACTTGCCGCTATCGCTCATAGTTCCAATAGAATACATGCGGCCTCTTCTTCCCGAAGTGCCAGGCGAATACCATCAACCTTTATATAAAAGGCATTCCCGAACGGAGCGGGCCGAACCAGTTCGATAAGCGTTCCGGGCAACACACCCATGGCAGTCAGTTTTCCGGCCAGGGCCGGGTCGGTAACGGCTATGGCAAGAGCACTTTCGTGCTGCTTGAGGTCGGCAATGGTGCGGTAACGGCGCTGCATAAGCGTGAAATTTCGATCAACGATCAGTATTTAGACCAATTCCAAACATCGCAAATGTATTAGTTGTTCTCCAAACCGGGAGAAAAAAGTGACCAGTCCGTCAGGTGTCCGTTTCCTGATCCAGCCGCTCGGTAAGCCGCTGTACCAGTTTGAATTCATTGAAAAATGTATGTGCAATGACCCTGAGTACCGTATAGACCGGAATACCGAGTACCATGCCCAGCATGCCGCCAAGTTTGGCTGCCATCAGGGTTACAACAAATATTTCGAGTGGATGGGCGCGAACACTTTTTGAAAAGATTGCCGGACCCATCAAATTACTGTCGATCAGGTGAACCACTACAAAAGTACCTGCCATTTTCAGCAGTTTGGGCCACAACAATACAAATTCGGTATCCAGATTGGAGGAGACCATGATAAAACTGCCGAAGGCAATCCCCAAAACAGGACCGATGTAAGGAATGACGTTAAACAGGCCGCCAAATGCGCCGATCAACAGTGCATTTTTTATATCAAAAAACCACAATACCAGCGCAATCATCAGAGAAAACAAAAATATCTGTACTGCAAGGCCGCCAAAGTAACGGCCGAGCATATTGCTCGATTTCTGCACCGCATGGCGCACTTTGGGTTCCAGTTCATTAGGCACCAGTGCATGCAGAATTTCGAGGAAGAGGTTGTTTTCCTTGAGAAAGAAGAAAAGAATGAATGTGACCGAAGCCAGTGTCACGAAAACATTTCCGGCAGCAGATATAAATGTTCCGAGAAAATCGCCAACCAGGGTTGGCTTAAACCAGGTGCTTAACAATTCCTGCGTTCTGGTTGCCAGCGATTCACCGTCCGACAGCAAGCCGATCTGATGCATTTGACGGTCGAGATGAAAAAACGGTTCCTTCAGTTTTTCGCCGAGGGTCTCATAATCAACAGTCGACAGGTTACGGGCCTGTTCCACAATCGTCGGCACAAAAAGCATGATCAAACCAAATACCAGCGCATAAAACGACATGATGGTCAGCAAAGCTGCACCTGTCGGTCCCAGGTGATAACGCTTTATTCTGACTCGTTTCTGTAGAAAAACCATGATCGGACGGCCAAGCATGGAGAGCACCCATGCGATCAGGATGTACATGACAATATTGGAGAAATAATACCCGATGGCAATCAATAGTGCCGCGCCGATGAACCACAGGATATTTCGATTCAGGTTGCTCATCATTTCATTTTTTCATGAACAACGATCAAAATGGCCTTTTCTGCTTCATCTGCATCCCGGATCATTTTTTCTCCCTCGGACAGTACTTTTTCCGCATACGCCTTGTCGTCGAGTCCCAGTGCATTGATCTTTACATTCAGGAATGCGCCATGTACCGCTGCCCGCGCGCACAGGGCGCCCACACCCGCGTCGGAGACGGAATTCGGGTTGCCGGTTTCAGCCATTTGCCGGATCAATGGAAAAGCATCCGATACGAGTTGCATCACCCGGAATGGCACCTCTATCGCGTGTTTGGTCGCCGCCTGGATGGCTGCCCTGCGCGCGCTTTTTTCCTCCGGAGTAGCGTTGGGCAGGCCGAATGCTGCCATAATTGTGTTAAATGCGTCCGTATCTTCATCCACGGCGCGCAGCAAGGCGTCTTTGATCTGCTGGCCGCGCGCTGCCGCTTCGGAAAACTCCTCCCACCGTTCATCCCAGCCGCGCTTGTGGCTACTGAGGTTGGCTACCATGGTGGCGAGCGACACGCCAAGAGATCCGACATAAGCGCTAATGGAGCCGCCACCGGGAGCCGGGCTTTCCGAAGCCGTTTCGTCGGCAAAAGCGCGTAAGTTCATGGCTACCAGCAGTTTTTGTTGTTTGGGGTCGTCGGCCACCATGTTGTATTCAATGATCCGGCGTTGCGGATCGAATGGCGCAATCTCGTCGAGCCCCATCGATTTAACGGCGATTTTGATCAGCTCCGATTCGCTTACACCAACGCTGCGCTGTTGTTTGCGCAGGAAATACCGGCCTGCCTCGAGCATTACATTCAACGGTACCAGGCCCACGAGCTCCGAGCCTGTGACACGCATACCCCGGTTGTTGGCACTTTTCAGACATTCTTCAAAGGCAAGGTACAGCGGTGTCGCATTGATATCTGTAATATTCATCGATATCTGTGCAATGCCATACTCTTCGATATACCAGCCAATCGCTTTAACCCCCTTGAGTGTACCCGGCTGGCGCAGCGCTTCGCCGTTAGCGTCTTTCATTGGCTTTCCGGTAGCGGGGTCATGGAGTACCCTGCCTTTTTCGCGCACATCAAAAGCCACCGAGTTGGCGCGCCGGACAGATGTAGTGTTGAGATTGACGTTGTAGGCGATCAGGAAATCGCGGGCGCCGATAACGGTAGCGCCACTTTTGGCATTGAAACGAGCAGGGCCATAGTCGGGTTTCCAGTCCGGATGGTGCAACTTTTCCGGAAGGCCCTCGTATTCGCCCGCGCGGATTACTGCCAGGTTTTTCCGTTCCGGACGACTGGCCGCAGCTTCATACAGGTAGACCGGTAGATCCAGTTCGCGGCCTGCGCGCTCGCCCAGTTTGCGCGCCCATTCTGCCGTTTCAGCCATGGAAATATTGGCAATCGGAATAAGCGGACAAACGTCGGTAGCGCCCATACGCGGGTGTTCACCGCTGTGCTTGCTCATATCGATCACTTCACAGGCCGTTTTGATGGCCTGAAAGGCGGCCTCGATCACGGCAGCCGGTTCTCCTACAAACGTAACGACCGTCCGGTTGGTGGCTTTTCCGGGGTCGACGTCGAGGAGTTTTACCCCGTCGACAGCCTCGATGGCATCGGTGATTTGTTTGATGACCGTCATATCGCGCCCCTCGGAAAAGTTGGGAACGCATTCAATCAATTGTTTCATGCGGCGAAGGTAAAACAAACTCGCCCTGTGGCAGCAAGCCACAGGGCGGGTAAAGTTTTGTTGTCGGCTCACTTGTGCCGGCTTTAATTATATTTGATTGATTATCAGGATTTACTGCCATAACCTAAAACCCATCCGACGACGCCGCCGCTGGCAGCGCCCATTACTGCGCTGACAATAGGATCAACAAGAGTAGCTGCAAGCGTAGACATATTGGTCGTGCCGTACATGATAAGGTCGATACCAAGGGCCATGAGGAGGCTAATCCAGGCGCCTGACATGGCGCCGCTCGAAAAGGTAGTAATGCCTGCCCAGCGGGAATACAGCAATGCCAGAAGGAGCGCCCATGCGACATTGCCCACAAAAACGGCCCACAATTGCATGTCTTCCTCACCGCGCATTACACCGGTGGCAGAACCCATATTGCTGTCAAAGAAACCTTTCAGGGCTATGCCGTAAACCAGCCAGCCCAGCAGAAAAGTGACAACACCACCCGCAACTGCTGCAAGTAAAACTTTGGTATTCATATCGTTTTGATTTTAGGTGAACTGATATGTTTATTCTGCGAAAGTATGTAGTGGTGATATAATTTTATACAAAAACCCAAAAATATGTAGATATATATTGAAATACGTAGTGTTTACATAAAACTGGCGATGTTGCCCGGCCAGATCACAAAACGATGCGCAGGGCATTTTCAAGCAGAATAAACTCAACCGGTGTCTCGCCCAGAAATTCACCGTCTGCCTCAAGGAGGGTTGGAATCATGCCGACGTGTTCAACCCGGATTTTTTTTGCCTGGTACCCCTCCACCCTGGGATGCTCCAGCAGCGTTCCATTGTAAAAGCGCCGCGTCTGGAGCAGTACTTCCCATTTGGCGAGACGGCGGGCAAAAGTGAGTGCGAACAGGCCGTCGTCGGGAACAGCCTGCGGTACGAACTGCATACCGCCGCCGGAATAGCGGCAAAGTCCAATATTGACGGTGTAAAAGAAATCTTCCACAACGTGATCGTCAAAGCAAATGCGCGCCTTGCTCAGTTTGTATTCAAATAAATACTGTGCTACCCGGAGCAGGTACTCCATTCGGTTTTTCACGGGGTTTTCCAACAATTTTTTGCCGATAAACCCGTCGTAAGCCATACCCGCCACATTTACGAAATACCGCGATCCGGATTGGCCCTCGTTTAAAAAGTGAACCAGCCCGGCATCCTGAAAGGTGGTGCGACACGCTTTCAGTCTTTCCAGCCGCTGTCGCGAATCAACAGGGATACCATATTGACGTGCCCAGTCGTTGCCCGTACCTGCCGGCAACAAAGCATAATATACCGCCTGCGACGGAACGGCTTGTTGGCCCAGGATACCATTGATTATTTCGTGATTGGTGCCATCACCACCGATGGCAAGGATATGCCTATGACCTTTCAGAATGGCATCTTCAGCAAGCCGGGCGGCGTGGCCGCGGCGTTCGGTAAATTGAATTGAATAGGAAAATCCCATCTCCTGCAAGAGCCGTTCAAGGGCCGGCCAGTGTTTTTCGACCGTACCGCCGCCGGATGTGGGGTTGGCAATAATGTACCAAAAAGGCTGTTCCATAAGGGTTTAAGGCTGAAAATCAGGCAAATGTAGTGCTTCGTTTTGGTTAAATCCGCATCTTCGCAGCGTGTTGCTTCAACTCGATTTTCTGCAATTTCAACCCAAACTCCGCCTGACATCTTCCGGCGGCAAATCGTTCGTGTTCGATCCGATACGGCGCAAGGATATCGTCCTTACACCGGAGGAACTGCTGCGGCAACTGGTCGTACTATACCTGCTCGAAGATTGCCGGTACCCCGCGAATCGAATTCGGGTGGAGGCAGGTTTTACGCTGAACGGACAACAGCGGCGATGCGATATTATCGTATTCGATGAGGCGATAAAACCCTGGCTGCTGATTGAATGCAAATCGCCCAAAGTGCCTCTGACCCGGTCCACATTCGAACAGGCAGCGCGCTACAACATGCAATGGCAGGCTCCGTATCTGGCCGTTACCAATGGCCTGTCGACTTTTTGCTGTGTTTTGGATTTTGAAAAACAGGATTTTGCCTATTTACCCAAATTGCCCGATTTTTCTTCACATTGAACCCGGGTTTCAGGGCCTGACTTTCTTTATTTCACCTGACTTCAACTTTTTATTCAGGAAATTCGTCATCAGTGTATACAGATGCAGGCGGGCGTTGTCGCCATTGATCCCGTGGTTGCGGTTGGGATATACCATCGTGTCGAATTGCTTGTTTTTGGCGATCAGTTGATTGGCCATTTCCGCCGCATGCTGAAAATGCACATTATCGTCGGCCAGGCCGTGTACCAGCAGGTAGTCGCCTTCGAGTTGACCGGCAAAGTTGACCGGTGAATTTTGTTCGTACCCTTCCGGATTTTCTTTATTGGTCTGCATGTAGCGCTCTGTATAGATCGTGTCGTACCATTTCCAGTTTGTGACCGGCGCTACGGCAATGGCAGATTTGAACACTTCTTTTCCCTTCAACAGGCACAGGCTCGACATATAACCGCCATAACTCCAGCCGAAAATGCCGATGCGGGCTTTGTCCACAAAAGGCAGATTTCCCAGGTACCTCGCCGCTTCGATCTGATCGATCACCTCATAATGCCCCAGTTGTTTGTAAGTCATTTTTTTGAATGCCTCCCCGCGCCCTCCGGTGCCTCGGTTGTCGACGCAGGCCACTACGTAACCTTGTTGCGCAAGCATCTGGAACCACCAGTAATTGGCCCCTTTCCACGCATCGGTCACCTGTTGACTGCCGGGGCCACCATATACAAACATCAAAACCGGAAGTTGCTGCCCTTTGAATTCCGGCGCCTGCGGTTTGATCATCCAGCCGTTGAGTTGTACATCTTCGGAAGTTTTGAAATCAAAAAACTCAACGGGCAGGGCGCCGTATTGCTCCTGTTTAGAACGGACTGCGGCATTTTCTTCCAGCTTCCTGATCTCTTTTCCCTTGCGGTTGTACACCCGGTATTGAGGCGGAGTATTGACAGTAGAAAAGGTGTGTACATAGAAATCGAACGTGCTGCTGAACACAGCAGAGTTAGTGCCCTTTTCCTTGCTGATCTTTTTTAGACTTTTCCCATTGAGTTTTACGGAATACAGTTCGCGCTGCATCGGGTTTTCCTTTGCCCCCTGAAAATAAACCAAGCCATTCTTTTCATCCACACCGTAAAACTCGGTCACCTCCCAATCGCCTTTTGTCAGTGATTCAGTTTCTTTTCCCGCCATATCGTATTTGTACAGGTGATTGAAGCCGCTTTTTTCGCTTTGAATGATGAAGCCTGAGCCGTCGGAAAGAAAATTGACGTCATGCAGCTCTATATAATATTTGTTTTGCTCTTCCAGCAAAACGCTGCATTCACCCGTGACAGGATCGGCCAGCAGTAATTTTTGATGGTTTTGGTGACGGTTCATCCAGGTCAGGCAGAGTTGTTTCCGGGGCGTCCATACCAGCCGCGGGATATAATCGTCGAGGCGCCCGTCGGCATCGTTCTTCTCCCGATCCGGGATAACTACGTCAATTGTTTTGCCGCTGCCGAGATCGTAAATATGGGCATCCACCACCGCATTTTTTTCGCCTACTTTAGGATATTTAAAGGTAACCGGCTCCGGATAATCCCCGCCTCGGTACATCTCCATGGTAAATTCAGGCACATCGCGCTCATCAAAACGAAGGAACGCGATTTTGGAACCGTCGGGGCTCCATTCATAGGTGCGCACAATTTCGAATTCTTCTTCATACACCCAGTCGGACATCCCGTTGATGATCTCGTTCATCTTTCCGTCGGCCGTCATGCGTACTGTTTTACCGGTTGATAAGTCTTTGTAATACAAATCATTGGCAACTATAAATGCGACTTTGGAACCATCCGGGGAAAACGCAGGGCAAAGCTGTTTTGCACCGGGATACAGCGCCGATAGTTTGCCGGTCCGCTGATCAAAAACAAAGTATTCAGCCTTTTTACTCCTACGGTAGATAGGTTCCGTATTGACGGAAAGTAGTATTTTGGACTCATCGGCACTAAACGAATAGCCGTCAAAAGCGCCTTTCCAGGCAGGGTCGGCCTGCGTAACGGCCGAAGCATCAAAAATCGTCCCTGCGCGCGCTCCCGTACGCAGGTCGTATTGCTCTATGACCCCGCCGGCCAGTCGCGTGTAGTGCACGCCGTCTTTGCGGAAGTTGAACCCCGGCACAGACTTCGTGGAAAAGGTACCGTTCTGCCAGATGTCTTCAAGCGTAACGGGTAGTTGTGAAAAGAGGGAGAGCGGGAGCAGTAAAAGGATAAAGCGTGTCAGGCGCATAGTTTGTAAAAAATTTATCGGGTAAAAATAGGACACTCCTTATGGTCGGGAGCAGATTTTGTCAATTTCCGTCTCGATTGCGCTCTTACCGCCATGCTTGTTCACGAGATCGAGGCCTGACGACATCAACAAAAACAGCGGATTATACCTCAAAAGCCCTCTTTTTGAAATAAGGGTTCGACCCGAACTAATTTTCACAAAATATTTAACTAATATATTGTGCCTTCTGCCATACAACATTACTTTTGAGCAAATAACCATTTGATCACACCTTGTCTACAGACTGGAATTTTGTAATAGACACCATACGCCGCAACAAGTGCGTATTGTTTATCGGCCCTCAGGTGTATACCGATAGCGAGGGCACGACGCTTGAAGAAGCGCTTAGCCGCGCATTGGACGCGCGCAACCCGGAGAATCCTTTTATCCGATCCTATTACCACGACGGTTTTTTCCTTTTCCGGGAAAACAAATTCAAGAGCCGGGTCATTTCGCAGATTCGGCAGTTTTACAGCCAGGCCTTCCCCAAAGCGGAGTCGATCTTTGAAAAGGTCGCCGCCATGCCGTTTCCCATCATTGTTACGCTCACACCCGACCGCCTGCTTTCCAACATCATGCAGCGCAAGGGTATCGAGCACCAATGCGATTTTTACCATTTCAACCAGCCGGCGCGAACACAGGAGGTGAAAATCGGCGAGCAACCCGTCGTGTACAATCTCCTCGGCTGGGTTGAAGAGGACGAGTCGCTGGTACTGACCCACAATGACCTTTTCGGGTACCTGGAGGCAGTCTTTCTGGGCGGCAAGATGAACATGGAATTCAAGGCGGAGTTGATGCAGGCCAGTAACTATATATTTCTGGGCCTGCCATTCGATAAATGGTATATGCAGCTGCTGCTGCGCGTGCTGAGCCTGCACGTAGACGGCGCGCGATTCGAACGCATTTCGCCGAAACCTACCCTCACGCGCCGTACCCGTTCAATGTATGAGGAGCAGTTCAAGATACAGTTTGTAGACGAGAACGTCGAGTTGTTCGTCAATGAGTTGTACGAACGCTGCGCAAGCCAAAACCTGCTTCGGAAAGCCGAGGTGACGTCAGATTCCTCCGTACCGGCGGAGAGCATCAGCCTCGATACCATCGTCGACCTGATCGCCTATGCAAAAACGCGGGAAGCACTCGATGCCCTGCGCCTTTACCTTACCCCGGTGCGAAGCAAGAATGCGAAGTACAGCGGCTTTTTTACCGACATCGTGCTGCTGATGAACCGCTTTGAAGAGATGGAAAAGAAAACGCAGCGGGGACTGACCTATTCCCAGGAAGACCTGGTGGAACGGGCCAGGATAAATTTTGACCTGCTGGCGCTCATCAACAATATTCGGGAGATCGGTAGTCCCGGGCCTGCACCGGCGGGAATGCCGGGCTGACAACCATTTGAAATCATCTACACCTTGCAAGCCCACCAATCAAACAGATATCCCGGCGCCAGGCCGTTCTCGCCCGATCAGCAGCACTTGTTTTTCGGGCGTGAAAAAGCCGTCCGCGAACTGTACGGCCTGATCCAGTTGCAGCAACTGATCATCCTGTATTCCAAATCCGGACTGGGTAAAAGCTCGCTGCTCAACGCAGGCATTCTGCCGCTCGTGGAACAGGAAGGACGGCTTACGGCACTCAATATTCGCTTTAATGCCTGGACGGAGAGCAAAACGGAAATGCCCGCTCAAATCGCACGGGAAGCCATTCGCAAGGGGTATGGGCAACAGACATTCCTCGAAAAGATATATCCCGACGACCGGTCGCTGTGGTACGCGGCCAAGACCCGGCAATTGAACGATGCCAAATCAGGCGTTTCAAAAGGTCTGTTGCTGGTGTTCGACCAGTTTGAAGAGCTCTTTACCTATCCCGAAGAAGCCATACAGCAGTTTGGCCGGCAGTTTGCGGAATTGCTGCAAACGGCAGTGCCCCAGCGCGTACGCAAAATGACGGAACTGTTCCGGGTCGCTCAGCCCGATCTGATATCGAACGAAGATGAGGATGCACTCGAGCAACGCATGACCATCCGCATCGTGTGCGCCATCCGATCCGACAGAATGAGCCTGCTCGATATCCTGAAACCGCAGGTACCCCAGATACTTGCCAACCGCTACGAACTGCAGTCGCTCTCCAAAACCGAAGCCCGGGCCGCAATTGTCCAGCCTGCCAAAATGGCCGGCGATTTTATCTCGCTTCCTTTTGAATACACACCCCAGGCGCTCGATACCATGCTCGGCTACCTCACACGCGGTGGCCCGGTAGAGTCATTCCAGTTGCAGATACTCTGCCAGTCGGTCGAGCAAAAGGTGATTGACGAGAACGATACCTACATCGACCACAACGACATCGGCGATCCGGAAGAGGTATTTCGCAACTATTACGACAACCAGATCGCGCGTATTGAAGACCCCGAAGAACAACTGGCCGCCAGAAGGCTGATCGAGGAGGGCCTGGTATATGAAAAGGAGCAGCGCAGGCTCACCCTTTATGAAGGCCAGATACGCGATGACTTCGAGATATCCGACGACCTGCTGCGCAGGCTGGTCGACACCCACCTGTTGCGGGCGGAGCCCAGCCTTCGCGGCGGCTATACATACGAACTCAGCCACGATACCCTGGTGGTGCCCGTACTGAAAGCCAAGGTAAGACGAGTGGAAAGCGAACAAAAGGCGCTTGAAGCCGCCGAGGCTGCCGCCCGGGAAGCAGAACTGTCCAATGAACGCCGGAAAAAACGCCGCGCATACATGCTCGCCATCGCCGGGTTCGTACTGTCTGTGCTTTCCATAGCAGCGCTGATCTATGCCCTGGGGCAACGCCGGAAAGCCGACGAAGCCAAACAAAAGGCCGAACAGGCTTTGTCTCAGTTCAAAACGGAACAAGCCGCGCGCAACAGACTGGAGATCGAAAAACGGCTTCAGAATGCCGAAGTATACCGGAAAGCCGGCGCCCTTGATCTGGCCATCGGCGAACTGGAGCAAGGCATGACCATCGATTCCGCCAACGTTGCCCTGGCAACGCGAATGCAGGAGTACCGCTTGTTGCAGGGCCGTTGACAAGCGTTTGACACGAATTCCTTGATAATATAAAACTTCCGCCAACCATGAAAACCCTTCCTGTTTGCATTGCACTGTTATGGTATACCGGCCTTTCCGCTCAGACCATTAAATGTCCTAAAGAGGACTGCGGGCGTTTTCAAACCTTTATCAACGCCGCACAGGATGCTGCGCGCAAACCCGATTTCAACCAGGCTATTATACAATACAACGCCGCACGGGTCTGTTGCCCTTCGGCAACGGAGGCCATCGATGCCGAAATACTCAAAGTGTTTGAGCTGATCGAGAACCAGCGAAAAATGGCCGATGCAAACGCCGAACGCGCGCAAAGGGCCGAGGCCAGGACCAAAAAAGCCCTGGACAAGGCAGAGCGGCTCATCGGTTTTTTCGGATTTACCCAGAACCGGGCGTGGGCCTATAAAAACGGAAAGTTTGCCGTGATCGACCGCGACGGCAAACAATGGACAGGGTTTGAATTTGAAGATCCTGACACCTTCCAACGCAACGGCTATGCTATCGCCCGCAGGAGCGGATTTTACCTGCTCGTCGACACTTTGGGAAAAACCTGTCAGGAATACGATTACCTCTTTCCTACCAACAGGGGGTTCTACAAAGTGCGTAAAGACAAAAAATACACCTTTGTCGATTTTCGCGGCATCCCCTTGCCGGGCATGGACTGGTATGAAAGCATTGACACGTTCAGTTGCGGACTGGCCATCGTCCAGAAAAAAGATAAATGGGGCGCTATCGATATCCGGGGGCAGGAGGTGATCAAGCCTGAATTTGCTTCAATCACAGCCTTTACCGGCGGGATAGCGTGGGCGAAAAAAGACTTCAACGGCAATTTGGGTATCATTGACGGAACCGGACGCTGGGTTGCATCGCCGGAGTTTTCAAACGGCTTCTTTATCCGGCCCGGGGTCAGCTATGCCCAAAAGCCGGGAAAATGGGGTATGATCGACAAAGCCGGAAAAATCGTGGTGCAGCCGGAATACGATCGGATCAGCGATTTTGAAAACGGGCTTGCCATTGTTTTGCTCAAAGATAAATACGGAGCAATAAACAGCCGGGGAGAACTCGTTGTTCCGCTTCGGTTTGACCTTCTCACCGATTTTTCTGAAGGACTTGCGCCTGCAGAACTGGACAGTTTACGCGGCTATATCGATACGACCGGCGCTACTGCCATACCTTTCAGATTCGAAAAAACAAACAGCTTTTCACAAGGCCTGGCAGCAGTCAAAGTCAATAAGACCGATAAATGGGGATATATCGACAAAACCGGCAATTTCGTTATAGAACCACAGTTTGACGCGGCGTATGCTTTTTTAGAAAACGGATTGGCACAAGTTGTGCAAAGCGACAAAAAAAAGCGGCTGATCAACAAGTCAGGGGATTATATCTCCGATCTGACGTTTGATGAATTGGGACCTTTTTCAGAAGGATTGGCCCCTGTGAAAATTGGAAGCCTCTGGGGCTTTGCCGACACTAATGGCGTACTCGCCATTCCACCGGCTTTTGTCTACACCAATACCTTTACGGAAGGGCTCGCAGCAGTACAAAAGGATGAAAAATGGGGCTACATCGACCAAAAAGGCAACCAGATCATCCCCTTCCAATTCCGAGACGCACAGAACTTCCACGCAGGAGTGGCATGGGTATCTGATAATCCCGGGTATTATGGCCTGATCAGTAAGAAAGGAGAGTGGGTCGCCGAGGCCAAATATCAGTCGCCATCACCTTTTACCGAGGGTCTTGCTGCGGTGTCTGAAAGAGGAACAAGGTCAGCGTTCAGAGGCGGAGGAGAGGACTTGTACGGATATATCGATTCGACGGGTAAAGTCGTGTTACCCTTTAAATACAAAATGGCTTCCGGGTTTTCTGACGGAATAGCAGCCGTGACCCTGGACAGCACCTGGGGGTTGATTGACAAAACCGGAAAGTTTATTATTCAAAGACCCCTCGATGAAAACTCCGGCTATGATTTTTACAACCGGGGCAGGGGATTTTATGAAGGGTTGGCCGCATTCAGGGAAAACGGCCGATGGGGGTTTATGGATAAAAAAGGCGAGTGGGTTATCCCGCCCAAATTTGACGAAACCTATCAGTTCACCAACGGCCTGGCCATCGTAAGCATGGGGGGAGAAAGCGGCCTACTGGATGCAAAAGGGCGTTTTATCAGCAGAATAAAAATCGACTTTATCCAACCGACAACGGAAAAAATGGCGCCGATCAGGGAACTGGATTACTATAGCTACCGCTACAAATGGGGGTATTACAACCAGGAAACCGATTCCGTCATCGCACCGAAATACTATTCGGTAAGCTTGTTTAACGACAATATGGCATGGATCGGAGTATTAAAGGAAAATGACTATAATACCCTTTGGGGTGTAATCAATCAACGCGGCGAAGTCTTGATAGAACCCCAGTTTTCGGATCACAGAGACTTTGACGGCGACGTCGCCTGGGTGTCCAAAAATTACCTGTGGGGGCTGATCAACAAAAAAGGGGAATGGCTGCTAGAGCCGCAAATGAACATTGCCGGCATATTTAGTGAGGGTCTTGCCAAAATAGAAAATGAGGGCTACCGTGGCTATGTGGATAAAACTGGCAAAACAGTTATTCCATTTCGCTACGAAGTACCCAATTACTATGAATACAACAACACCCTGGAATGGAGCGAATACCAGCAGCGATACCAAGGATATAGTTTCAGAAACGATTATACCGTATTTTCAGATTATTTGTACAACTACAGCCAGGAGAGAGCGTATTTGAGTTTTTTGCCTCAAATCAATAATTCGGGCAACTTTTCAGGTGGCCTGGCCCCTGTTTGTAAAGACGGCAAATGGGGCTTCACCGATACAACCGGAGAACTCGTCCTGGACCCGAAATACGATTGGGCTGCCGACTTCTCGGAGGGACTCGCCTGGGTGGTTAAGGATGGCAAATGGGGGGTGATCAAATCTTCGGGTGAAACACAAATCAACCACCAGTTTGACCTCGGTGTCAATTTTAAGGACGGCGTTGCCCAGGTCGTAAATGCCGGGAAATTCGGTTTGATCGACAATGCCGGACATTATATCATCCCTCCTGAATACGAAGCGATTACGCCTTTTTCCGAAGGCATGGCTTTAATCAAAAAAGACGGCAAATGGGGCTATTGCAACAGAAATGGAACGGTCGTCATACAGCCCCAGTTTGAGCGGGCAGGTGATTTCATAAAAGGCAAAGCCAAGGTGGAAAAGTTCAACGAAGTTTTCACCATCAACAAGGATGGCCAACTCATCGTAGAGGACAAGCCTGCATTTACACCGGCGCACAATCTGCCCGACGACTCTCTGCCGCCGCCGGGAGGTCGTTAGTTGCCTCCAACCTCTTCCAATCCCTGCAAAATACCCTTTGCTTCCGGTCCCACGCCGTGCAGCATCCACTGCGGTTGCGGTTTGCCGAGCAGGTAGTGATCGAAAAACTGCGCCATCCGTATCTGGAAATCGATGCGGTTCTGGAGCTTTACTGGCCAGTGCGGCTCGTCGTTGTAGTTGAGCATCCACGCCGGCTTGCCAAGCCGGCGCAACGCTGTAAACAGTTCTATGCCCTGATACCAGGGCACGGCGCCGTCTTTGTCGTTGTGCAAAATGAGCAGCGGTGTCTGTACTTTGTCGAGTGAGAACAGGGGAGAGTTTTCCAGATAACGCATCGGATATTCCCACAGGCTGCCCCCGATCCGGCTCTGCTGGTGCTCGTACTGAAAGGCGCGGCTCAGGCCCGACTCCCAACGTATCCCGCCATACGCAGAGGTCATGTTGGCAACCGGCGCCCCGGCTTCGGCACAGGCAAACATATTGGTGCGGGTCACGACGTATGCAGCCTGATAGCCACCCCAGGAGTGCCCCTGCAAAGCGACGCGTTTGGGGTCGGCAAGCCCTTTGTCTATCAGCGACGCGACGCCGCTGACGATCGCGTCGTAGGCGCATTCGCCCGGATAACCCGTGCGGTAATGGATGTCGGGAGCAAATACCAGATACCCCCGGCTGGCATAAAATGTCCAGTTGATCTGGGAGCGGTGGAATTCGGGCGCACGGTGTTTGTATAGCCCGTCTGACAGTTTTTCGTAAAAATTGACGATCATAGGATACCGCTTCGACGGGTCATAGCCTTCGGGTTTGACAAGCAAACCCTGATGTTTTTCACCCGAAAGAGCAGTCCATTCCACCAGCTCGATACTACCCCAGTTGAATTCCGCCTGTTGCGGATTGGCATTGGATATTCTGCGTGCAAGGCTTCTGTCCTGTTTCCCCGCCCCCGGCATGGAGATCAGTTCCAGGTCCGGAAAGACCTTGTAGTTTTCCTTCGTAAACAACAGCACGTTGGTGTTTTTGGCTTTGAGCGGCTGCCGGGTATAGGAAAAATCGCCGCCAAGCCAGGGGGTAAGTATCCCTTTTTTGAGGTCGAAAAAGGCATAGCCTTCAGCCTTGGTCCGGTCATTGAACCGGTGCAGCAACAGGGTCGCGCCAGGCTGGATATCGCGCTCTTCAGGATCAAGTTTTATATACCGGTACACCGTCTCTTCTTCCCGGCCCCGGGTGAGGCGCTGCGGCGCTTTTTTGCCTTCCGGGTCTGCCGCCCAAAGGTCGTATTTGTCGTAAATCAGAATCGCCGCATCATCGTGCAGCCAGCCGGCCACGCCATATTCGTTCGGATAATCGGGCACATCATTTTCCTCGCTGAAAAACCGTGTGCTGTTGTTATCGCTCAGCCGGGATATGGCTGCCGTTCGGGCATTCCAGGCAAACCAGGCGGTATCAGGGTCGCTCCACCAGGCAATGTACTTGCCCGCAGGAGAAAGCCGGGGGTTGCAGCGCAAATCGCCGACAATCCGTGTTTTGGTACCTGAATTGACGTCTACGGCATAAAGGTCCTTGTGTGCGGTACCTTCCCAGGTTACGTAACGCGCATAAGGCTCTTCCGTAAAACCAAGCGCCAGGGCAGCGTCGCGTTGTTCCTGAAACCGAAGTTCCGGCACTTCGGGTGAGCCGAGCTGAACAAAACGGTTGTCCCGAACGTGCCATACTACCGGGTAGGAGCGTTTTTTTTCATTTTGGAGTCTGGATTCCTGCTGGGTATACAGGCGTTCATCCGACCAGTTCCAAACCTCCACATTTACGATCTCTTCGGGCAGCAGGGTGGTGTCGTTGAGAATTGGCGGCGGAGCTATACCGAAGTAAAGTTTGGAGCCGTCTTCTGAAAACTGTGGCCGGGCGTCTTCACTAAGCAGCCATTTTGCAGGCTGAGTGGCTTGCTGCGGGTTGGTGAGCGGCGGTAGAAATGAACTTGTCGAAGTGGCAATAGTGGCGGCAGAGTCCTGTCCGGCGCGCCAATAGCAAAGCTGCCAGGGCCGGTAGCGGGCTTTCGACGTGTCCGTATCGGCAAGAAAAGCGGCCTGAACACCCGTCTCGTTAAAAGCCAGTTGTTTGTACTTGCACTTGCCTCGAAATAGCGGCCGGATGTTATTTTGTTCAAGATCCAGCCAGTAGACGCCCGCATCTGTCAGTTTCGGATTGGCCGGGAAGGAAAGTGTGTCGCCCTTGCCGGTCGTCTGCACAAGCAGGAACGGGCTCTTTTCCGCCAGCACAAACTCCTGGACATAAGCAATGGTATCCTGGGTACCGGAACGCATGTTTCGAACAACAAGCCGGTATCCGTTATCCTTGTCTTCCTTTTTTGATTTTTTAGTGCTTTTTTCCCGGTCAGGTTTACTCGCTTTACTTCCATCAGCGGTGGTATCTTTTGCGGCAGGGGCGGGTTTTCCTGATTCCATCTGAAATGCCATCCATCCCGACCACTTCTCTGGCACCGCAAAATTTTTGAGGTTGGGAATTTTGTCGAGTGTTGCATCCGCCAGCCGGTAAATGGCAAGCGTATCCTTGGGCAGGTTCTCGTCCTTCACCTTGCGTCTGCGCTGTGCTTTCAAGGTGTCGAGTGCAGGTTTTATGCGAAAAACCAGGTACTGGTTGTCTTCAGTAAAGCGCGCTTCCGTGCCTCTGGGAAAAATGACTTCCTTTTCCGAACGGCCGTCCCAGAGGTGCAGTTCGGGGTCGCCGTCCGACACCAAGACCTGTACCCAGGCTACCCACTTTCCATCGTTTGAAATACGGGGTTGTTCAATTTTTTTCCACTGCATTACATCAGCATGGTCGAGCGCTTTTTTGCCTTGTGCCGACAGAAAAACAGGTAGAGTAAGCAGCAAAAAGAATAGCGTTAAGATTGTCGTCTTCATAAACAGATAAGTTTAGCGAGGGTATTGCGCTCTATTTATATCCTTCGGGTTGCCCTCCGTCGTTCCGTATCCTGTCGATAGCGGGGTAAAGTTTTCCAGCCAGTGGGCAAGCAGCGCGCGTTGCTCATCACTGAGCCTTGCCTGCGGATGCATCCAGGTATAGCTGCGGAGCGGCATTTCACCCTTGCGTATCTCTTCGGCAGCACTGCCGAGTACCGATTTCAGGTCTTCGGCGTTCAAACTACCCAGCGTAGAGAAGTTAAAATGCTCGATAGCTTCGTTCATGTGCCATTTCATCCACCACGATACAGGGGCGACATTGCTGTACCAGGGATAAGTGGTCTCATAGGAATGGCAGTCGTAACAAGCAGCTCTGATTGCAGACAGCACTTCTGCCGGTGGCTGTGCTATGGTTTGAAAATCAATTTTGGGATCTACGGGCGGATTTGTCTTATCGATGTGCACCAGCTGTATGAGCACGGCCGATACTGCCAGCGCAATAAGGAGACGTTTGCGGTTCATGTGTAAATATTAACTGATCGAACGAGCTGGCAAGATAGCGGATAGAATAGTTATTACTATGCACAACTAAGGACTGTGACAAGATTATTGAATCATTTTGACCAAGTCATTTTGTTGCTGGTCAAGGCGCGAACGACGCGAATACCCGGGGTCTTTTAGGAGTGAGCAACGCTGAGTAGCGGCAAAAGGGCTGGTCATAAATGGTTTGAATAATCTTGTCACAGTACTTAAATGGCATCCGGATAGATTCCGGCTGTTTATGCTATTTTTGCACCCCGGTTTATGGCAAAAAAGCACAGTATTATTCAGGGAGTACCCATCCACGGCATTGCCGATCGAGGTAAAGGCGTCGGTCGTACGCCCGAGGGCCTCACGGTATTCGTACAGGGCGGCGTCCCCGGCGATGTAGTAGACGTATTCGTCCAGAAGAAAAAAAGCGGTTTTGCCGAAGGAACGGTTGAACGCCTCGTTACACCTTCTCCCGACCGGATTGAGCCTTTTTGCGAACATTTCGCTATTTGCGGGGGCTGCAAGTGGCAAAATCTCGATTACGCAGCACAATTGCGTCATAAGCAACTGGTGGTGGAAGATGCGCTGCTGCGGATCGGAAAAATCACCCCGGATGAATTTCTGCCTATTCTGGGTGCACCGCAGACAACTTATTACCGGAACAAACTGGAATTCGGCTTTTCCAACCGGCGCTGGCTGCTGCCCGGTGAGCTCAACAACATACCGGAAGGAACCGAATTGAACGCCCTTGGCTTTCACAAAGCCGGATTTTTTGACAAGATCATCGACATCGGGCATTGCTGGCTGCAGGCCGATCCCTCTAATGCGTTGCGCAATGGTTGTCGCGACATTGCGGCAGCCCAGGGACTGAGCTATTACGACCTGAGGCGCCACACCGGGTTCCTGCGCAATTTGATGGTACGCCTCACCACTACAGGTGAAGTCATGTTACTGGTCAGTTTTGCACAGCCCGACGAAAAAGCCATAAAGCGCTACCTGGATGGCATCCTGGAAAAATTCCCCAAGCTGACAACACTCGTATACTGCATCAATACCAAACTCAACGATTCGATGTTCGATCTGGAAATGCTGACCTATTCGGGCAAAGGATACGTAGTGGAGCAGATGGGCGACCTCCGGTTTAAAATAGGTCCAAAATCCTTTTTCCAGACCAACTCGATTCAGGGGAAACGTTTGTACGATGTTACGGCCGATTTTGCAGGCCTTACCGGTACCGAAAATGTATACGATCTGTATACCGGAACAGGAAGTATTGCTTTGTACCTCGCCCGGCAATGCCGGCAGGTGGTCGGTATTGAAGAAATACCTGAAGCAATTGTCGATGCGGAGGAAAACATGCGCCTGAACGACATCCAAAATGCCGTATTTTATACAGGCGACGTAAAAAATATATTGAACCCTGAATTTTCAGCCCTGCACGGCAAGCCTGATGTGGTGATCACCGATCCCCCACGCGCAGGGATGCACGAAAAAGCCGTGCGTTTCCTGCTCGACCTGGCGGCTCCGCGCATTGTATACGTCAGTTGCAACCCCGCCACACAAGCGCGCGACCTGCAGCTGCTGTCCGAAAAATATTCCGTGCGAAAGGTGCAACCGGTAGACATGTTTCCGCATACACATCATATCGAAAATGTCGCTTTATTGGAACTTCACGATCCGGCAAATTAAGACAATGTCTTTTAACAGACACCCTTACAGGCGCTGTATCGCTTAAGCATACAAGGTTATGTTCAGTTGGTTAAGCAGGCTCATTTTGAAACTCTGGGGCTGGAAGGTCACCGGCCACTATCCGTATGAACTTTCCAAGGTAGTTATCGCTGCTGCTCCGCACACCTCGAACTGGGATTTCCCCGTCGGCGTGCTCGTCAACAGTGCCGGAAAGTTTCGCGCCAATTACGTCGGCAAACACACCATATTTCGCTGGCCGTTCGGCTATTTTTTTCGCTGGCTGGGTGGAATACCTGTCGATCGCTCCCAGAGCCACAATTTCGTGTCTGCTACTGCAGATGCGTTTCAACGCGAAAAACGCATGCACCTCGTATTGGCGCCGGAAGGCACCCGTAAAAAAGTGGAAAAGTTCAAAACAGGCTTTTACCACATCGCCCGGCTCGCCGGTGTACCCATTTGCCTGTGTACCTTCAATTGGGAAAAGAAAGAAGTGCACTTCGACCCGCAACTTTTCTACCCGACCAACAACGAAGAAGCGGATATCGCATACATCTGGAACTATTTTAAAGATATACCCGGTGCAAACCCGGAACAAGGCATTTTTTGAAAGTGGTAAGTGTTAAGTGTTAAGTGTTGATTCATAGGCCATTATGGGTATTTCATACTACTTAACACTTATCGCTTAACACTTAACACTTAACACTCACATTATTTTGGGCATCAAGGCATTTGCGCCGGCGACCGTCGGCAACATAGGCGTGGGTTTCGATATTTTGGGCATGGCGCTGGAGCGCCCGGGCGATGAAGTGATCGCGCGAAAAAGCGATACACCGGGCTTGCGCATTACCAAAATTACAGGCCACCAGGGTAAACTCCCTTATGAGGTGGAAAAAAATACCGCAGGCGTCGCGGCGCTGCACCTGCTGCAATATCTCGGCGAAGCAGGACGGGGAATCGAACTGGAAATACATAAAAAAATGCCCTTTGGCAGCGGTCTCGGCAGCAGCGCAGCCAGCGCCGTGGCAGCCGTTTTTGCCGTAAGTGAATTGTTGCGAACAGGGTTGAGTAAACGAGACTTGCTGCCTTTTGCCTGCGAAGGCGAACAGGTCGCGACAGGCAGTTTTATCACTGATAATGTAGCGCCGTCGCTGCTCGGCGGTATCGTACTTATTCGCGATGGCGCCACCCTCGACGTGCATCGCCTGCACGTGCCACGCGGCCTTTACATCACCGTTGTTTATCCGCATGTCGAGATTCTGACCAAAAGCGCCCGGGCTATCCTGAAGCCGGAAGTTGGTATGGAACAGTTCGTCCGCCAAAGCGCCAACGTAGGCGGTTTTATCGTAGGATTGTTCAATGGCGACATTGGCCTGATCGGGCGCAGCTTGCGCGACGAGATCATCGAACCGCAACGGGCCGGGCTGATTCCCGGATTTTATGACGTGAAGGAAGCGGCGTTGGCGGAGGGGGTACTGGGGTGCAGTATCTCCGGCGCCGGCCCTTCTGTTTTTGCCTTGAGCGCCAATAGCCTGGCCGCCGAAAATGCCGGCCTTGCCATGCAGAAGGCCTTTGCCCGGCATAAAACGGAAAGTGAAATATTCATTTCGCCGGTAAACCAGGAAGGCGCTGTGATTTGTTGAGCCTCACTTCCCGGCAGCCGCATATTTGATGTTTTGAAAAATTAATTTGTCATGAACCCGCATAAATATTTCGCCTTTCTCCTATTTATGATGCTATTCTCAAGCAGTAACTGCCAGAAGCCGGCCCTAAACATTGTTCCCCAGCCCGCCCTCGCCGAAGCCGGCGACGGAGTTTTCACCCTGAATGCGGATACCCGCATATATATACCCGAAGGCAAAACAGACTGGGAAACCGCAGCGCAATATTTTATGATCATCGCGCACCAGAGCACGGGCTATCAACTGGTGAGCCAGCACCTGAAAAAAGAGATGCGTGATCCGAGGCCCAACGCCATATATTTTTTACCCGACCAAAACATCGCCAGTCCGGAAGGCTATAAACTTGAAGTCACCCAAAACGCCATCTACATCCGCGCGCAGACGGCTGCCGGGGCTTTTTATGCCGTGCAAACACTCCGGCAAATTTTCCCGCCCGCTTTCAACAACACAGCCAGGACAATCGCACCCGCTGCCTGGACCGCCACGTGCTGTGTTGTCGAAGATGCGCCCCGGTTCCGGTATCGCGGACTTCATCTCGACGTGGGTCGGCATATTTTTCCGGTTGCTTTTATCAAAAAATACATCGACCTGCTGGCGACCCACAAGCTCAACACCTTCCACTGGCACCTGACGGAGGATCAGGGCTGGCGTATCGAGATCAAGAAATATCCGAAACTGCAAACTGTGGCTGCCTGCAGAAACGAGACCCTGATCGGGCATTATTCCGACCAGCCGCAGCGATTCGACGGGAAATCATACTGCGGGTACTATACGCAGGAAGAAATAAAAGATGTGGTGGCATACGCAAGCAACCGGTTTGTAACCATCATACCGGAAATCGAAATGCCCGGTCACGCACTGGCGGCACTGGCGGCTTATCCGGAACTGGGTTGCACCGGCGGCCCTTATTCAACGGAGACAACATGGGGAGTATTCGACGATGTGTTCTGCGCAGGCAACGAGCAGACTTTTGATTTTATAGACAATGTATTGAATGAAGTTGTCGCCCTGTTCCCCGGCCCATATGTGCACATCGGCGGCGATGAATGTCCCAAAACAAAATGGGAAGCATGCCCGAAATGTCGGAAAAGAATGAAAGATGAAGGGCTGAAAGATGCGCACGAGTTGCAGAGCTACTTTATCCACCGTGCGGAGGTGATGCTTGCCAGGCACGGTAAAAAACTCATCGGCTGGGATGAAATACTGGAAGGAGGTCTCGCGCCGAATGCTACCGTCATGAGCTGGCGCGGCACCGAAGGCGGCATTGCCGCCGCAAAGGCGCATCACGATGTCGTGATGACCCCCGGCTCGCATGTGTATTTCGATTATTACCAAAGTGATCCGGCAACGGAGCCTACTGCGATCGGAGGCTATACAACGCTCGAAAAAGTTTACGGATACGAACCCGTCCCGGATGCGCTTACATCCGACGAAGCCGTTTTTATCCTCGGCGCCCAGGCCAATGTGTGGACAGAATATATGACCACCCCGGATTATGTGGAATATATGGCCTATCCGCGTGTGTGCGCCCTTTCGGAGGTGTTATGGACGTCAAAAAACAAAAGAAACTGGCCGGATTTTGCACAGCGGCTCGGGGTACACTTCGCGCGGCTGGACGCACTGGGCGTCAACTACGCAAAAAGTTATTTCGATGTCCTGGCGTCCTTTTCAAACAGTAAGGTGAGTCTCAGCACCGTTGCCACAGATATGGAGATCAGGTACACCACAGATGGAAAAGAACCGACGCACAAATCAAAAAAGTATGACGCCCCGTTTGCGATCGCTACCAGCACAACAGTAAAAGCGGCGGTTTTTGAGGCAAATCAGCAACAGGGAAAGGTAAAAACCGTGCAATATCTCGTACACAAGGCAAGCGGAAAACCTTATACCATGCCGCGGATACCCGACCAGTATACCGGCGGTGAGCAATTTGCACTCACCAATGGTGTGACGGGCAACGCGAAGACCTGGGGCAGTTGGGTGGGTCTGGTCAATCATGATATCGACCCGGTGATCGACCTGGGCGCGACAACATCAATCAGTACAGTGACCACCCACTTCGTCAATAGCAAGGTGTCGTGGATATATCCACCCAAAGGCGTCGAGGTGTATGGCTCCGACGACGGTCAACAGTTCAAACTGCTGGCCCGGCAGGATATTCCGGCAGAAAGCATGAACGGTATTACTGTTGAAACGGTTCGGCTGGATACCCCCGGCGCCTCGGCACGGTACCTGAAATTTGTGGCCACGACGTTCGGCGTGATACCGCCCGGTGCGCCGGGGGCCGGCAACGGTGCATGGCTGTTTGTAGATGAAGTTATCGTGGAATAACCCACTGCCCAATCCGGCATTTATCTGGTTGGTGATAAAAGCACATTTCGTCCAGGTTTAAATGCTCACCCCATGAAAAAGGTATACTCCTTTTTGGTTTTTGCCGCCGCGAACCTCCTTATTGCGAGATATTTCCCAAACACCACTGGACGACCCACTAGTGGCACATACGTATTACATTTACCGGAACAAATTTGGAAAACATACTCAACGTGGAAGCACCTGCCCGATTGTCATTGCCGTTAGCCCCCAAAAACGATGAACGTATCATCACCGGATGGGCCTTTTTTGACTGGGCGAACAGCGCCTATGCGCTGGTCATTACCGTCGCCATTTTTCCCGGTTATTTTCTTACGCTGACAGACGATACGGTAAATATACTCGGTATCCGGATGTCGGACAGTACCCTGTATGCCTGGAGTATTGCGCTGGCTTACCTGATTATCGCAGCCCTGTCGCCCATCCTGTCGGGCATTGCCGATTACGGCGGGAAGAAAAAATCCTTCCTGCGCTTTTTCACCCTGGTCGGGTCGCTGGCATGTATCTCGCTGGTTTTCTTCACCGGGATGTCTACCCTCTGGATAGGGGTGACGGGATTTATCATGGCCACGATCGGATTTGCGGGCGGTATTGTATTTTATAATTCCTTTTTACCCCTGATCGCAACGGAGGACCGCTACGACGACGTTAGCGCCAAAGGATTCAGCTACGGCTTTATTGGAAGTGTTATCCTGCTGATTACCAATTTGATCGTTATTATGAATTACGGTTGGTTCGGCTTCTCCGACGGGATACACGCTGTACCGACGGCCTTTGTGATGGTGGGACTGTGGTGGATCGGCTTCGCCCAGATCCCGCTGCGCCGCCTGCCCGACGATACGCCGCCGGAGACACGCGAAAATCTGCTGACCAGGGGCTATGAAGAGCTGCGGAAGGTCTGGCGCGTCGTCAGTGGAGATACCAATACCAAGGCTTTTCTGTTCGCTTTCTTTTGCTACAACGCAGGCGTGCAGGCAGTGCTCTTTCTCGCCTCTGTTTTTGCGGAAAAAGAACTGGGGTTTGATACAACGAAACTGATCTTCCTCATTCTGATCCTCCAGATCGTAGCCATCGGCGGGGCCTGGGCATCCGCCAAACTGTCGGGCCGCAAGGGCAACAAATTTTCAATTATGGTTATGCTGGCGGTCTGGACAGGCATTTGTATCACCGGTTATTTTGTAAGAACGGGCCTCGACTTTTATCTCCTGGCCGTCGCCGTGGGCCTGGTTATGGGCGGCATTCAGTCACTTTCCCGTGCGACCTATGCCAAACTGCTGCCCGAAAACACCCCTGACACCGCTTCTTTTTTCAGCTTTTACGATGTGATGGACAAAGTTTCCACCGTAGCCGGTACGTTTGTATTTGGTTTTGTAGAACAGATCACGGGCGGTATGCGCAACAGCGTCGCGGCGATGGGAATGTTCTTTGTGCTCAGTTTGCTCGTCCTGGCTACAGTCAGTATCAAAAGGATGAAAATGAATAACCATTGACAAAATGGATTTTACCAGGCTCTTCGATATCCTTGACTATCAGCAAAAACGGTTTCCGCAGCAAATGGCAATGGCGGGCCGGGAGCATGATGCCTGGCAGACCTGGAGTACGGCCGAACTCCTCGCCGAACGAAATAAAATCAGTGCAGGGCTTCTGCACCGCGGACTCCACAAAGGCGACAAAGTAGGCGTTCTGGCTCATTGCGGCAGTCCGAAGTGGGTTATCGCCGACGGAGCGATGCTCCAGACCGGTATCATTCCCGTGCCGATACACGCCACGGCCCGGCCCGACGAGATCGCGCATATCATACGCGATTCAGGCATGAAAGCCTGCTTTGTCAGCAACGAGAATATGCTGGAAAAACTCCGCGCGGCAGGCCCCGGACTGGAATTCATTTTCTCTTTTGAAAAACTCCGGGATCCGGAACAGGGCGCCGTGATTTATTGGAACGCGCTGGCTGTTGAACCCGAAAATCGTGATCTTGAAAAAATACAGTATTTGCGCGACAGTATCCGCGAAAGCGACCTGGCGACCCTGTTATACACCTCCGGCACAACCGGCATGCCCAAGGGGGTCATGCTCTCGCACCTTAACATTGTCAGTAATGTAAAATCTGTGCTGGCCATCGTTCCGGTTGGTCCCGACATTACTGCCGTCAGTTTCCTGCCGCTGAGTCATATTTTTGAACGCATGGTGACCTACGTGTACCAGGCTGCCGGCGCCGGAGTTTGGTACGCAGAAGCCGTAGAACACCTGCCCCGGATATTACCTGAAGTGCGTCCGCATTTTTTCACGGCCGTGCCACGGGTGCTGGAGCGGATGTACGAACGCCTGCTCGATGAGCGAAACAAATCGGGCATTTTGCGCAGGAAAATAATGGATTGGGCGATTCGACTGGGTGAGCGTTTTCCTTATTCCGGCGAACGGGATATGCCGGTAGATTATTTTTTCAAGCGTCTGCTTGCCGACCTGTTCGTGTTCCGGCACTGGCGAAAGCGCATGGGCGGGCGTATTCAATATATCGCTGTGGGCGCGGCGGCACTGCAGCCACGCCTTGGCAGGTTGTTTTCGGCTGCCGGAATAGACGTGCGCGAAGGCTACGGTCTTACTGAAACCAGCCCCGTCATCGCCTTCAACAGGTTTGAACCCGGGGGAGTGCATTTCGGGACGGTCGGGATACCGGCTCCCGGCGTTGATGTTCGAATCGGCGAGGCCGACCCTGAAGCACCGGAAAATGACGGTGAAATAGAAGTAAAAGGGCCCAATATCATGAGCGGCTACTTCAACCTCCCCGAAGAAACTGCCGCTCGTTTTACGGCAGACGGCTGGTTCAAAACCGGCGACCTGGGTAAATTTGAGTACAAACGCTTTCTTCGGGTTACGGGTCGAAAAAACGAACTGTTCAAAACAACCAGCGGGAAGTTTGTGGCGCCCGCATTCGTGGAACAACAACTCCAAACATCCCCCTTCATCAGCCATGCCTTGGTTGTAGGTCTCAACCAGCCCTTTGTCGGCGCACTGCTGGTGCCGAATTTTTCCTATCTGGAAGCCTGGTGCGCCGAAAACAACGTACACTGGACCTCAGAACAGTTTATGGTGCTGAATCCCAAGGTCGAAAAGTTGTTCCAACAGGAAGTGGATCGCATCAATGAAGAACGGCTCGGGACCATTGAAAAAATAAGGGCATTCCGGCTGTTGCACGACGCCTGGACACCTGAAAACGGCCTGCTGACGCCCACACTCAAACTTCGACGCGGGCCATTACTCGCCAGGTACGAAAAAGAAGTGGCAGATATTTTCGCCATGAAGGGCTAACCCAATGTGTACGGCCGCCGGTCTAATCTACCGGGTTGTACAGGTATTTTTCATGCAGGACATTCATGTGGTGTATCTGGTGGCCGACGATCACGAAAAACAACGCTCTTGATGTCACCTTCCAGCCGCTGGCCGTTCCGAGAAATTTTGATTGCTCTTCGGTACACTGTTTCAACAGAAACAACGTGTTGTCGCGCACGGCCTTCCATTCCTTGAGCAGGTCTTTTATGGTCCGGCCCGAAGGGTTCACCTCCTCCATCCAGATGTCCTGGTTGAATCCCGGAAGCGCAATCCGGTCGCCGCGTATAAACGACAAAATGCGGTAGGAAAAAACCCGTTCCGAGTCGATCAGGTGTACGAGCATCTGTTTGATGGTCCATTTGCCCGGCTGATAGGAAAAGTCTCCCATTTCTTCCGGCAATGCAGAAAAAACCTGCTGCGCATTCCTGAACGAGCTTCTCAGCAGGCTTTGCGCCGTGCCGCGCGGCGGCAGGAGTTTGAGATAGTTTTCATGGAAAGGAGCGTACTCTCCACTCTTTGGTCGTTTCATAGCAATGTATTCTTGATCAGGTTTTGGCAAGCCGGGTCATAAACCAGACTTCAAAAGCGGTATACGTGATATAGCACAACAGAAAAATGCCTACAAACCACTCATTTTCGGGTTTTGTCGCGCGCTGGTACAAAAATAGAAAAGCGATGGCGATCACCATCTTGCCAAATACCGAAGCAGACACAAGATTGATAAATGCCACCCTGCTTTTGCTGCGGGCGGCGCCCGATCCTGCAAAAAACAAGGCAACACATACCAGTACAAACAGCAGCAGCGTCGCTACCGCAAACTTTCCGTGCGCCTGTGCCGGAGGAATAAAATTATGCAGTCCGGCCAAAATCAAACCGGTGCCCAGCGTCACAACGGCGAGCCATTTAAAAAAGGTCTTTGCATCCATGAGGCGAATATCTGAAAAACAAAATCGTCCTATGGCCTCAACAGCCATAGGACGAGCAGAAAAAATTAGAAATCACGCAAAAGTTGCCGGTACAGTCCATACAAGGCAGCTATCATGAAGAATATGGTCAAAAAAACAGCCCAGGTTGGGCGTTCAAGTTGCCAGTACGCATCAAGCCACCGCCCAATGAAAACCCCGGCCAAACAGGCGCCCAGCAACTGGAACGCCATACCGCCATATTTGGCGACGGACTTAATTGCGGACTTCTTCTTTTCCTCCGGAGACTTTGCCGGCTGTGGTTGCGGCATTGTTCGACTCTTTTAGGTCAAGAGATTTGGCGGCGCCGTTGGATGATCCTATCTCCATTTTGCAGGAGACATTGAAGCGCGCACCGCTTTGCACCAAAAGTTTATTGGTGGTGATCTCACCGTCTACTTCTGCCGTTTCGCGAACGTTAAGCAATTCAGATACTTGCAGGTTACCTTTAAAGCGCCCTTCAATAACGGCATTTTGACAGCGTATTTCGCCTTCAACAGATCCCGTCGGCCCGATAATTACTTTTGCCTGACAGGTAAGTTTTCCCTTGATCATACCGTCTACGCGGAGGTCGCTGTCACAACGAATGGAGCCTTCTACAACAGTGCCTTTTGCCAGAGCATTCAGGGCATTTGATGTGGAAGCCGGGGCCGCTTTTACTTCGTCAGTGTTTTTGTTGCTGCCAAACATATATTTTTCGTTTTAGAATTTGCGGATAAACGACGCTTCAAAATGGAGGGTTATTACCCAACGTTACTTTTACAACTTAATTGGCAAAAATGAAAAAGATTTCCGGCGCAAACAAGCGTTCGGAAATCTTTTAACAGGCCGGGGTATCGAAAAAAATCAGAAATTCGGACAGTAAACGCCACGGCGTTCCGGGCCGCAGATTTTGTACACCAGCGAAAACTCGAAAGACCCGTTACCATTGGTAGCCGTGTTCAGGCTCGATGTGTTGATATCGTAGCTGAATCCGATCGTGAAGTTTTCGTAATCGAAACGCGTGCTGATGATCAGGGCGTCCATCAATTTTCCACTATCCAGTTTGTTCGACATACGCGCCCAGGCGCCAAGCAGGAAGGCCTGATTGAGGCGGCGGCTGTTGCCGAGCAGGAACTTGAACGACGTACCGGCGTTCACCTGGAACGAAGGGCCTTGCAGGAAAGTAACCACACCCGGTACCAGACCGGTCTTCTTGGCAATCATGAATTCACCGCCGGCGTGGAACGTGAATTTGCTGTACAGCGGAATGTTTTGATTTTCGAACGACTGATTGGCGCGGTTGAGGTGGCTGAAAGCACCGCCGAAATACAGGTTGGCATCTTCGCTGAACACGCTGAACCACAAGGCGCCTGCCGACAGGTCGACAAACATGAAGTTCGGATCATCGATGACCTCTCCGTCTTTCGTAGGATCAAACTGACCGTTGCCGTTGTTCTGGCTGGGCCATTGCAGGTTGGCGCTGTTGATGCTGCGCTGGCTCACACCCACATCTGCTCCAAGCACGAGATAGTGCGCTTTTTTGCGGTAGCCGCCCATTTTTTTGGCGTAAGAGCCGGAGAGGCGCGCCTGCAAGGTTGCAAATTCGGAAGCGCCGGCTTTATCGCCCCAAAGGGTGCCGCCAAGTCCGAAATAATCGTAACGGCCTACCGGAAGTTTCTGGTCGTACGAAGCCGAATACGTATTATAGGCATTGTTTTTAAGGATGGAAGACCATTGATTGCGGTAATTGGCCACAATCCGGTGGTTACAGTTCATCACGCCCGTCATGGCCGGATTCAGGTTGAGCGGACTCATGTAGAACTGTGAAAAGTGAATGTCCTGGGCTTTCAACGTCACCACCGACAAGAACGCCACACAAAAAGTAAGGATGTGTAAAGTAGTTTTTTTCATAGACAGACAGACCAAAGAGTTTGGATGAAAACAGCGTACAATATTAGGCAGGGCATCCTAAAACGCCCAAGTTTTTTTTGTTAAAGTCCGCGAAGGTAGGTTTTTCCGGGTTCTTGATAAAAAAATACAGATGTTTCGCCGGTCAATAATATAAAATTTAACGATTGGCCTTGGTTGGTCGGAGCGAAAACGGAGCGGGTCCGGGGCATATTTTGGCGTTTGTGTTAAGGTTTCGGTGAATTAGAGGATTTAACAAGCCGAAACGCTGCCTGAATCCTGTCGGCCGCCCTATTTATTTTGATTTTCCGGTCCGCGATCGGAGTATCCGCCTATAACCTGACGCTTACCTGTTTTACCATTCGGCTTTTCCATTCGGAGAAGGTGCCGTCGGAAATGCGCCGTCGCGCCTCGCCAACGAGCCAAAGAAAAAAGCCGAGATTTTGCAGGGAGGCCAGTTGCATGCCCAATATCTCTTCATTGATAAACAGGTGCCGCAAATACGCCTTGCTGTGCGTCCGGCTGGTGTGTACCGGACTGTCGGCATCGATTGGATCAAAATCTTCTTTCCATTTGGCGTTGCGGATATTGATAATACCTGCTGCCGTATAGAGCATGCCATGGCGCGCGTTGCGCGTCGGGAGCACGCAGTCGAACATATCGATCCCGCGAGCGATGCACTCCAGAATATTTTCCGGTGTGCCCACACCCATCAGGTACCGGGGCTTGTCTTTGGGAAGTATGCCGGTTACCAGTTCGGTCATGGCATACATGTCTTCAGCCGGTTCGCCAACCGAGAGGCCGCCGATGGCGTTGCCTTCGCGCCCGAAGGACGCTATGGTTTCGGCCGATATTTTGCGCAGTTCGGGAAAAGTGCTACCCTGAACGATGGGAAACAGTGTTTGCGAATAGCCATAGAGGGGTGCTGTATTGTCGAAGCGCTCCACGCAGCGCGCCAGCCAGCGGTGCGTCAGTTCCATGGATTTATGGGCATACTTGTATTCGCAAGGGTAGGGGGTACATTCGTCGAAGGCCATAATGATGTCGGCGCCGATCACCCGCTGGATATCCATAACCCCTTCGGGTGTAAAGGTGTGTTTGGAACCATCGATATGGCTTTGAAAGGTTACGCCTTCCTCTTTTATCTTTCTGCGGTGAGCCAGCGAATATACCTGAAAACCGCCGCTATCGGTAAGTATGGGCCCTGACCAGCCATTAAACCGGTGCAAGCCGCCTGCTTGTTGAAGTACCTCGAGTCCGGGGCGCAGAAACAGGTGATACGTATTGCCCAGACATATCTGCGCCTGTATATCGTCGGCGAGTTCGTGCTGATGGACCGCCTTTACCGTTCCGGCAGTGCCCACCGGCATAAAAATGGGCGTTTCGACGATGCCATGCTCCGTTTCTATCAGCCCGGCACGGGCGCTCGAACCGGGGTCCGTATGTTGAAGGGTAAAATTCATGCTCGGGTGTGAATTGGGAGCCCGGTGTCCGAAGGGCTTGTCAGGCGAGGTTTCGGTTGCTGTCCAGCTTCAGCAGCACGCCGATCATCAGGGTAAACCCGATAAGCGAGGAGCCGCCGTAACTAAGGAAAGGAAGGGGTATTCCGATAATCGGGAACAGGCCCATGGTCATGCCAATATTGACGATAAAATGCACAAAGACTATTCCCGCCACACAGTAGGCGTATATGCGGGAAAAGTTGGATCGCTGGCGTTCGGCGAGAACGGTGATGCGTACCAGAAGCGCAGCAAACAGGGCAATCACAAGCAGTGCACCCAAAAAGCCCTGCTCTTCTCCAACAGTACAAAAAATGAAGTCGGTGGTTTGCTCCGGCACATAATTCAACCTCGTCATGTTTCCTTTAAGCGTGCCCTTACCCCAGAAGCCGCCCGAACCGATAGCCATTTTTGAATGCAGCAGGTTGTAGGCCGAACCGCGGGCATCGGCTGCCGCTTCAGAAGGATTGAGCCAGAGTTTGATGCGCTGCTGCTGGTAAGGCGCCAGTATCTTGTTGTTGGCAAAATTGGAACCGAATACTATCCCGGATGCCAGCAGGAGAAGTAACAACTTGGTGCGCAGGCTATTCTGTATCAGGGCATTTTTTCGCAGGTAATTGGGCAGAAAAGCCGCTATCAGCAGCAATATATGAGGTACCAGGACCAGTAATTCATGATTGGGGACCTGCTCGGGAATCAGCCCGTACGCCGTAAAAAACCATCCGGAAACGGTAGGCCACCAGATGGTCAACAACAATGTCAACACAAGGGCAATCCACCAGGGGCGGTTGTTTTCCCTGAAACGGGAGATCAGGTAAAAATTAAGGATCATGAAAAAAACCGCTATGGTATAGGGCGGGTTGGTTGCCAGGCCCAGGATAGCGCAACATGCCGTACCGAAACCCAATACATACCAGGAAGGCGCCAGTCCTTCGCGATACAGGGCAAGCGCGAAGGAAAAAAACACCAGGGCCGATCCTGTATCCGATTGCGCGAGGATAATAGCCGCCGGCAACATAAATATACCAATGGCTATAAAGCGGCTGCGCCATTCGTTCAGGTTAACCCCGGTAGAACTCAGATACCCTGCCAGGGCAAGGCTGGTCCCGAATTTGGCCAGTTCGGAAGGCTGGAACGAAAAGCCGCCCAACTGGTACCAGGCATATGCGCCGTTTATCTCCCGACCGAAAATAAGGGTGCCGGGCAAAATAATCAGGGTGATAATATAAATAATGAGGGCATAGGTCCGCCAGATGGCCCAATCGGTCATGAAAATGAAAAACATCAGGGCAAGGCAGATGATGATAAAAAACATTTGCTTGCCCGCGTTATTGTCCAGATCGAGAAAACCGAACGTGTCGGCTTCAGGGTCATAATTCACGGAAAAGATCATGCCCCAGCCGATAAAGACCAGTGCGGCATAAAGCCAGATGGTGATCCGGTCCAGCTCGCCCAGTTGAAACACCGATTGTTTGGATGTAGCCATCGTCTTTCCTAATCAATAAAATCGCGCGGATGGATGTTGCCGTCTTTTGCGGGATATGCTCCCGGATAATCGGTCAATAGGGCTATAAACGCCATGGCATCGAGTTTATTCCTGAATGCGCCCACGCGAAGTTTGTAATACGGTTTTTCCTGTGTCCACTCGGCAGGCACTTCCGGATGTGCAATTCGGAACCTGTTGCGCGCTTCTTCTACCTGCTGCCGGTCGGGAGTAGCCATGATCTGCACCCGCCAGCCTTCCACATGCGGATTGGCGCGGTTGTCGTTGATCCAGTTTCTGCACAGCTGACTCACCCGCGGATCTTCATTGATCTGAACTTCCTGCGCCAGTGCGCCGGTAATCGTTCCGCCGCATATCCATATGAGTACTACGGCAATTACCCGCGACGGCTGTCCGTACATTCTTGAATATTGTTTCATAGCAGTGCCTTTGATCGGTTATGTATGCGCTCTGGTCAGGGAAGGTACAAAATCAGGCGCCGATGATCTCGAGAGAGGAAGAGGTGCCGATGCGCTCTGCGCCGGCTGCAATCAGGGCTTCCGCCACTTTAGCCGTCCGGATGCCCCCCGACGCCTTGATCTTTATGCCTTCAGGCGCAACAGTACGCAGCAACTTCACCATGTCGACGGTTGCGGAATGTCCGTGGTAACCGGTGCCCGTTTTCAACCAGGCCACATGGGCGGCTTCCGCCAGGGTGCCGATCCGGCGCATTTCTGCTTCGGTCAGCAAACCGCATTCAAGGATCAGTTTCAGGGTCTTTCCACGCATGTGCGTAGCCCTGGCCACCGCCTCGATATCGCGCTCCACATGGCTCCAGTTTTCACTTTTTACCGCCGCAATATTAATGACGGCGTCAATATCGTCGGCGCCTTCATCGATGGCGCGTTTTATTTCTTCACTTTTAGCAGGAATGGCAGAATAACCCATAGGGAACCCCACAACGGTCACAACCCTGACCTGCCGGCCTTCTCCAAGCACCCTGCAAGAATCCCGAACATACAGGGGTGGCACGCAAACACCGGCAAAGCCGTGCTTTTGTGCTTCTTCACAGAGTCGCCGCACATCTGCAAGAGTTGTGTCGGGCTTCAGGGTGGTATGTTCGATAAATTTAGCTAGTTCAGACATCAGGAATATCCGGTTTTTTGTATTGCCTGCAACCGAGACGGGTTCGGATTAAGCGCACAAAATAGTGTTTTTAAAAAAGAGCCTTCCCGCATGATTCCGGACGGGAAGACTCAGAGCGCTTTCATGTGGTTTTCTCCTGCAAATGTACTGCGCATCAACCGCTTAAGGGTCGGCATTTCTACTTTTTGTGCTGTTCAATTAAAAAAACTTTCAACCGTGTCAGATTTATGACGTTTCGGATCATTGTTGATGATTTTATTGCCGATAGTCGTGCACCGTTCTGTACACCCCGAACGGCCGGCTGAACCAATGCACGGCCGGGAAAAAAACAATGTATTATCCTGGTCGCAAAAATTACAGACATTTTGTTTTAAAATATCTTTTTCAACGCATTATTTCTCCCTATTTTTGCCCTTTGCACAAAACCGTATCCCTTCGGCGTTGTTTTCCCAGACTATGTCAAAAGCAAAGACTAAACCAGCCATTCTGAACGGCGAATCAAGTACAGCGCAGGCCATCCTGGAGCCTGTTATTCAACATCCTGCTAACCAACCGTTTATTGAAGTGACGGGCGCGCGCGTGCACAACCTTCGCGATGTCACGGTACGCATTCCGCGCAATCGCCTGGTTGTGATCACAGGCGTGAGCGGATCAGGCAAAAGCTCGCTCGCCTTCGATACCATTTATGCCGAAGGGCAGCGCCGTTTCATGGAAACGCTCAGCAGTTATGCCCGCCAGTTCATCGGCGAAATGGAACGCCCCGATGTAGAACAGATCACCGGCCTGAGTCCTGTGATCAGTATCGAGCAAAAAACAACCGGCCGGAACCCCCGCTCAACGGTGGGAACTGTGACGGAAGTGTATGATTTTCTGCGACTGTTGTTTGCCCGCGCCGGGGAAGCCTATTCCTGGGAGACGGGCAAAAAAATGGTGAAATACACGGAGGACCAGATCATCCAGAATATTCTTGAGCGTTTTGCAGATAAAAAAATAGCCGTGCTGGCGCCGGTGGTGCGCTCTCGTAAAGGGCACTACCGCGAACTCTTTGAACAGATCAGAAAACAGGGGTACACCAAAATCCGTGTCGACGGTGAAATCCTGGATATTACACCCGGTATGCAGGTGGATCGCTACAAAATCCACGATATTGAGGTGGTAGTCGATCGTATCAGGATCGGTGACGACAGGGGTGACCGGCTGGCAAGCAGTGTGCGTATGGCCATGCGTCTGGGCGACGGGATGCTGCAGGTGCTGGACCTCGATAGTGCTTCCGAAGGGGAATCTTCTCTTCCACCCGCTGAAGGATCGGGACAGACGGCTATCTATTCCCGTAACCTTATGTGCCCCGATTCCGGGATCTCGTACGAAGAACCTTCGCCGAATACGTTTTCCTTCAATTCACCTTATGGCATGTGCCCGCACTGCAAAGGACTGGGCGAGGTGCACGAGGTGGATATGGCGCGGGTAATTCCTGATAACACGAAGAGTATCAATGAGGTGGGCATAGTGCCGCTGGGTGAAGTGCGCGATAATATGATGTTCAAACAATTGCGCGAACTGACCAAAAAACACAAATTTTCCTTCAGCACCCCCGTAAAAGACATTCCTGAGGATGCCCTGAAAACCCTGTTGTACGGCGGCGACGACGAACTGAAGGTCGACATCACCTGGGGCGGCGATGAATGGACCTACAACCTGGCCTATGATGGCCTCGTCAATATGCTCAAACGCTGGTATACCGATACCACCAGTGAAAAAATACGCCAGTGGGCAGAGGACTTTATGGCTGTTGCGCCATGCCCCGAATGCGAAGGCACCCGGCTGAAGAAAGAAAGCCGGTGGTTCAAGATCGGCAATTATAACATTGCAGAACTCGCCGATATGGACCTTGCCGAGCTCCATGCAGCACTGGAGAATATTGACAGCCGGTTGAGTGAGCGCCAACGCGCCATTGCCAAAGATGTGCTGAAAGAAATACGTTTCCGCCTGAAGTTTCTGCTCCAGGTCGGCCTCGACTACCTGGCGCTCAACCGCCCGGCCCGTACCCTCTCCGGCGGCGAAAGCCAGCGCATCCGCCTGGCTACCCAGATCGGCTCGCAACTCACCGGTATCACCTACATCCTCGACGAACCGAGCATCGGGCTGCACCAGCGCGACAACCACCGGCTCATCGAGGCGCTCAAAAACCTGCGCGACATCGGCAATACCGTGCTCGTGGTGGAGCACGACCGGGATATTATGCTTGAATCGGACTACCTCATCGACCTGGGCCCGGGCGCCGGAAAACACGGCGGGGAGATCGTCGATATCGGTACGCCCGAAGATTTTTTGAAGAATCCCACAAAAACGTCGGACTACCTCGCCGGCCGGGTCAAACTCGATGTACCCAAAGTTCGACGCAAGGGCACGGGAAAATGGCTCGAACTCCCGGGCTGTACCGGCCACAACCTAAAAAACGTCGACCTGCGCCTGCCCCTGGGCACCTTCATTTGTGTCACCGGGGTGAGCGGCTCGGGCAAAAGCAGCCTGATCAACGAAACGCTGTACCCCATCCTCCAAAGTCATTTTTACAACAGCCTGAAACGCCCCTTGCCACACGGCGAAATAAAAGGCCTGGAATACCTCGACAAGGTTATTGAAATCGACCAGAGCCCGATCGGGCGAACCCCGCGCAGCAATCCGGCCACCTATACCAATGTTTTCGGGGATATACGCAAGCTTTTCGCCGACACGCCGGAGGCCAAGATCCGCGGCTATAATTCCGGGCGTTTTTCCTTTAACGTCAAGGGAGGGCGCTGCCAGGTATGCGAAGGGGCCGGCCTGCGCACCATCGAGATGAACTTTTTGCCCGACGTACAGGTACACTGCGAACGCTGTCAGGGTCGCCGTTACAACCGCGAAACGCTCGAAATACTGTACAAAGGCAAAAGCATCAGCGATGTACTCGATATGACGATCAGTGAAGCAGCCGATTTTTTCCAGCCGATACCCTCCATTTATCGCAAGATCAAAACCCTGCAGGAGGTCGGTCTCGGCTATATCACGCTTGGCCAGCAGGCAACCACACTCTCGGGCGGTGAAGCGCAGCGCGTCAAACTCTCGGAAGAACTCTCCAAAAAAGACACGGGCCGCACCATCTATATCCTCGACGAACCGACGACCGGGTTACATTTTGAAGACATCCGTCAACTGCTCGGCGTCCTCAACCGCCTCGTGGAAAAAGGCAACACCGTTGTCGTGATCGAGCACAACCTCGACGTCATCAAAATGGCCGACCATGTTGTGGATATCGGCCCGGAAGGCGGCGCAAGGGGAGGCAGGATCCTTTGTGCGGGCACGCCGGAGGAAGTGAGCAAGGTAAAGGGGAGTTGGACGGGAGAGTTCCTGGCGCGGGAGTTGGAAGGATGATAAACCTCACATATCATACGTCAACTCCACCACATCCGTCTCCGGCCTCGATTGGCAGGTAAGAATATAGCCGGCTTTCACCTCTTCATCGTCGAGCGCATAGCAGGCTTCCATCGTCACTTTTCCGCTCAGCACCTTGGCCATACAGGTGGAGCAAGCGCCCGCCGTGCAGGAATAGGGTGGATCGTAGCGCTCTTTTACCAGGACATCCAGAATAGTGGCGCCGGGCGGTACCGGCAGTTCGATGCGCTTGCCCAGGAGATGTACGATCACGCGTTTCTCGCCACCGGGGGCGCTGCCGGCCTGAAATTCGCCCGGTACATGGCTGGCATTGACAAAATGCTCGGTATGCACCTGTTTGGTAGGAATGCCGCGCCCGATCAGGGCGGATTTGAGGGTGTCGGTCATATTGCCCGGACCGCAAATGAAATACTGGCACTCTTCTTCCGGGCCGCGGGCCATATTGTCATCGAGAAATTCGCCGGCCATTTTGGCTGTAATACGCCCTTTTTTACCGAGCCAGTTGGTGGTCGATTTTTTAAACAATCCGAAAAGGCCGCTGCCCGATGATTCCTTACGGGGCTGGCTCAGCACATGTTCTACATGCAATTGTCCGACATAGCGCTCTGAAAGCCGGTCCAGTTCGTCTCGAAAAATGATGGATTCCTCGTCGCGGCTGCCGTAAAGCAGGAAAATAGCACTCATCGGTTCCGATTCAAGGATTGTCCGAAGAATCGACATCAGCGGCGTAATGCCGCTGCCAGCGCCGAAAAGGTAGTATGTACGGCGCTTGTCAGGATCAAGCGGCGTATTAAACCGGCCGTCCGGAGCGGCAATCTCCAGGGTATCGCCGGCTTTGACAGAATCGTGCAAATAGGTGGATACCTGGCCGCCTTCAACCTTTTTTATCGTCACCGCCAGTCGGTTGTCGAGGGGGCTGGACGACATGGAATACGAACGGCGCAGTTCGTGCCCGTCTTTATGGATGCGGATGGTAATGTGTTGGCCCTGTTTAAACAAAAAGGTTTCGCGCAAGTCATCCGGAATTTCAAATTCGAGGGTGACTGTATCGGGCGTTTCAGGCGTTACCTGCCTGACTTTCAGAGAAAAAAAATCCATGTCTGTTATATTGTAACCATCATTTGCCCTGCTTCAAGGGCCGGGAAAGAGGGGCAAAGGTATACGAAAGGGTCGATTGAAAAGAAGATCATGCACAGGTTTAGAACAGGTATAAAAAGGGGGCATCGCCGATTTCATCTATATCAGCCCCCCGGATACTTTTCAAATGCCGCCCAAACAAACATACTTGACTTCCATAAACTCTTCCAATCCGTATTTCGAGCCTTCGCGCCCGATTCCGCTTTCCTTGACGCCGCCGAACGGCGCTACCGTGGTGGCAATCATGCCTGTATTCACGCCAATCATACCGTATTCCAATGCCTCGGCCACACGGAAAACCCGCGTGATGTCGCGTCCGTAAAAATAGGCTGCAAGACCGTAAGGCGTATCATTAGCCATTCTTATGGCGTCGTCGTCAGTATCGAAGCGCGCAACCGGGGCAACCGGACCAAATATTTCTTCCTGCATAATATCCATGCCGCCTGCCACATCGGCAAGAACGGTCGGTTCGTAAAAAGTGCCCTGCATCGCGTTTCCACCGGTCAGCACACGTGCGCCCTTACTGGACGCATCACCCACCAGGCGTTTTACCTTGTCCAAGGCCTTCGTGTTGATCAGCGGACCAATCTGGACGCCCTGTTCGGTGCCAGCTCCCACGACCTGTTTTTTTACCGCTGCGGTGAATTTTTCCAGAAATGCCTCATAAACAGCACCTTGAACAAATATCCTGTTGGCGCAAACGCAGGTTTGGCCTGCGTTGCGGTACTTGGAAGCGATCGCGCCGTCGACGGCAGCGTCCAGGTCGGCATCATCAAATACGATAAACGGGGCATTGCCGCCCAGTTCGAGCGATATCTTTTTTACCGTGCCGGCGCACTGGCGCATCAGAAGCTTCCCCACAGCCGTACTGCCTGTAAAGGAAAGTTTGCGCACGACGGGATTACCCGTCAGTTCGCCACCGATAGACGGCGCATCAAGGCCTGTGACAATATTGAGCACACCTGCAGGGAAGCCTGCACGGGAAGCCAGTTCGGCCAGTGCCAGGGCAGAAAGCGGCGTTTCTTCCGACGGTTTCAGCACGACGGTGCAGCCTGCCGCCAGGGCCGGCGCCACCTTGCGGGTTATCATGGCATTGGGAAAATTCCAGGGGGTGATGGCCGCTACTACGCCAACAGGTTGTTTGGTCACCAGCAGGCGAAGACCAGCCTGATGGGGTGGAATAATGTCGCCATAGGCCCGTTTGCCTTCTTCTGCAAACCATTCGATGAAAGTGGCGCCATAACGCACTTCACCGCGCGACTCGGCGAGGGGTTTTCCCTGTTCGAGGGTCATCAATAGCGCCAGGTCTTCGGTATTTTCGAGAATGAGGTCGTGCCAGCGACGCAGGATTGCGGCACGCGCAGTAGCCGTTTTCGAACGCCATGCAGGAAGCGCCTCCGCTGCCGCATCAATTGCGCGGCGCGTTTCGGCGGCACCGCAATCGGCTACCTTGGCCAGCACCTCGCCACCGGCAGGATTGGTTACCGGAAAAACACTGCCGGAGTCGGCAGCGACCCATTGGCCGTTTATATATGCCTGATTTTGAAGTAGCGTAGAATCTTTGATAATGGACATTTTTGTCGAACAGTTGTTGTTTTGCAAAATAACAAAATTCCGGTTCAAACAGCTTCCCCTTTTTTGTCCGCTGAAAAAATCCCTACATTTCGCGTCAAACAATATAATCTGACTGTGAAACACTGCCTCCTTTTTACCTTTTTATGTTATGCCGGCTTCGTATCGTCGCAAAACGATTCCACCCTGCTGCTTGCCCCGGAGCGGCTGACCAACAAAGACGTGGTGACCAGGGATATTGATCTTCAGAAAACGAAGGTCATTTCCGCAACCCGCTCGCTGGAAGACATGGACCAGCTGCCGTTTACGATGTGGGTGGTTACCTCGGACGATATTCTTCGAAACGGCTTTGTCACCCTGGGCGATGTGTTGCGCGCAGCGCCCGGTGTAAGGGTGTCGCAACCGGGAAATGCCATTGAAGGGGAGACGTTTTTGATGAGAGGCATGTCGGGCAATCAATACGTCAAAATTCTCATCAACGATGTACCGGTGAAACCCGGCATCGCATTGGGTATGCCTATCGGGGCGCAAATTCCCATCCGGCAGGCAGAGCGCATTGAGGTCATGTACGGCCCCGCGGCATCCATTTACGGCAACGAGGCCTGTGCCGGAGTCGTCAACATTATCCTGAAAGAAACCGAACGTCCCATATTTACCCAGGCAGATCTTTCTTTCGGCAACAATGGCTACAACAGCCTCGACCTGATGCTCGGCGGCAAACTGGGTAAAGACAAAAAAATATTTCGGTTCAGCCTGTACGGCAGCAATACCATCCGCGAAAAAACGGATATTTTTTACGACCGCAACCTGTTCAACACCAACAACTACCTGCCTTTCGGGCTTAAACCTTCGCTGTATCTCGACAACCGGAACTTCCGGCCTGATCAACCGCCTGATGACAGCCTGCCCAGAATAGCCGCCATACCACACGAAAGCCGGTTGTTGGGCATTAACCTGAATTGGCGAGGCATTCATTTTACCTACAACCGTATGGCAAGGTTCGACCATACTGCGTTGGGAACCAGTCCCCTGGCTGTTTCCTATGCCAATCCATCCAACAGGCTTGCCGAACGCATGGAAACATTTGCACTCCGATTTACCCGAACCAGGCCCAAGTGGGTCACCCATAATACCTTTTCAGCCATTCGATACCGCGTAGACAATACATCCACCACGACCTATGTTTTCGATGCCCTGAGCGCCGCCGCCTACAAGGTTTTGGTACCCGGGATGGCCAGCGACTCCCTAAAGACAGCCGTTTTGCAAAGCATATACCGCTCGCTTGCTTCTGATGAGCGATATACGGTTGGCAGTGGCATCGACCTGCGCTTCGAATCGCTGCTGAATGCCGACATCAGCAGCAAGTTTTCAATTGACGCAGGCGTGCAGGTCAATGCAGGCGTCGGTGCACCGGCATTATCGCACTATGACATCCCGCTGGATGTCAAGATCGACGGCAATACCACTCCCGATCAGGTAAAACCATACCAGCCGCTAGGGTTCAGCGACCTCGAAAACAACTTCTTTGCCCAGGTCAAATGGCACGGCAAACGCCTGTATGCCGTCGGCGGAAGCGCCATCAACTATTCGATCAACTTCGGATTTATACCGGCGCCGCGACTGGGGATATTATACCGGCTCGACAGTACCTGGGCCCTAAGGGCAAACTATGCCACGGGCTTCCGGCTTCCTTCCATGTATGCCCGGGCGCATACCTTTTTTATCGTGGATGCCGGTGGCGGTAATGTCAACGTATCTGCTTCCGGGGCAGATGCCACCGAAAAATCCAACACATGGGAAGCGGGGCTGCGGTACACCAAACCTGATTTAAGGGTGGAGGCTGTATTTTTCTCGGAGCGGGTCTATCGCCTGCTGAAACCGGGTTCGCTGAAGCAGGAAATTGGTTTTGTCGCGCCCTGGCGTTATGGGTGGCTCAATGAGCCGGGACTTTCCATGACAATGTGGGGTATCCAGGGTTTGATCAGCATTGTGAATCAGGAAGTCGCCCTCAGTAACGGTCGCAGAAAAACCGCGATAAAGGGGCGAACAGAAATGTTTTTCCAATATGCGCGCGGTAAAGAATGGATAGGCGAAAACCGGGAGGTTATTGACGACGTGTTTAACGCTCCCCACTGGCAGTTTCAATTCCGGACTTTTTTCACCATAAGTAAGTTCGAAATGATGTTTGCTTCCAATCGCCAGACCAGCGCATTAAGCAAATCCATTGTCTATCGGGATGCCTACGAACGAAAGGTTACCCAGGAGCGATATGCCACTTTTCGCACCTGGGATGCCACCGCCCGGCTTTACCTGAGCAACCACTTTCTCGTGTACTTTTATGTGCAGAACCTGTTTAACAAGCGTTACGGCGGACTGGATGCTACCGGCACACCCGATGATCTGTTGTACAACCCGCAACAGGGGCGGCTCATACGTTTCGGCATCAATTACAACATGAATTAAGATCGGGGGTCAACGCAACCGGTCTGCCGATCGAACCAGGTTTTCATCTTTGTGTATAAACCGTACGGCCAGCCAGTTGAAAATCGCGGCTACTGCAGGAAGCGCCAATCCGGCGCCATAATGCGTATTGCCGTCGACGGGAAGTTGTTGCGTGGTTTGATACACCACAAATACAGCCAGGACGGCAAGCAACAATGAGGCTATCGCAGCCCCTCCGCCCAATCGAGCCTGTAATGCGCGATTGCCAAACAGAAAAATAGCTATCAGGGAAACAAGTCCGCTCAGAATGCAAAGCCCCAAAAGCCCGGGATTATCCATCGGGTTCAGCACATTATCGGCAAGGGCCGGCACCGAAGCTGCGGAGTTTCCACTTTCTGTAGTCAAATACGGGGTGACAAACTGGCCAAAACCCGCTGCGGCAGCCAGCAAAAGGAAAATAGATTGTATGCGTTGTATCATATCTGTGCTGATTAATAGAATCCGGATGGGCAAAAATACAACGCGGCGCATCACTTCACAGCTTTCATTGCTGTGCCTGCAAAAAAGGCTGGTACATCATCAGCGCATGGTTTTCGGTCACAACTTCTTCGCGGAGCATTTCGCCGGTCCGGCGATCGAGTACCCTGCGGGCGATAACATTGTGCCTGGAGTATCCGCCCCAGGGTTCATGGCGGATATAGTGCCCCTGTTCAAAAACGTCATAGTTAGATTCCGGAAGGCTTGTACTGCGAATTTCACCGTGAAGATGTGATGCACTGAGCCAAACCCGGAGTTGAAACGGGTGGGGGGTGCCGTTGTAAATTTGAAGGTCGATATAGTTGTAGGCCAGCGTTGCGCCGGACCCAAAGGGCAGCTTGCGATTTTCATCCGGGAAAACGTCATAACTGTGGCGCCAGCGCTCCGTTACCTCAAGCGGGGTATGCAGGGCCATCCAATAGAGCAGGTTTCCCATCTGGCACAGTCCGCCTCCGACACCTTTTTTGACCTTGCCGTTTTTCAATACCAACCCTTCCCGGTACCCGCGCCGTGCGCACGGATTACCCACCAGTCGCCAGAAAGAAAATGTCTCGCCGGGCATTATCAACAGTCCGTCTATATTTGCTGCCGCCAGTTTCAGGTTTGTGACCTTGTTGTGTTGAAGGTACATATCTACGTTTTTCAACACGCGAAAAAGAGGGGTCTGGTGTTCAAAGACGAGTGCCGCAAGGGGCCGGGTGCGCTGCCGCGAAAATTTTTGCCGCCCGGTCAACCATTGCAGCCTCCTTTTCTGGATATACAGCCAGCGACCCAGGTGGTGACGAAGCGGTGAGCGTATGGCCGGCGCCTGAACGGAAGTTGTTGTCATACGATCCTGTAACTACTTGCTGGAAAAATTGTTGCTTTACGCCAATATCACCTGTTATACACCTCCGCAAAACTATATATACCCGGAAACGCCGGCTTCATAAAATTCATTCAGGTACTATGTTACAATATCATCTGAGTTATTGGGAACGCGAAACATTTTTTAAGCCGATCGATGTCGCGGTGATCGGCAGCGGGATCGTCGGCCTTGCGGCAGCCATTCACCTGAAAACGCTCGATCCAAAACTCCGCGTTGCCATTATCGAAAGAGGCCCATTGCCCATCGGTGCCAGCACTCGCAATGCGGGATTCGCCTGTTTCGGTTCCATGACAGAACTGCTCGACGATCAAACGCGCATGAGTGAAGACAAAATGCTGAACCTGGTGGAAAAACGCTGGCGGGGGTTGCAGCGGCTGCGCGCGCTTGTGGGCGACGACAACCTTGAGTTTAAGCAACTGGGGGGCTACGAAATGTTTACAGAAGATGAAGAAGAGGTGTTCCAGCAGTGCACAGAGCAGATACCCGATTTCAACCGCAAGATTGGCGCCATTACCGGTTATCCCGAGGTGTACAGGGTAGTCGACGAGCGACTGACCGGTTTTGGCTTCCGGCGGGTGCGCCACCTTATTCTGAATCAGCCTGAAGGGCAGGTGCACACCGGCAAGATGATGGCTGCGCTGTTAAAAAAAGCGTACGAAAAGGATATAAAAATATTCAATGGTATCACGATAAAACACCTGAAAGACACCAGCGAAGGGGTTGAACTGGAAACCGAGTTCGGATGGACCCTGCGTGTTCCAAAAATTCTGGTGGCTGTAAACGGTTTTGCCAAACGGTTGCTTGCCGGCGCCGATACAACACCCGCCCGCAACCAGGTACTCATTACCCACCCGATTCCAGGGTTGAAGGTTGCCGGGTGTTTTCATTACGACCGCGGTTATTTTTATTTCCGCAATATAGACGGTCGAATTTTGCTGGGAGGAGGCCGTCACCTCGCGCAGGATGAAGAAAAAACAGATGAATTCGGCACCACCGAACTGATCCGCAGCGCACTGGTCCAACTGCTCAACACTGTCATCTGTCCGGAGCAAAAACCCGAAGTAGACACCTGGTGGTCAGGTATCCTGGGATTGGGACCGGAGAAAAAGCCCATTATCGAAAAGGTGTCGCCCAATGTCGTGGTGTCCGTACGCCTCAGCGGCATGGGGGTTGCAATCGGCACCCTGGTAGGGCAGGAGGGCGCCGAAATGTTATTGGAATAATATCAATTACTTTTTCAGGCCGATTTCCCGAAGCCTTTCATCCAGGTATTCGCCCGCTGTGATCGGCTCATAATGCAAGGGATTGTCTGCCGATACACAAGCCGGCAAGCAGTCGAGGCGCATATCGCTCACGGGGTGCAGGAAAAAAGGAATGCTCAGGCGCGGCAGGTGCCATTCCTCGCGCGGCGGATTTACCACACGGTGGGTCGTGCTTTTCAGGTAGTTGTTGGTCAGGCGTTGCAACATGTCGCCTACGTTTATGACGATCTCGTCTGCTTCGGGCAGGATGGGCATCCATTCGTTTTTGGAATTCAGCAATTGTAATCCGCCTGCACTGGCGCCGACGAGCAGCGTGATCAGGTTGATGTCTTCATGTTGCTCGGCGCGGATCGCGCTCGCCGGCTCATGGGTGATGGGGGGGTAGTGGATACTGCGCAGGATGGAATTCCCCTGCCGGATGTACTGGTTAAAATAATCCCGATCGAGGTTGAGGTGCAGGGCAATGGCTTCGAGCAGCCGGCTGCCCACTTTTTCAAAGGCCTGGTAAAGTTCGCGGCCAAGAGCCGGCATTTCCGGGGTTTCGGCCACCTGAACATTATCGGGATACTGCGGTTTCAGCGGATGCCCGTCAGGTACCTCCTGGCCAATCTGGAAAAATTCCTTGAGATCGGCCACCTGTGATTGCTTGGCGTGCTCCTTTCCAAAAGAAGTATAACCGCGCTGTCCGGCCATGCCGGCTATTTCGTATTTCTTTTTCACCTCGTCGGGCAAGGCAAAAAACGCTTTGGATGCAGCATAAAAGCCGTCGACAAGGCTTTTGGGGATGCCATGATTGACGACGGCAACAAATCCGACTTCATGGAAGGCCTTTCCGAGGTCGCGGACGAAAGCCGTTTGTTCGGCCGCAGAACCATTTACGAATTGGGACAGGTCGACAGTGGGGATGCCTTTTTCTTTCATATCAATACTTGGTTGGACGCTTAATTCGGCTACAAAAATCGCTGCTTCTGACTAACCAAACAATATCCCGGCCTTTTACCAGTCTTTTTCCTTGCCACTGGAGCTGGGTTGCCGACGCTGTTCGCGGTATTTGCGCGCGTTTTTTCGATCTTCAGGGCCAATGGCCGTCTCCAGGAGGCGCTGGGCTTCTTCCTTTTTTAGTTTGGCCGCACTTTTGGGGGGTTGTTGCGGTTCGCCCGGTTGCTCTTGTTCCTGCTGCTTTTGCTGGCCGCTTTGAGGTTGTTGGGGTTGGGACTGCTTCTGTTGGTCCTGCTGTTGAGGTTGATTTTGCTGGTTTTCCTGCTGTTGAGACTGATCCTGATTTTGCTGTGACTGATCTTGTTGTTGCTTTTGCTGCTGTTGACGCTTTTGCTCTTCCCGGAGTTTCTTTTTGGCCATTTGCAGGTTTTGTTTCGTACCCGCATCGCCCGGGCGCAGGCGCAGGCTTTTTTCATAGGCCTGTACCGCTTCCTTGAACTGTTGTTGTTTTAAGTGTGCGTTACCGAGGTTGTGCAACGCATCGGCTTTAAAAAGCGGGTCGGTTGCTGCCTCGGCTGCCTGCGAAAAGCGTTTGGTCGCGTCTTCCCATTTTCCCTGTTGATAAAACGCACTTCCGAGGTTGTATAACGCCTGCGGGTCGCCAAACTGGCGGTCGGCAGCATCTCTGTAGTATTGCTCCGACTCCTGATAATGCTCAAGATCGTAGGCCCTGTCCCCTTTCCGAAGCAGCTGGTGGCGGGATTGTGCAGCAGCCGTTCCGGCGAGTAAAAAGCCGACAAACGAGAGGATCAAAACATAAATACTTCGAAAATCAACATTTCTGCTCATTGTAATTCAGTTCTGTTTTCTGAAGGAGATCAAAAACTCCAGCATCATCAACAGCAGTGCCGGCAAAAGGAACCACTGGTAATACGATTCAAATTCTGCAAAAGAACGCACCTCCATCTCCCGTTTTTGCAGGTTGCCGACCTCCCGTTTCAAGGATTCAATGGCGGCATTGCCCTGACTGACATTGTACCACTTACCGCCCCCCGACGCGGCGATGCGCTGAAGCGTTACCTCATCCAGCCGGGTGCGCACAATTTGGTCGTCCTGGTCCCGCTTAAACTGCCGCATACCCGAGCCGTCATCTTCAGGGATTGGCCCACCCGCCAGCGTGCCCACTCCCACGGCATTCACAATAGTGCCGTTTCCAAACGCTTCTTTTGCTTTTTTCTCGACGTTGTCGTCGTGGTTTTCGCCGTCCGTGATCAGGATAATCGTTCGACCTCCTCCCGGGTCGTCGCCGAAGGATTGCTGTGCCAATTCGATCGCCGCCGCAATGGCCGTGCCCTGTTCGGTTATCAGGTCGGGCGTAGCGCTCTGCAGGCTTTGCAGCAGAAACGAATAGTCGGTGGAAAGCGGCATCTGCAGGAATGCGTTTCCGGCAAAAAAGATCAGCCCTATACGCTCGCCTTCCAGTTCCTGCAGAAGTTTTCCTGCAAATACCCTGGCCAGTTCAAGCCGGTTGGGCGCGACATCTTCACACAACATGCTTTGCGAGATATCAAAGGCAATAAACACATCGGCAGCGTCCTGGGTAATCGTCTGTTTTTTTGCCCCGCGTTGCGGATTGGCCCAGGCAATAGCCAGCAAAATGAGGCCTGCAGCAAAAAGAAATCCTTTCCACCAAAACCTCTTTTCCGAAAAGCCCTGCATGATACGATCCACATTGCCCAGCCGGCTCAGCGCATTCCGTCGCCAAAGCCGGTAAGCCATCAGCAACAACACCAGCAATGGCGCGGCGGCGAGAAAATACAGATGCTCCGGATATTCGTATCTGAACATAGTCGAAGGTACTTTTTCAGTGTTTTATGGGGTAAAAGAGATCAAAAAAATAACCATTTTGTGGTTCAGGGTGTAAGCGATCGCAACAGCCCCCACCGACCCAGCATTTCCACAAACAGAATAGCGACCGCAAGGCCGATGAACCAGTGAAAATAATCTGTCGTGCGGCGCACGACACTCACTTCTATTTTGGTTTTCTCCAGCTGATCGATCTGCTCGTAAATGCCCTCCAGATCCTGCTCCGAATAGGCGCGGTAGAACTTGCCGTTTGTCTCCCGCGCAATTTCCCGCAACAGCTCTGTATCAAAAGTCATGTGCCGCGGTGCATAGCCATAGCTGCCATCGGGCATACGCTGCGAAGGGGAGAGCACAATGCCCTCCGTGCCGATACCCACCGTGTATACGCGAATTCCAAGCGTAGCGGCAATCTCCGCAGCCTTCAACGGTGGGATGTAGCCTGCATTGTTTTCACCGTCGGTCAGCAAAATAACGACCTTGCTTTGCGACGGGCTGTCTTTCAGGCGGTTGACCGCGGTGGCCAGGCCCATACCAATGGCGGTGCCGTCTTCGAGCCGACCAACCTGCAACTCTCTGATGAACGATTGCACCACACGGCGATCGGTAGTCAGCGGACACTGCGTGAATGCTTCTGCCGAAAACGCAACCAGGCCCATGCGGTCGTAAGGACGTTTTTCTACAAAATCGACCGCTACACGTTTGGCCACGGCAAGGCGATCGGGGTCAAAATCCTTGCTGAGCATGGAAGGCGATATATCGAGGGCCAGTACAATATCGACTGCATCGGCTTTTACTTTTTCCTGTTCCCATTTGCGTTGCGGCCGAGCCATGGCAACGATCAGCACCCCGATGGCGAACCAGCGCAGCAACGGAAGCCAGCGCCGAACACGGGTACGCCAGGTCGATTCCCCGATGAATTCATCTGCCTGCGGCAACCGCAACTCAATATTGCCTATACGACCGCTGCGCTGCCATCGGACGGCAAGCGGAATAAACAACAGGAGCAATAGCCAAACGGGTTGCGCAATGGTCATAGTAAAACAGTTCAGTTGGAGCCGTCGTCGCCTCCGGCCTGCCAGGTATAGTAGGGTTTCCCCGCTGCGTCGATGCCAATGGGGGCTTGCGTTCGGTCCATCCATGCCTCTGTTGCGAGTTCCGGTACGGGAGGCATGGCGAGTTTTGCTTCAAAACCTGCTCTGGCCTTCTCGACGATCTGATCTTCGATATTTATTTTGGCCTGGGCAAAGATATCCACCCCCTCTTCCGGAATATGAAGCAGTGTGATCTGGGTTTTGTCGCCAATTGTATAAACGTCGAGCACTTTGAAAAAACTGCCGCTGTTGAGTATGACAAGCCCCCAGTTGGTGCCTTGCTCCAACATCGACGCATCCTTTGCCCGCGCCGAAGCAATCAAAAAGCGATGCGTGGCGACCATTCCTCCCCCACGGTATGAGGCATCGGTAAAGCCCCGTTCCTGCAGGATCATATTTTTTTTATACGCCGAAACCTGTTGATCGGTCAGGTTCGTATCCCGGTAAAACAGGGTTAGTCCGGCAAAGGTGCTGTTCATGATCTGGCCGATCTGTTCGTTGTTGGGTTGTTCCATAATCCTGGGTGTTAATGTTGTTGCTGCCCGACAGCCGGCGCCGGGAAATTGACGGGTTTCGTGGTTTCCAAAAGATTTCTTGCCAAACGCCAGGCATCGTCATGAAAACTTTCCGGAGGAATCAGTTTGGCAAACTTGGCGAGATCTGCCGCCGCAAGTATGGCGCCCAGCTCGCTGCGGATATCTTCCGGGAAGTCCGTCGCCTGAAGATGCCGCAGAATTTCATCGGATGTTGACTCCAGGGCAGGTATCCGGTACCGCCGCTCCAGGTATCCGCGCAGAATGTATGTGAGTTCGGCACAGAATTCCTTAACCTGCCGTTTTTGCCACAATTGTTTTTGCTCCAGCACCTCCAGTTTCTTCACGGCCAGTTCGTATGGAGGCAGTTCGACCGAGCGGCTTGACATGCCGCGTTTTTTTTGTGCGCGGCCGATCAACCAGGAGGCCAGCACCACCAGCAGAATAACACCTGCAATTCCCAGCGCCCAGGGTAGGTAATCGAGCCATATAGTTGGCTCGCGCCTGATTTCCTTGATGTCGGACATGTCGACAAGGTCGTCGGGGGAAGGCGTAGGGATTACGACAATTTCGAGTGTATTGGTGGCCAGAACGGCGCTGTTGTCCATCCTGATACCCAGCGGCGGGAGCGTCAGGGTATCTTCATCGAAAAAAACAAGCGTCAGATCGCTCGTGAAGGCAGTACCGGTCGATACCCAGTCCGTTTGTTTCAGGATGTTTTCCTGAGGGACAACGCTACGCCAGGTGGAATAATCCGTCTGTTGCGGCTTCCCGCTCGTAGTCACTACTTTCAGGTGAACGATAAATGGATTGCCGGTTTCGGCGTAATTGCTGTCCACTTCCGCAAATGCCCCTATCTGCGCATGTACACCGGAAAGGGTGAATACGACCAAAAGAACTGGTAGGCAATATTTTAAAATCCGGCCTGTCATTTTTCCCCTGTCCATCATTAGTGAGCCGCTATGCGCGCCCTTTTTTCAAAAAAATGGAGCAACATGGAGGCATACGAATCGGTTATCTGCAGGCTCAGAAAATCGGCGCCGGCCTTGCGGAATATCGTCTCGGCCCGGGCGCGATTGTCGTCGAACTGCTCCTGGTAGTGGCTGCGCAGCACAGGGTCCGTCGTATCCAGCCATATGTGATTGCCCGACTCAGCATCGCGCACCCGGAGCAGGCCTACATCGGGCAATTTGCGTTCACGCGGATCCCAGCAATGTATTCCCACACAGTCGTGCCGAAGTGCCATTGTGCGCATTGCAGCGTCGTAGTTTTCGCCCATGAAGTCGGACAGCACAAAACACACGCTTCGTTTTTTTAACACATTCCGGACGTATTGAAAGGCGGCGCCCAAATTGGTTCCACGGTCGGCCTCCTGTACGTTCAACAATTCACGTATGATGCGCAGCGTATGCTGCCGTCCTTTTTTGGGCGAAATAAACAGGTCGATGCCCTCGGAAAAAAGCAACAGCCCAACCTTATCGTTATTGCTGTCGGCAGAAAAAGCAAGCAGCGCGCAAATTTCCGTCAGCAACTCCTGCTTGTACTGACCTGTTGTGCCGAAGAAGGACGATCCGCTGATATCGACCATCAACATGACCGTTATTTCCCGTTCCTCTTCAAATATCTTGATGTGCGGCTCGCCGGTGCGGGCCGTAACGTTCCAGTCGATCGCCCTGATATCGTCGCCAAATTGGTACTGTCTTACTTCACTGAACGACATTCCCCGCCCTTTAAAGGCACTGTGGTACCCTCCCGTAAACAGGTTGCGGCTCAACCTGCGGGTTTTGATCTCAATTTTCCTTACTTTTTTGATCAGTTCGGCGGTATCCATCACTTTACAAGGTCAGAAACGGGGTTGTCTTTTTTCATATAGGGCTTCAGACTGGCATAGGGAACCAACAGCGTCTGCCGGCCATATTGGGTATGAAACAGGGTGCTTAACTCCAGCCCTTCCCGACGCAGGGTAAACATGGGGAACCCTTCCCGGACCAGCCACTCCCGGTATTCGGGATCGGCGCCGTAGTGGGGGAGTTTGGGTGATTCGCGTTTGGAGAAATCGTCAAGCCATCCGTTGATATTGAAACTTTTGTTGAACAGGTCGTCGAACGTGATCAACTTTCCGCTGCGCAGGTCGAAACTGAACGATTGTCCGCGCGACTGTTTATTCCAGGTTTCCGAAAAAGTGAGATAGCCGCTGAGCAGATTTTCGGTCAGGCAGGCGATCTCCGCCCAGCAGGTTGCCCGTTGCGCGCTGCGATTGGCAGGGATACGCTGTTTTTTTTGTGCCGCAATGGTGGCCTTACACTCGGTGAGCCAGGTATTTACCTGCTGGTCGAGCCAGGAGTTGCAATTTTTACAATTGGTCAACGGGTAAATGGCATCATAACTGGAATTGTAATCGGCAAAGTCATAACAACCCAGTTGATAATTATTCCGCTGGGTGAACTTGAACGTCCTTTTTTCGCCGCTGCCGACCCAGTTGCAGTCGGTACTCTGCAAATTTTTGAGGTTACCCTGGAGCAGGCCCGCCATTTTTCCGCTGGGCAAAAGGGCTTCGATCTCATAATTGCCTTCCCGGTCCATTTCACCGTGCAGGTCATATGTTTTGGCGTCAGATTCTACCCACAAATACCCGTAAAGGCTTCCATTGTGAATACGGATCAGGATCATATCGGCGCGTGCGCCGTTGAAACGGGTAATATACCGGCCGGCCCATTTGTTCTCGCTGCAGTTATAATTGGGTATTTGACCGGGGGCCAGTTCTTCGGCATCGAGAAAACTGCCGAGCGAGTTATTGTGGTTGGTCCATTCGGCATCGATTCGGCGATTGTCCAGGTTGCCCCGGAGCCTGCCTGTAATTGCTTTGGAGCCGTCGCGTTCTTCCAGGTTCAGTACTTTGCCGTCAAGAGTGCCGTCGAGCCGAAAACGATCGCCGCTTTTGGAGTAGTTCAGGTACCCGCGGCAGTTTTTGCCGTCGTAACCAAGGGCAATATCGACCACAGATACGTCGTCGAAGCGGCCCTTGAAATACCGCACCCATTTGATATCAGACGGTTTCTCGAACAATTTGGCAATGGCGGTGTCTTTCACGGCTGCGGGCGCCGAGGGAGGCGTCTTGGCAGGCGGCGTTTTGGCCGGTGGCGTCTTGATTTTCTGTGAAAAAGCAAACCCCGGCGCCATCAATATGCAACACACAAGTGCCAAAGCCGGTGCGGCAAAGCGGCGGGATAAAATCATTTCAGGCGATATGGTATGGATAAAATTAAGCATGATAAACGGTTTTGGGCGACGCAGAAAACACGCCGCGGTCAGGCTAGGGCACCTCTACGGTGTTCAGAATTTTTTCAGTGATATCCTCCGGAACAATATTTTCCGCCTCGGCTTCATACGTCAGTCCAATGCGATGCCGCAAAACGTCGTCGCAAACAGTGCGCACGTCCTCCGGGATCACGTAACCGCGGCGGCGCAGAAAGGCCATGGCCCGCGCAGCCTGTGCCATAGCGATCGTGGCGCGCGGTGAAGCCCCGTAATTGATAAGTGGCAGCAGGCTTTTCAGGCCATATGCCGCGGGGTTACGTGTAGCGAATACGATGTCCAGGATGTAATGTTCTATTTTTTCATCGATATAGATGCCGTGCATTACCTCCCGGGCGCGCATCAGTGTTTCAAGGGATACCACTTTATGTACATGAGGCTGATCGCCGCTCAGGTTACGGCGCATGATGTCGCGTTCTTCCTCTTTTGTCGGATACCCGATTTTGACCTTCAGCAAAAACCGGTCGACCTGCGCTTCAGGCAGGGGATAGGTACCTTCCTGCTCGATGGGGTTTTGAGTCGCCAGTACCAGAAACGGTTCTTCGAGGTGAAAAGTATCGCTGCCGATGGTCACCTGGCGTTCCTGCATGGCCTCCAGCAAGGCACTTTGTACCTTGGCTGGCGCCCGGTTGATCTCGTCGGCAAGCACGAAATTGGCAAAAATGGGTCCCTTCCGAACGGTAAATTCCGATTTGGAGGGACTGTAGATCATGGTTCCGATTACATCGGCCGGAAGCAGGTCCGGGGTGAACTGAATTCGGCTGAATTGAGCATCCACAGCCTGGGCCAGGGTTTTTATGGCCAGGGTTTTTGCAAGACCCGGCATCCCCTCCAGCAAAATATGGCCTTTGGTAAGCAACCCGATCAGCAGGCGTTCGAGCATGACTTCCTGCCCGACAATGACTTTAGAGGTTTCAGCGTGAATTTGTTCTACGAAAGCGCTTTCGGCGTGGATGCGGTGATTAAGAGCCTGGATATCTATGTAGTTCTGCATTGTATGTTGTCTTATCCGATATTGGGATGACTTAAGAAGCCGCGCAAAAATAGCGCATTGAAACACAGTTCCCTTCAGATTTGGTCAAATCGACAGGGAAAATCTGTCCCGGGCAAACACAACGCCATTTTTTCCGATTAATTTTCAATTTGTTTTGAAAACAAAAAACCTTGAATTGCATTTAAGTAAGCAAAGTAGCGGGCTAACGGCCAACACTATTTTTGTTTTGTCCGTTTTTGCACTACTTCCGAAACAAGTGAAATCAACAAGTCAAATAAAATTTGCTGCCATATGGGAGCTATGAACGTTCAGGAGGCGAAAGCCAAATTCATTGAATCGTGGGGCAAAATGGCCAGCGATTGGGGTATTAATCGCACCATGGCCCAGGTACACGCGCTGCTGCTCATCGCACCGGAGCCCCTTACCGCCGATCAGGTCATGGAAGAACTCGGCATTTCCCGCGGCAACTCCAACATGAACCTTCGGGCACTGATGGATTGGGGGCTGGTACACAAACAGCTCCGCAACGGCGAACGCAAGGAATATTTTTTTGCAGAAAAAGATATGTGGACGGTCGTGCGGCAAATCATCATCAACCGCAAACGACGCGAACTCGACCCGATGCTGAAGGTACTCGACGAGGTGGCAGGCGTAGAAGAGAACTGTCCCGAGTCGGAACATTTTTGCGAGGTGGTGCGCGATATCCGCAAGTTTTCGCACAAAGCCAACCAAACACTCGATGCCCTGGTTAAGGCCGAGTCCAACTGGTTTACCAATACTTTTATGAGTATGGTGCGATAGGGTTTTGTGCAAAAAAGAACAGCCATTCTGTAACCCGGAATGGCTGTTCTTTTTTGCAGACAAAACGACCTTTATTCCACCAGTATCTCCGAATGTGGCAGTGCCCACTCTCTTTCCATGGTGATCAGCACGATGGCATCGCCCGGTTTGCATTGTGCCAGCACAGTATCAACCGGAACCTCCCGGTATGTTTCTTCGGAAAACAGCGTCAGCGTTTTCGTATTCCCGTCGCGTATGGCAATCTTGAACGGGATATTATTGCCACCTTCCCGACCTTTCCCATCGTCCAGTATTACCGGATAAAGTGACAGGATCCCCCCTGCATTTGCCGGTATAACGCACTTCCCTTTTGGAGAATAATCGTCGACAAGCATCGTATGGTTTAAAAAGACTGCGGAGCAATTGGTAAAATCCTTTTGGGCAAAAAGGACGGCAGGGCTGATAAAAAGCCCGGCAATGACAATTATAATCACTTGATTGATACGCATATTATCCGGTTTTTAGTGAAAAATTAACAGCCGTCGAGAATGCGGATGATTCGCTTGGCTTTGTAGTCGCTCTTCCGGACCGGGATGATCAACAAATGATCTTCCAGTTTTGCATGGCTCAAAACATCTGATATTTCTACTTCCGTGACTTCCGAATTGATGTCGGATTTTCCGGCCGTTATGATCTCGCCGTCCCGACGCAAACATATCCGGAACGGAATTTTTACCGCTTCCGATGATTCTGGATCACCTTTGACCAGCGAAAGTATACCCTTGCTTTTGATCGAAAAGTCAGCAAATTCCAATGGTTTGTTGTTGAGCAGCAACGGGTTACAATAAAAATTAGTACCCGCTTCTTCTACATCGCACTGGCCAATCTCGTTATCCAGCACAACGGCATTGGCCCGCACGGTTCTATCCGAGATAAAAACGGCAGATTCAAAAAAATTCTTTGCCGAACTCATTGAGACCGGGTGCGGCCCTTCATCTTCCGGTTGGGCACAGGCACTCCAGAGCGTCATGGCAATGGCCGGGAACGCAAAACACCAAATATTGAACATTCGAAATTTCATGTGTACAGGTTTAAGTTGTGAAACTAGGCGTGATTCGAATCGGCAACAAAACTAATAGCGGCCTGTCTGACAAGGGTTACGGCGCTGTAAAACAGTGTAAAAGAAGTGTAAAACGTGTTTTTCCTGAAAAAGCGTCCTTATTTTTGAGCGTATGAACCGAGTTCTGAATAGAAATCTATGGCTCCCGGGTGTTGTCGCCCTTTTCGGATTGATGGCCCTGCAAGCCTTTAGACAGCAGCAGGCAACGGAAGTTGGCGAACGCCTGTTTTCCGAAAAGGTAAACCTGGCCCTGCGGTATACCGCCCACCGGCTACTGGCATCGGCAGGTAATCATACCGGCGCCATTCCACCTGTTGAAAATCCGGAAGAGACTGTATGGGTGGTACGACTGGAGCAAAACTTTGACTATGACAGTGTCCCGCACATAATACGCGAGGCATTTGCATTGCACCATGTGGAGGGGGAATACAATGTTGCCGTTATCAACTGCCAGACGGATGACCTGATGTTGGGCTTTACCGCCAGTACATCCCGCGACGACACAGGCGTTCCCTGTGCCGGAAGAGATCAAATGGCAGGATGTTTCAACCTGAGGGTATCTTTTCCCGACCGGCCCGGAGCCGGGTACCTGGTCACAGCCTGGCCCTGGACCGGTGTACTGTTGTTGCTTGTATTGGTAGCCTGGGGCTTAGTCGTCCTGTTTCGCCGGGGCAAAAGGACAGCCACGCCTGTCGAAGAGCCGGTTCTTTCCCCCGAACTGGCACCGCTGCTGTTTGGACAGTCTGTTCTCGATGTACAGAATCAAAAACTCGTGGTTAACGGCTCCGTCAAGAACCTGACCTACCGGGAAACAAAGCTGTTGCGCCTGTTCTGCGAACACGCCAATATTTTACTGGACCGCGACCAGATTTTGCGCCTGGTATGGGAAGACGAAGGCATCATTGTCGGACGCAGCGTCGACGTATTCGTGTCGCGCCTGCGCAAACTCCTCAAAGAAGATGAAACGGTAAAAATATCCAACGTACACGGTGTGGGGTACCGGCTTGAGGTTACCGGTTCCGGAAATGTTACATCCTGAGCCGCAATGCGAAATCAAGCACCCTGTTGTGGGCCCGCCATACCCGGTGATAGGGTACCAAAGGCGCTCCAAACGCCCGAAAACCCCGTTCGATATCCCTTTCCATACTGCCTTCGAAGTCCAGTCCGATGCCTTTTTCTGCACAAAACAGGATAGCTTGCCAGAACAACAACCAAACGGCTGCACTGCTTTTAAACGCGGGGTCTGTTCCTGTAAGCAACACATAAGCCCTGCTTTCGTCGAACACCAGATACAACCCGGCATGTGCCGCCGCCGTTTGTCGGTCGCGGGCAATATAACAGCGCGATTGGCCGCGTTCGACAAGAGCGCGATGAAGGCAGTTGAAGGTATCGAAGGCGTACGGCGGCCGGGTGTTTTTTCGGGCGAACGACTGTTCATGCAGCCCATACAGGAGAGCCGCGCTGTCTGTTTCGCAAAAAACGGTTACGGCCTGTTCTGCTTTTTTCAGATCGGTGCGCAGGGTATTTTTAAAGCCTGCCCTGATCTTTTCGGGATCGTCAATTGACTCAAATGCATAAGTGTAGCGGGTTGTCTGGCGAAAACCCGCCCAGTAAAATGGCAGCCAGTTCTCTCTGTCCGGATAAAAATTTTGTTGAAAAAGCGCAACTTCGGGCAATTGCCGGATCAGTTCTTCAAATATTTTTTTCTCGAACCCGTACCGGTTATATCCTTTAATACCGGATCGGGCCGGATACAGCAACCAGGGACCGCCATAGGAGCTGAGAGGAGGCTGTTGGATCACCTTAAGGCCCATACGGCGCCTTATATAGTAGGGAAGTGCTGCAATCGTGCGACCATTGCCATCTGCTGCGAGGCATACATTCCAGTGCTGAGGCCCGCAAACCGCGTCGAGCCACCAGGGCTGCAGATGCGGTGGTACGGCAGTCAACTTGCAGAATTCAGCGTAACAGGTTTTGCGCACGGGCACGGATGTCTATTTTTGCTGCGAAGAAAAGCGATTCAAACTCAACCGACATGACACTCCGCGAACTTTTCGATTACCTGAGCAACAATCCTGCTGTTGTACTGGCATTTTTTATCGGTATTCCCTTCACCGCTTTACTGGCCGGCTTGATGGGAAAAGGAGAGGGCCATGTTTCTCCCTGGAAATATCTTTATGCGACGCTGGTGTACCTGGTTTGTGTACCGGGCATCTTCGCAGCGGCCCTGGCGGTTTACCTGTTTTTATTCGAACGGGGAGGGAGCATTCTCAATGTGAATTTGCTGACACAAGTGCTGCCGATAGCATCGATGATACTTACGCTGGCAATCATACGGCGGAATGTATCATTCGAACTGATCCCCGGCTTTGGAAAACTGTCGGGATTGATGATGATGATAGCCTCTACTTTTGTACTGATGTACTTTCTCGATCGTTTACATCTGGTAGCCTGGGTAAATGTGCCTGTGGTTTACCTTCTGCTTATTGTAGCCGGTTTGTTGCTCACCTTCCGGTTTGCGCTTAAAAGCCTGATATCCTAGACCGCCCGCTGATGCGTATTTACCTGCCAGTTTTATCCTTGTTGTTGTTTTGCCTTGGGGCGGTGGCCTGCCACAACCTGAAAAAAGAAACCCGACAGGTGTTCACTCAGGACGATGTTGCCGTAGAAGTAGCCCAGAATGTAGAGATACTTTATTCCGACAGCGCTGTCGTTCGGGTACGGGTCACCGGCCCGCTCATGCACAACCATATCGACCGCGACGATCCCCGTCAGGAGTTTCCCGCCGGCGTGAAAATTGAGTTTCTCGAACCGAACCTCTCCATAAAAAGCACTATCATTGCCAAAACAGCGATCCGGTACCAGGAAAAAGGAAGGATCATCGCCCGCGATAGTGTAGTACTTACCACCGCCAAAAAGGAAAAACTGGAAACGGAAGAATTGATCTGGGATGAAAAGATGGCCAAGGTTTTTACGGAAAAGTTCGTAAAAGTGACGAGACCGGGCGAAATCATTTATGGGTTCGGGCTGGAGGCCGAGCAGGATTTTTCTTACTGGAAAATCACTGTCCCGAAAGGCCGGATCAAGGTCGATCAACTCAACGAAGTGCTGAAATAAATACCTGACGTGTTGAAATGTTGTCCGTTGATCGGATATTTGTCAGGAAAACCCCCGTAACCAGGTCACATTAAAGTCAAATGGACGATCCGTCATCAAAACGATTCATCGGTTGGGCATCGGCCCTTCGCATCGGTAGCCATACATTTCCTGCCACCTTTTTGCTGTCCTTTCTGGCCGTTATGGCTGTTTTGGCGCTGGCGCCGTTTTTATCCGGTACCGGATGGGCGTCCCCCTTTCTGATAACAATCCTGCTGTTTTTCGCCCTGCTGTTTTTCAAGAACCTGATTTTTGCCAATATCTATAAAAACGCTTCCGCCGGCGGAGATGCCGCTCTGATCGAATACCTGGTGCAGCAAAATGTATCCGGCACGCCGGGCGAGGAAGAAGTGGAAATGGCCCTGCTTGAAAAAGCCTTGCACCTTAAACAAGTACGAGCGCACGACTGTATGGCCCCACGGCCCGAGATCATACATATCGACGTACAGGCGCCTGTCGAGGAGTTGCGCCAGCTGTTTATCGAAAGCAGTTTGTCGCGTATCCTTGTCACCGACGGCGACCTGGACAAAGTGCTGGGTTATGTGCACGTTCAGCAAATGTTTACGCATCCGCGCAGCATTCGCAGCATGGTTATGCACATCAATTTTGTGCCGGAGACCATACAGGTCAACGACTTGCTCAGCAAGTTTATCAAAAACCGCACGAACATTGCCTGTGTCGTCGACGAATACGGAAGTCTTGCCGGCCTCGTTACACTTGAAGATGTTCTGGAGCAACTTTTTGGCGATATAGACGACGAACACGACCAGGAGGAATTTATCGAGGCCCAGTTGAGCGAAACGGAGTTTTTATTCTCGGGGCGACTCAAGGTAGAGTATCTTAATGAAAAGTACCCCGAGATTGCGCTGCCTACTGGCCAGTATAACACCCTTTCGGGCTATCTCATCACAACTACCCAAACCATACCCGAACAAGGCGCCAGGCTCGAACTGGACGATAAAACCTACGTCCTGGAACTAGTCAGCGACCGGAAAATTGAGACCGTCAGGGTATTATTGCAATCGTGATGTCACAATGTTTTTCAAATAATAAAGGCCCGTGAACGAATTTTCAGGTCGCTATTCGTTTACATCCCTGTAAGAAGCCACTTATGACCACTTTTCGCCGGATATTTTATTCTTTCCCCTTGCGACTGCTTGCCCTGCACTTCCGCAATCACCTTTTATTGATCGGACTTTGGGTATTTCTGGCATTGCTTATGACCGGCACAGTGGGGCGTTTTTTTGGCATGCACTACCTGATCCTGACCCCTGAATACCGCGGCGAAGTCAATTTCTGGAGTTTTCTGATTTCAGGAGCCGCATTCGGCGCTTTTGTGATGATCTGGAACCTGACCACTTACCTGCTCAGCGCCAACCGGTTCCCCTTCCTCGCTACCCTGAGTGCGCCATTCACCAAATTTTGCATCAACAACAGCCTGATCCCGCTGCTGTTTTTTTGTACTTTCCTGACAGCATCGACCTGGTTTCAATGGCACGACGAATTCAGCAAAACCTCGGAGGTTTTGTGGAATATTACGGGTTTTATTGTCGGGTCTGTAGTATTGGTGGGCTTGCTGGTATTGTACCTGTACTTCACGAACAAAGATATCGGCTCGTTTTTGCGCCCCGGCGAGTTTATTCCCAATCCGGGAGGGCGCCTGCTGGCGCCGGGCTACCGGTTACCGACCATCTGGGAAATCCGGGAAGGCGCCACGCGCTGGCGTGTGGATACTTATCTTACCGAACGGCTCCGGTTACGACTGGTGCGCAGCGTTGCTCATTACAACCCCGCCATGATCGCGCAGGTGTTCCGGCAAAACCACCTTAATGCCGTGATCGTGCAGGTTGTAGCGTTGCTTTTGCTTATGGCCCAGGGGATATTTATGGACAGCGAGTGGGTGCGTATACCGGCCGGCGCTACGGCATTCATTCTGGCCAGTATCGTCATGTCCATGTTCGGGGCCGTTACTTTCTGGTTCCGGCGTTGGAGCATGTTGATCTTTATATGCCTGGTGATCGTGGTCAATTATATCACCGGGTTTGGATTCTTCAACTACCGCAACCGCGCCTACGGCATCGATTATCGCGAAGAAAATCGCGTTTCCTATTCCTATAAAGCGCTGGAGGATATTTGTTCGCCGGAAAACCTGCGCCGCGACAAGGCCGCAACGCTGGATATGCTCAACAACTGGCTCGCTAAAAACCGCACGCAGGCCAACCCAAAACCAAAAATAATTTTCCTCTGTGTCAGTGGGGGAGGCATGCGCTCATCCCTGTGGACCATGCAGACACTCCAGCAGGCGGATCGCGCCACAGGCGGAAAACTGTTGCGTCAATCGGCATTGATCTCGGGAGCCTCGGGCGGCATGCTTGGTGCGGCCTACCTGCGGGAGGTTTACCTGCGCCAGCAAAACGGCGCACCGGTATCGGTATACGATTCCACGCTGGTCGACGATATCAGCAGGGATCTGCTGAACCCTGTCACGTTTGCCATCATAGCCAACGATCTTTTTTTCCCAATCTCTACCTTCCGGTCGGGCGACTTTACTTACCGAAAAGACAGGGGTTATCTCTTTGAAAGCCAGTTGAATGAAAACTGCCATGGCTTGTTGTCCAAACGCCTGGCCGCGTACCGCGAACCCGAACGCGACGCGAAAATTCCAATGATGGTGGTTTCACCATTTGTACTCAATGATGCCCGGAGGATGCTCATCAGCCCCCAAGGGGTGTCGTATCTGATGAAACCCTTTGACCAGGGTCGGTTGTCCGCCCAGTTGGAAATTGACGGCGCTGATTTCGGCCGGCTTTTTTCGAAGCAGCAGGCAGACAGCCTGGCTTTTACCAGCGCACTGCGTATGAACTGCACCTATCCGCTGATATTGCCCAATGTCTGGCTGCCCACTACTCCCTCTGTGGAGTCCATGGACGCCGGATTTCGCGACAATTACGGCATTACCATTGCTGCCCGCTTCGTCCATACTTTCCGGGACTGGATACTGGAAAACACCGGAGGTGTGGTATTTGTGCAGGTTCGCTGCTGGCAAAAGATTGATCCGATCGTAAAAAGCGACTCCAAAGGCATTTTACACACCCTGCTCACACCTGCCAATGCTGCGGCCAACCTCACTTCGATGCAGGATTTCGACCAGGACAATACCCTTGCATTGCTCAGCGATGTGTTGGGCAAAAACAAACTCGAAGTAGTGCGCTTCCTGTACCGTCCGGTGCGCAAGCAAAACGAAGCGTCTATGAGCCTGCACCTTAGTAAAAGAGAAAAACTAGACCTGCTTCGGGCATATTATGCTCCTGAAAACCAGGCCAGCCTGGCTGCCCTGAAGCAAATCCTCCGCAAGTAGTCCTTATTTGTTGTTGTGGACGGCGACGGATACCCCGGTTGCAGGCAATAAGATCAGACCAATAGCCTTCCCTCCCAACATTCCGGCCCCGTTTCGTGTTTTAATAGGTATTTTTGTCCCAAATACGGATAGACATGACTGCCACACGCAACGAACAGGATTTGATCCAGCAGGTGCTCAATATTTTTTCCGCCCAACTGGAAAAGAACGGTTACCGTAAAACGCCCGAGCGGTTTGCCATTCTGGAAGAGATATACAAACGGAGCGACCACTTCGATGCCGAAGCGTTGTATATCCACATGAAAAACAGGAATTACCGGGTCAGTCGTGCTACCGTGTACAATACGCTCGAACTGCTGGTGGCTTGCGATCTGGTCAAAAAACACCAGTTCGGAAAAAACCTGGCCCAATATGAAAAGTCGTACGGCTACAAACAACACGACCACGTGATCTGTGCCAATTGCGGTAAAGTGGTAGAATTCTGCGACCCGCGTGTCCAGCAGATCAAGGATATGGTGGGCGATCTCCTGAATTTTAAAATCACCCACCATTCGCTCAATTTCTACGGAATATGCGGCAGCTGCCAGAAGGA
>CALMBD010000303.1 GCA_937861115.1 uncultured Bacteroidota bacterium | reverse complement strand
TTAATTGTTGCCATACCCCCGCTCCCTCCTCTCAATCATCTCCCATGTAGGCAACCTGCTGATCCCCGCCCCTTCCACCACAAACGAGGCTGCGGCGTTGGCAAACACCGCCGCTGTCGCTATGTCGCGGGTTTGCGCGTAGCGCAGTACAAACGAGGTGGCAAACACGTCGCCGGCGCCGGTCGCGTCAACTTCGGCCACCGGAAACGCGGGAAAATGCTGTTGCCGGCCGTCATGGAATACCCTTGCCCCGTTTGCGCCTTCCGTCATCACCAGGATCTTTACACAGGAGGCAATAATCGGTATGGCCGATTCAAAACCGGCGATGTCGGCATCGCTCATGACCACGATATCGAGCCCTTTGAGTTGGGACCAATCCATCGGTTTGGGAGATACGAGTCCCTGCCGGTCCCATTGCCTGAGCCAGCCCTGTATGGTGGCGGCGGTCAGACTGCCCGAAAAGGCGCGCAGCAGGGAAAAATCGACTTCATCCGCGATGGGGCAAAACTGAACGACCGGGGCAGCCCGCCATTGGTCGGGAACATGCTCCGGCAGCAGGGGCGAGGCCCGGGCGTGCAGGTATTGTGTCCGGCTGCTTTCCCGGTAGATATTTTCAAAAACGGTGGTGCGGGGCGCCGCGATATGCTTCACCTCTATACCATTTTCGCGAAACACCTCCATAAATTCAAAATCGGGCCCGGTGCTGGTCAGCACGGCCGTCTCCTGTCCCAGTTGGCGCGCCACCAGCGCAGCATAGGAGACCGTGCCGCCGAGCGTATTCCGGTCATCGTGCCGGTCGTGGCAGCAATGGCCCACCAGCAGGTATTGCGGTGTCCCGGCCATGATCAGTGCAGGTCAAGGCTGTTCAGAAAATCGACGGTGCGGACCGTCAGTTGGTCCCCGTACATCCGCCAGATGTTGCTGTGGCCGCCACCCGGAACCACGATCCACTGCTTCTGCGCCGACGGTACCGCCTCGTAATTGCGCCTGCCGAATTCGATCGGTATTTTATCGTCGTGGTCGCCGTGCATGAACAGCATGGGGCGGTTTATTTCAGCCGCTGACACCACGGGTTTTACCTGTTGCGGGTCAAAACGGGCAATGTCCCCCGACTTGCCGATCACGCGGTCCGTCAGCCACTTGCTGCGAAAGCCCAGCATCATGTCGGCGCCGTACTCGACCGCCACTTTTTCAAATTCGTCAAACGTGCTCTCGATGATGCCGAACGCGATACGCCGGTCGGCGCCCATGGCCTGCAAGGCTACCGCGCCACCGAGGGAAGCGCCCCAGATGCCGACGGGTTTGCCATTGGTCAGGCGCTGTATCGTATCGACGACGGTGGCGATGTCGTTCTTTTCATAAAAGCCGAAGGTGCAGTATTCGCCCTCGCTTTCCCCGTGCGCGCGCAGGTCGAGCGCAACGCTGTTGAATCCGTTGCCTGCCAGGATTTTAGCCCTGGAAAACTGCGTTTCCTTGCAGGAACCGATCCCGTGCAGCATAATCACCGTGCCCCGGACCGAATCGCCCTGCGCTGGTAAAAACCAGGCGCTCAATTGCAGGCTGTCCCGGGTTGTGACGGATATTTTCCTGCCGGTCAGTCCGTAGTTTTCAGGCATGTATCCCCTCGGAAAACGCCAGGTATTTTCTGCCGCGACCATCCGGTAGGGTTTAATTCCGTAATAAGGCAGTACCTTTTCGACGGTGAATGCGGCGAGTATCGCAAACACGAATGCGAGACCGGTGAAAAGTTGTAATAGTTTGAGGCGCGTTGTTTTTGTCATGGATGCTGGCTGTATAAATTAGCGTGATCTAGGTATAGGTTTTGTTCAAAACAAATCAGATGTCTCACTTCGTTCGACATGACAAATCGCTGAATATGAAAGAATTAAACAGGTTTCTCGCTGCGCTCGAAACTACCCTGTACATTGTCGAAGTTTCGAGCGTAGCAGAAACCTCATGAAAAATTTGTCCAAATCTATCTATAGTGAACATGAAAACACTCAGGACTGTACTTTCCCTTACCCTGTTGGCCGTTTTAACCCTGTACTGCACAACGCGACCTCCTGCCGAAGGTTTATACGTCGCCCGGGATTTTACGGCTGAAAACCTGTTTTCCGGGAACATCGAGGGCCCGGCATTCGACAGCAAAGGAAACCTCTATGTGGTAAATTACCTACGCGACGGCACGATCGGCAGGGTCAATTCGGACGGAAGCTGCGAATTATTCGTCGAATTGCCCGAAGGCAGCATTGCCAACAGCATACAGTTCGACAGCAAGGGGGATATGTTGCTCGCCGATTTTCCGCGGCACAACGTCCTGCGCCTGCATCCTGCCACTAAAGAAGTGGGCGTTTTTTGCCACGAAGAGCGGTTCAACCAGCCCAACGATCTGTGTATCAATGCAAAAGACCAGGTTTTTGCCTCCGATCCCAAATGGTCGGAAAGCAGCGGCCAGTTGTGGCGGATCGACCCCGGCGGCAAAGCGGTGCTGCTGGAGACAGGCATGGGCACCACCAACGGTATTGAACTCAGTCCCGACGAGCGGCGCCTGTATGTCAACGAGAGTGTCCAGCGGCGGGTTTGGCGTTACGATGTGGATGCGCAGGGCAATGTCTCCAACAAAAAACTGCTGATCGAATTCGCCGACAACGGTCTAGACGGGATGAAATGCGACCGCGAAGGCAATCTGTACATCACCCGCTGGGGAAAGGGAACCGTGGCGGTGGTGTCGCCGGAGGGTCGCCTGTTGCGGGAGGTCGTGTTGAAAGGAAAAAAATGCAGCAACCTCGTTTTCGGGGGCAAAGACGGGCGCGACGTGTTCGTGACCCTGCAGGACAGGAAAGGAATGGAGCGGTTCCGTTGTGCGGTGCCCGGCAAAAGATTCAAATAATGGCAGTCAAATGCGGGACAAGGCTGGACAATAAAACGACGACCTGCGGGAGTTGACAGGATTTACAGGTTTGTTAGACAGGATTTACAGGATTTACAATGGCAACCCGTACTCGGCAAAGTACCGCCAGATAGCGGCCGCGTGCAGGGCTTGCGACACACCTCCCCCGCGCAGCATGTGCAACATTTCCGAGGCGGTAAGCAGGCGTACGGAAATTTCTTCGGTGGCGTCCAGGCGCTGCTCCTCGACCTTGTACACGCCTGTGGCGAGAAAAATATGGCAGGTATTGGTGTGGGTGGCGGGGTTAGGCGATAGTTGAACCCACGGCTGCCACTCCCCTCCCCCGTAACCTGTTTCTTCCAGCAACTCGCGCCGGGCGCCTTCCAGGTGCGGCTCTCCCGGATCGGCCACGCCGCCCGCCAGTTCGTAGTGCACCCCGGCGATGCCGTGGCGGTATTGCCGGATCAGCACAAACTCCTGTTGCGCCGTAACGGCCAGTACGTTGACCCAGTCGGGATATTCGAAGATAAAGTAATCGTCGATTTGCGCGCCGGTGGGCAAAATAACAGTGTCTTCCCGAAGCGTCATATAGGGTTGCCGGTTCAGTACATACCGGCTTTCGGTTATTTTCCAGTGGCCCGGATCGCCGGGAATATCATGCTCCTTGTTCGTCATTATTCCTGTGTTTTATACGCCGGAAAGGTCCATAAATATTTGCCTTTTGTCTGTCGAACCTTGTTGTATTTTGTCGCCCTAAATTTCACCTGTCCTTTCCTATGAATGCTAAAAATTCCTTTTGGCTGGCCGTGCTGAGTGCCCTGGCAGCAACCGGCCTGCACTTTTTGCCCCGAACCGGCGTGTCCGTAGAACCCCTTCTGCTCCTGATCGCCCGGTGGTGGGTGGTCGCCGCGTTTTGCTACTACGGCTACAAGGCCGGGTCGCTGACCGCCTGGATACTGATCAGCATGATCATCGGCATGGCCATCGGGTATGATTTTCCAAAAGTCGGCGGCAACCTGGAGATTTTAAGCAAAATCTTCATCCAGTTGATCAAAACGGTGATCGCGCCCCTGTTGTTCGGGACGCTGGTGGTCGGTATTGCGGGACAGAGCAGTTCCAGGCAGGTAGGGCGCATGAGCGCGAAGGCGTTCACCTACTTCATAGCCGCTACCACCGTCGCGCTGGTCATCGGACTGGTGGCCATCAACATTTCAAAGGCAGGGGAAGGTATAGAGGCCAAAAAGGAGGCCGCGCCGATTCAGGTCGCCTCCAGCGATCCGGGGTTTACCTACAAACTCGATTCCGTCAAAAACACGGCGAAACTGCTCTATAACGGCAGGGAAATGTCGACGCCGCCGACAAAGGTGACGCAGGACTGGAAGCAGATCATCCTGCATATTTTCCCTGAAAACGCCGCCAAAATGATTTACGAAGGGGCCGTGCTTCAGGTGGTGGTGTTCAGCCTGATCTTCGGGTTTGCCCTTCGGCAGGTGCAGGAACCGCACCGGGCAAAAATGCTCGAATGGGCGGAGTCGCTGGTTGAAGTCATGTTCAGGTTTACCGGCATCATCATGTATTCGGCTCCGATTGCTGTTGGCGGCGCCATGGCATTCACCATCGGCACCATGGGCTTCGGGGTGGTAGGAAATTTGATACAACTACTTGGAACCCTGTACGTTGCGCTTATCGTATTCATACTGCTGGTCTTTCTTCCGGTGATGTTGTTTTTCAGAATTCCCATCAGAAAGTTCCTTCGCGCCGTGTACGAACCGGCATCGCTGGCATTCGCAACCGCCAGTTCGGAAGCCGCGTTGCCCAAGGCGCTCTCCGCCATGGAAAATTTTGGCGTGCCGCGCAAGATCGTGTCCTTCGTTTTGCCCACCGGCTATAGTTTTAACCTCGACGGTTCCACGCTCTACCTTTCGCTTGCGGCGATCTTTTGCGCACAGGCGGCGGGCATGCACCTTTCCTGGCACACCCAGCTCGTGTTGATGGCGACCCTGCTGCTCACCTCCAAGGGTGTGGCTGGTGTACCGCGCGCCTCCCTGGTTATCCTGGCTGCCACGGTAAACCAGTTCAACATACCCGAGTGGCCCATTGCGGTGATCCTCGGCGTCGATGCCCTGATGGATATGGGGCGCACCTCCGTAAACCTGATCGGCAACTGCCTGGCCTCTGCGGTGGTGGCCCGGTGGGAGGGCGAGTTCGACGACGAAAAGGCGAATGCCTTTCAATAGGCTGTATCCGGGGCCTGCCGGACACGTTCATTTTGCCCCTTGGCCTGCGTTTGTATATTTGCCGACCGGCATATAACAGGCGGAATCCCCCGCAGGTGGTCCCGAGGGACCTTTAATCCGGATACAAATAATTCATTATGAGAAAATTAGCGCTACACTGGCAAATAATTATCGGCATGGTACTCGGCGTTGTATTTGGCGTTGTCGCTGCCACAGCCGGCTGGAATGCATTTGTAAGCGACTGGATAAAACCCTTCGGCGCCGTTTTTCTCAACCTGCTCAAACTGATTGCCGTTCCGCTGATCATCAGTTCGCTGATCAAGGGCGTGACGGATTTGAAAGACATATCCAAACTGTCGTCGATGGGATTTCGCACCCTCGGCATTTACATCCTGACGACAGCCATCGCCGTTTCGGTGGGCCTGATCGCCGTCAATATTTCCCAGCCCGGCCACTTCGTGAATACCGAGACGAGGGACCGGCTCAACGCCACGTATGGCGGTGATGCCACGGCCAAAATATCTGCTGCGGAAGCCCAGAAAAACAAATCGCCGTTGCAGCCGCTGGTCGATATGGTGCCGGAGAATGTGTTCGGCGCGGCATCTTCCAATGGCAACATGTTGCAGGTCATCTTTTTCGTGCTGTTTTTCGGCGTGGGGCTGATCCTGATCCCGGAGGAGAAGGCAAGGCCGGTCATCGGATTTTTCGACGGCATGAACGAAGTGGTGATGAAGATGGTCGACCTCATCATGCTGGCTGCGCCGTACGGCGTGTTTGCACTGCTGGCGGCCCTGATCGTGGAATCGCCCTCATCCGATATATTTATCGCATTGCTGGGATATATGGCGACCGTACTGGTGGGCCTGGCCTTCATGATATTTATCTTTTATCCGACGCTGGTTCGCGTTTTTACGGGAAAGAAGCCGATGTTTTTTCTGAAAGGTTTTGCACCCGCACAGTTGCTGGCCTTTTCCACCAGTTCCAGCGCGGCCACGCTGCCGGTGAGCATGGAGCGGGTGGAAGAGCACCTTGGCGTGCATGAAGATGTGGCGAGTTTTGTCATGCCGATCGGCGCCACGGTGAACATGGACGGCACGGCACTTTACCAGGCTGTGGCGGCGGTATTCATCGCACAGGCGTACGGCATGGACCTCTCGCTCGGCGCCCAACTGGGGATCATCCTCACCGCCACGCTGGCCTCTATTGGTTCTGCCGCCGTGCCCGGTGCGGGCATGGTCATGCTCGTGATCGTGCTGGCCCAGGCGGGTATTCCGGAGGCAGGGCTGGCGCTCATCCTCGCCGTCGACAGGCCACTCGACATGTGCAGGACCGTTGCGAATGTGACCAGCGATGCAACCGTATCCATGATCGTCGCCAAAAGCATCGGCAAACTGGGCGACCCGAAACCCAAGAGATGGGACGAAAACTATCACGCATCCAAACCATGACTGCACCTGCACCGACGACCCAACGCATCCTGAATGCCGCCGTAATTGTAGCCGCACTCGGCTATTTTGTTGACATATACGACCTGCTGCTCTTCGGATTTGTGCGGGTAAAAAGCCTCCAGGACCTCGGTTTTCAGGGACAGGCCCTGACGGATACCGGCATTTCACTACTCAACTGGCAGATGGCCGGCATGCTGCTCGGCGGACTGATATGGGGTGTGCTCGGCGATAAAAAAGGCCGTGTTCGGGTCCTGTACTTTTCCATATTCCTGTATTCCATCGCCAATATCCTGAACGGGTTTGCCACCTCCGCCACCGATTATGCCATTTTCCGCTTTATGGCGGGTATCGGACTGGCCGGCGAACTGGGCGCCGGTATTACGCTCGTTTCGGAGGTGCTGCCCAGGGAAAAACGCGGATACGGCACCATGATCGTGGCATCCATCGGCCTGAGCGGTGCACTGCTGGCCTGGGTGATCGACCAGTTTTTCCCATGGCGCACCTGCTATTTTGTGGGCGGCGGACTCGGACTGATGTTGCTGCTGTTGCGGATCAGCGTCAGTGAATCAGGCATGTTCCAGCAGGTAAAAACTGCGGTCGGCGTCAGCCGGGGCAATTTTTTGTCCCTGTTCACCAGTTGGGACCGCTTTTCAAGGTTTGTGCGATGTCTGCTGATCGGTTTTCCCACCTGGTACGTGGTTGGCGTGCTGATCACGCTGGCGCCAGAGTTTGGCCACGCCAAGGGCCTGAGCGGCATTACCGGCGGTAACGCCATTGCCGCCTGCTACACCGGGCTCATACTCGGCGATATTGCTTCGGGCCTGCTCAGTCAGTACCTGAAAAGCCGGTTGAAAGTCATGTGGATATTCCTGACCCTCGATGTTTTCGCGGTCATCTATTACCTCGCCGGCAACTTCTCGACCCCGGCATCCTTCTATGTCGCCCACTTCCTGCTGGGCATCTCCGTCGGGTTCTGGGTAATTTTTGTGACCATCGGTGCAGAACAGTTCGGCACCAACCTGCGCGCCACGGTGGCTACTTCGGTGCCCAATTTCGCGCGGGGCATGCTGGTGCCCATCGGCGCCTCGTTCAAGTGGCTGAAAGACCCGGCAGCCACCGGCAGCGTCATTACGGCGGCGTGGATCATTGGAACCTTTTGCCTGGTGATCGCCTTTCTGGCGCTCTACGGTATGAAGGAAACCTTCAGCGACGATCTGGACTACGTGGAAACGGTGTAGCGACGGCGCCCTATAATTTCAACCGGAACAAGCGGAAATCCCGGCCGTAACTGCCTACCACGACAAGCGTGTTGCTGTCCGCCATCAACACATCCGGGGTATGCAGGAAGACCTCGACCTCTTTGAAGTCGAAAACCGAATCAAAGGTCTTTGAACCGTCGGGCGCGACGGTGCACAGTACGACGTGGGGTTTGTTGCTTTTCAAGGGGATGCCGGAAGACCCCGGTGCAACCACGCCATCGATATCTTTCACCGTTTTGAACACCTTCCGGAAGTTTTTCGCATTGTCGTTGTATATAAAATAAAAGGTATCCCCCCTGCGCAAGGCTATGTGAAACAACCCCTGGACAATGCCGCCGCCCGATACCTTGTGCGGTACAATGACCTCCTGCGCCACTTTCCCCGAGGCGTCAAACTGCACCAGCAGGATCATTTCAGACTGGTTATGCACACTGTGCAGGGCATTCCCCTGCGTCTCGGTACGCCAATCCTGCTCCATATCCAGAAAAACCCGTGCGTCGTCGGTAACCCATGCCTTGAAATTGCGGAAATACTGAAAACCGTAGCCGTAAACGAGTTTGGATTTCGACTCCATGAAGGTTTTGGTTTCGGTCTTGTAAAGGTTCAATACCGGTTTGCCGGCCTGCCAGGTAGCATGGTCGATCCTGATCCAGGCTGTTCCCAGAGACGTGGGCGGCACGCCATCCTTGAACTTTTGCCGTTTGGAAATCAGGTTATACGGCCCGACGCCGTAAAGGTTGCCGGCCTTGTCGGGCAGTACGAAAAAGTCGAGGACATAGTGCTCACCTAGATCGAGGGGTATGCGTCGCGGCTCGTTTTCACCGTTGGGGAATATGAATATCTCCTCGACAAACTGCTTGCCGTCCCTGTTTTTGTCTTTTTCCCAGGAAACAAGCGCGCTGAAATCGCCCTGGTTGGTCAGGGTGAGGCCCTTCACGTCCATTTCCTTGTTGATATAGGGAAATGTTGTGCTGCCTTCGCGCACCAGTTGAAAATCGCGGTCGAACACGTGGAAAGTCAATTCCTCGGGCTTTTTGCCCTTCACTGCCGGGCGGGCGACAACCGCCAGCAACTGGCTGTCTTGCGAGAAGATGATATTGAACCGGCCGCCGCCTTTTCCCGACTCCATCTCCGCAACCTTGACTGGATCGCCGAGCCGGCCGTTTTCTTTCAGGTCATGCCGGTAAAGTATGCGCATGTCCTGTTCGCTGTCGAAATACGCCGAAAAAAACCAGGGCTTTTTATTCAGGACATATACACCCTGGTAATACACTTTTTTATCGCCCATCGCCTCCGAGAACAGGGGCGTCGAGTACACCTGTTTCAGCGATGCATCGTATTTTTCGATCAAAACCGTCGGGTCGTTTTTTGCCATTGCGCCGACGAGCGCCTCGCCAATCGTGATTTTATCTTCCGATTTGACCAGGTAAATATCGCCGGCATCGTTGCGAAACATATCGGTGACATAGGTGCGTTTGCGGTCATTTTCAAAGGGCGCGCTCATCTCTACCTGCACCTTGCCGGCAGGTTGCGCAAAAACGGGGAGCACGGCATACAACAGGGAAAAAAGTACGATCTGTCTCATGGAGGTATGGATTTAGTCGTTACGGTGCAATTTGAATACCGGGAGTTCAAAAATAGACATATTTACAAAACAGTCAGGCGGGTACCGTGTTGAAATATGGCTTTAAGAGCGATTTTCGAAAAAATTGTCGCCATGCGTTATCTTTGCCCCTCCAAAACCAAATAATATTTTCACCGGAGCCATCCGGCTTAATTCCGATCAGTATTTCACCGACCAATAGTAAACAACCATGAATTTTGATCTTATCGTCATAGGCAGCGGCCCCGGCGGATACGTTGCCGCTATCCGCGCTTCACAATTGGGACTGAACACGGCCATCATCGAACGCGAGAGCCTGGGAGGCATTTGCCTGAACTGGGGTTGTATCCCGACCAAAGCGCTCCTGAAAAGCGCCCAGGTGTTCGAATACCTGAATCATGCGGAAGACTACGGCATCAAGGTCGGCAAGTCCAGCGCCGATTTCGGGGCCGTCATCAAGCGTAGCCGCGGCGTGGCCGACGGCATGAGCAAAGGGGTCCAGTTCCTGATGAAAAAGAACAAGATCACGGTCATTATGGGTGCTGCAAAACTCGCCAAAGGTCCGAAAGTCGTGGTGACCGATGCCGAAGGCAAGGCGACCGAATATACGGCCAAACATATCATCGTCGCCACCGGCGGTCGCGCCAAGGAACTGCCCAACCTGCCCATCGACGGCAAAAAAATCATTGAATACCGCAAGGCCATGAGCCTGGAAAGCCAGCCCAAACGCATGGTGGTGGTCGGCGCAGGCGCTATCGGTGTGGAATTCGGTTATTTCTACCATTCGCTCGGCACCGAAGTCAGCATCGTGGAGTTTCTGGAACAGGGCCTTGTCCCGCGCGAAGACCCCGACATCTCCAAGGAACTCGGCAAACTCTATTCCCGGAAAGGCATGAAAGTTTATGCCGGCTGGGCCGTGGAAAGCGTCGATACCAGCGGTAAAGAGGTTAAGGTGCACATGAAAAACCGCAAGGACGGCGCGACGGAAACGATCCTCTGCGACGTCGTATTGAGCGCCGCCGGCGTTACGCCCAACACTGAAAATATCGGACTCGAGGATCTCGGCATTGCCACCGATCGCGGTTATATCAAGGTAGACGATTATTACCAGACTACCGTTCCGGGCGTCTACGCCATCGGCGATGTCCTGCCCACCCAGGCACTGGCGCACGTGGCCAGCGCAGAGGGAATCACCTGCGTAGAGAAGATCGCCGGTCATCACCCCGAACCCATCGACTACAACAACATCCCGGGCTGTACCTACTGTTCGCCGGAGGTTGCCTCGGTCGGCTATACCGAACAGGGCGCCAAAGACGCCGGCTACGAGGTGCTGGTGGGCAAATTCCCCTTCACGGCATCAGGCAAAGCGAAAGCTGCCGGACATCCGGAAGGCTTTGTCAAGGTCATTTTTGACAAGAAATACGGCGAATGGCTCGGCGCGCACATGATCGGCTACAACGTGACCGAACTGATCGCAGAAGTGGTGGTGGCCCGTAAACTCGAAACAACCGGCCACGAGATCATCAAGTCCATCCACCCGCACCCGACCATGAGCGAAGCCCTGATGGAAGCGGCCGCAGCGGCGTATGGCGAGGTGATTCACCTTTGATCATTGTTTCATTGTTGTTATTGCTGACATTGTTTCATTGCTAACATTGCTTTATTGTAGCCATTGTCAGCAATGAAACAATATTAGCAATGATAGCAATGTACCCTCTACTCGGCGAACTCCATTTCCTCCCAGTCAATATTCCTGATGCGGCGCATCAGAAGCCAGGTGGCTGTTGCCGATAGCAGAAACGCCAAGCCGATGGCTTTCGGTTCTTTGATGAACAGGTAATGGACGGACCCGATGATGAGGCTGGCAAATACCATCATAAGCGTTTTGATCAGTTGCCCTCCCCTTTGGTTCATGTTCATGGGCTGCGAGAAAGGCAGTTTTTTGAAGTTAAAAACGGCGTAGATATAAATGATCAGCAGTTGATTGAACAGCCCGAGCACCACATTGGGAAGCATATCTGTGCCGCCTGTCCATAACCCAACGGCCAGTGTGAACAGGGCAACCAAGGCGTAAAACTGAACAATTACGGCTTTTAATGCCCCGCCGATAATATCTCCCGGCCGGGCCAGGGGCGAAGCATAGTACACCCAGGCCGCACTGTACTGATTCGAATAAGAGACCTGGGATAGCGCCGATATAGAAATGATGCCTCCAAAATAAGCAATCAGTACGGGGAAAAATGTCGTTAAGCCGCCCTCCTGTGCCTCCATGCGGTTTACCCCTCTAAATACCATCATGACAAACAGGACCAGGAAATAGCCGATACTCGGATAAACCAGCAATTTAAAATCGCGGCTGCGCGCCATAAGTCTCCAGGCCATCATAAAACCCGCCCGTTCCATCCTGTTTCCCGAAAGAATATGCGACAGTCGGTCCGCAAAACCGCCCGCCTGCCGCGCAGTTGGTGCGGCCGAAGTGTCGGAGGTGGTCGATCCCGATCCGGATATCATGGCCAGTTTCTGATTGAAAGCCGGGGCCAGGTATTTCACCACCAGGTAGATGCTCAGAACGGGCATCAGTATGGCCAGGATGGCGCTGATCAACTGCAACAGATTATCCGTTTTAAAGGTCACCAGGGTATTAAAGGCGCAGGCAAACCAGTACGGGGGCATGGCGACCAGCCAGTCGTATTGGGTCAGGTCGATGCCCGTACTGCCGAGGCGGTCGAACATGCGCGGCAGAATCTGGTACGCAGCATAGATTCCAATGGCGAAGGCGATCTGTATGTAACTGATCACGTTTTTAAACCTTTCAGGCGTGGTAATCCGCAAAATGAAGATATAGACCGCATTGATCAGGAAAATGGAAAGCAACGTCGCCAAAAACACCATTAACCCAAATACCAAAGCCGCAACAATGCCGGCCTCAATGGTGACATAGACAAACGCCGGCAGGCTGAGGGGGATCACCATCTTGCAAACATGGACAAAGATGTGCAGCAACCGCGCGACGATAAAGGTGATGTCGTTGACGGGCTTGGGCAGTATGATCTGGGTATCCCGGACGTCAATCAGGACGGAGGTAAAATCGCTGACCAGCGACATACACAGCATCGTGATGAACATACCGAAGAAGAAAGTGAGTTGCACGACGTAGTCGCCCGTCAGGGAGAAAGCCATTAAAAACGCCAGACCCATCAATCCGCTGACCAGCATGGTTCCAAGGGTGGCATTGCTGATGGCATCCTTGTTGCCCCGCCGCTGACGTGTCGCCTGCATGGTATTCGGCCGCCGGTCGTCCATGGTCAACTTGGTGGTCAGGATAGACCGCATTTTCTTTACATCAACGCCCCAGCGACTGTACAGCGAGCCCGGCGCCAGCACCACGGCCAGAAAAAATCTGTTGACAATATTCATGGCTTTTCGGTTTCAAATGCGCTCATCAGGTCGTCGGCAGCACGCCCGAGTCCCTCCTGCAAGGTGAGCCGGGCAAATATCTGCTCCAGACTTTGATTGCCCTGTTGTTGTTTCAGTTCCTCGAAACTGCCGTCGGCCACTACCCTGCCCTGGTCGATGAGGATAATGCGGTCGCTTACTTTTTCCACAATATCCATCATGTGGCTGCAGTAGAAAATGGTTTTGCCTTCTTTGGCCAGTTTGCCGATCAGGTCTTTCACAATGATCACGCTATTGGCGTCAAGGCCGCTGAGCGGCTCGTCGAAGATGATGATGTCGGGATTATGGATGAGCCCGCTGGTCAGCAGCACCTTCTGCTTCATGCCTTTGCTGAACGTATCCATCCGCTGGTGAATGTTCGCCTGCAGCCCGAAAGCGCCCATCATCCTGACGATCCGGTCTTCACACACCTGTTCATCCAGTCCGTACAGGTTGCCCATAAAATGCAGGAATTCGGAAGGCGTCAGCACATCGTACAGTTCGGCCAACTCGGGCACATACCCGATCAGGCGTTTTGCCTCCACGGGGTTTTCGCGTACGTCGATGCCCCGCACCCGCACGTCGCCGCTGTAATCGCTGATGAGTCCGCAGAGCACCTTGACAGTGGTGCTTTTGCCGGCGCCGTTGGGTCCGATATACCCAAGTACCTGACCGGGATACACCTCGAGGTCGATGCCCTGCAACACGTGTTTGTTTCCGTAGTGTTTATGCAGGTTTTTTATGCTAATGGCCGGTTGGCTCATGGTAAGAGGAGTTTGGTCAATGATGATAGGTAGCCCTAAAGATGCCGACAATGCCGACAAGTATCCAAAACAAATTTAACAGGGTATACGCCCGGTCTCTTTTCAAAATGGAACACCACGACAGGATGATGGCGTCAATGGTGTTGAATATCCACACAAACAGAAAAGGGCTTGCCGGGCCCAGCCAACTGACCAGCGTAAAACTGCCTATTCGCATCAGGACGCCGGTCATTTCCAGTTCTTTCAGGTATATCCGGATAAATTGATTGATTTGCTGCATATTCTTTGATTCGCTTGACGATGTCGGCGCCCTGCCCGCATGGCGGGAAAGGCCTGCCAAAATACGCTGTCCGTCCGGAAACGCTGCGCCAATAATTTTCCGGAATATAAATCGCAAAAAAGGCGTGCCGGCACCGTCAGGTTCCCGATGCAGTACTAACTTTACCGCGTCCCGGAAAATCAGGATCGATACAAATGGCAAAATCCAAAAAGGGCAATAATAATGCGGGCGAAGGCAAAACAACGCCCCTGATGCAGCAATATGTTCAGGTAAAAACCAAATACCCGGACGCTGTGCTGCTATTCCGTGTGGGTGACTTTTACGAGACCTTTGGCGAAGATGCTGTCAAGGCATCGCGGGCACTCGGCATTACCCTCACCAGCCGCAACAATGGCGGTTCCGACGTCGAACTGGCGGGCTTCCCCTACCACGCGCTGGATATGTACCTGCCCAAACTGGTGCGCGCCGGATTTCGCGTGGCCATCTGCGAGCAGATGGAAAAACCGGTGCCCGGCCGGGTGGTCCGGCGCTCCGTCACGGAAGTTGTTACACCCGGCGTAACGACCGACGACGCCCTGCTCGACCACAATTCAAACAATTTTCTGGCAGCACTGGCATTCGGTCCGCACGAACACCTCGGCGCGGCTTTCCTCGATATCTCGACGGGAGAATTTTTTGTTTCCGAAGGCGACGCCGCCACCATGGATAAACTCCTGCAAAGTTTCAGGCCTGCAGAGATCATCCTGCCCAAAAGCAGATTGAAGGAGTTTACGGCTGTTTACGGCGACAAATTCTACACCTACACCCTGGAGGACTGGATTTTTACCCGGGATTTCGGACGGGAAAAATTGCTCCAGCATTTCCAGACCCAAAGCATGAAAGGCTTTGGGGTGGAAGACATGGACCACGGGCAAACCGCCGCAGGCGCCATTCTGCACTATCTCGGCACCACGGAAAATACCAAACTCGCGCACATCACGGGCATCAGCAGGTTGCAGACGGAAAAATACGTCTGGCTCGACCGGTTCACCATCCGAAACCTCGAACTGGTGAGCAGCAACCACGAAAACGGCATCTCGCTGCTCCAGGTGCTCGATAAAACGGTGAGCCCCATGGGCGCAAGGCTCCTGAAAAAATGGGTGCTGCTGCCGCTGACCAGCCTTACCCAGATTGAAGAACGGCAGGACGTGGTTTCCTTTTTTGTTGAAAATCAGGATTTTGCCGGCACGATCGAGCCGCACGTCCGCCATGTGGGCGACCTCGAGCGCCTGATGAGCAAGACCGCAGTGGGCAAGATCAATCCCAGGGAGGTCATGCAACTCCGGCGGGCCCTGATGGCGATCGAACAACTCAAGATACTGCTGTCGGCCACCAACCACCCCGCCCTGCGCAAACTCGCCGAAGGGCTCAACCCCTGTCACACCCTCCGGGAGCGCATTGAACGGGACATCGCGCCCGACCCGCCGGTGGATATCCGGAAGGGCGGCGCCATCGCCGACGGCTCTGATCCGGACCTCGACGACCTGCGCAACGTGGTGCGCAACAGCCGCGAGCTGCTGCTCGAAATCCAGCAGCGCGAGTCGGAACGCACCGGCATTCCGACCCTCAAGATCGCCTTCAATAATGTTTTCGGCTATTATATCGAGGTTACGAGCAAATGGAAAGACCATGTGCCCGCCGAATGGACGCGCAAGCAGACCATTGCAAACGGCGAGCGCTTCATTACGGAGGAACTCAAACTTCTGGAAGCCAAAATACTGGGCGCCGAGGAAAAAATGCTGGAACTGGAAGAGCACATTTTTCTCGCCCTGGTGGAGGAAATCGGTCAGTACATCCAGCCCGTTCAGCACAATGCGCACCTGATCGCCCGGCTCGACTGCCTGCTCTCGTTTGCGAAAGTTGCCATGAAAGGCGGATATGTCCGGCCCGAACTCGACGACTCGCTGGTGCTCGACATCCGTGACGGACGGCACCCCGTCATCGAAACGCAATTGCCCGTCGGCGAGGCCTACGTGCCCAACGACGTCTACCTCGACAACGACTCCATCCAGATCATACTCATCACCGGACCCAATATGTCGGGCAAGTCGGCGCTGCTGCGCCAGACCGCCCTCATTACCCTGCTCGCGCAGATGGGCAGTTTTGTGCCGGCCCAAAGCGCGCGTATTGGGCTGGTAGACAAGGTGTTCACGCGTGTAGGGGCAAGCGACAACATCAGCGGCGGCGAGAGTACGTTCATGGTGGAAATGAACGAAACGGCGCTCATCATGAACAACATCAGCGCGCGTTCGCTGATCCTGCTCGACGAGATCGGCCGCGGCACCAGCACCTACGACGGCATCAGTATTGCCTGGAGCCTTGCCGAGTTTCTGCACGACAACGACCGGGCCTGCCCCAAAACGCTGTTTGCCACCCACTACCACGAACTCAACGAACTGGCGGAAAACCACGAACGCATCCACAATTTTCACGTCAGCACCAGAGAAGTGGGGCACAAGGTCATTTTCCTGCGCAAACTGACGCCCGGCGGCTCCAACCACTCTTTCGGCATCCACGTCGCGCGTATGGCCGGCATGCCCCAGAGCATCGTCGAACGCGCCGGCGATATCTTGAAAACCCTGGAAGAAAAAACGGTCGACAACGGACGGCAGGCGGCAGACGGCAAGGCGCAAAAAACGGAAACGCAGGTCCAGATGCGCCAAAAGGTAAAGAATATCGCGGCGCCGTTGCAACTGCACATCTTCGATGTAGATGATTTCACCATGAAGATCAAAGAGGAACTGCTGGCGCTCGACCTGAATACCATGACGCCCATGGATGCCTTGTGGAAGTTGAACGAGTTGAGGCGGATCGCGGAAAAGAAGTGATCTGCCGGAATTTAACACCGCTGTTTATTCCTTTTCCAAACCACTTTTCTGCTGATCGCATTTCGCGGCGTGGTGTTACCTTTGCCCCATGGAATACATTGGCGAACAACTTCTTCCCGGCAAATTCGGCCACCTTTTCGTAGTGCTGTCCTTTGTGGCGGCGCTGCTTTCCACGATTTCGTACTTTTTCGCCACCCAGCGCCGTCATTTGCCTGAATCGGAAGGCTGGCGCAACCTCGGGCGCTTCGGATTCCTCCTGCACGGCATAGCCGTACTGGGCATCATCGGCAGCCTGTTCTATATTCTGACCGGCAAAATGTACGAGTACCAGTATGCCTGGGCCAACATCTCCGACGATCTGCCGGTACAGTATGTCTTTTCCGCTTTCTGGAAGGAGCAACAAGGCAGTTTTCTGCTGTGGAGTTTCTGGCACATCGTCCTTGGACTGATCATTATGCTGCGCGGCGGCAAATGGGAGGCGCCTGTACTGACGTTCGTTGCCCTGGCTGAAGTTTTTATCGCTTCCATGATCCTCGGCCTGTACTTCGGCGCATTTCGCCTCGGTGCAAGCCCCTTCGACCTGCTGCGCGATACCATGGATGCGCCGATTTTCGCCCGTGCCGACTACCTCAACCAGATAAAAGGCAACGGCCTGAACCCGCTTTTGCAGAACTACTGGATGACCATCCACCCCCCTACCCTGTTCCTCGGTTTTGCCTCCACCATCGTGCCATTCGGATTTGCCATGGCGGGTTTGTGGCTGCGCGAACACAAGGAATGGCTGAAACCGGCCCTCAAATGGTCGTTGTTTTCAGGCGCCATACTCGGAACGGGTATCCTGATGGGCGGCGCGTGGGCCTATGAAGCCCTTTCCTTTGCCGGTTACTGGGCCTGGGACCCCGTGGAAAACACCTCTCTCGTTCCCTGGCTGGTGCTCGTAGCAGGTATCCACACCAACCTGGTAGCGCGCGCTACGGGCTATTCCATCCGAAGCACCTATGCCTTTTATTTGCTTTCCTTTGTCCTGATCCTGTATTCGACTTATCTGACCCGAAGCGGTATCCTGGGCGACACTTCGGCCCACGCCTTCACGGAGATGGGACTCGGCCTCCAGTTGATCCTGTTCATCGCCGTTTTTTCACTGCTGGGCCTGGTCGCCTGGCTGTGGCGTTACAAGGAAGTGCCGGACATCAAGGGTGAGGAAAGCGCCACGGCGCGCGAATTCTGGATGTTTATCGGTTCGCTGGTCCTCCTTTTTTCTGCCGTACTGATTACCGGGGCGACTTCATTGCCTGTGATCAATAAATTATTTGGTACGGACTGGGCGCTGACCGATCCTGTGGAACACCACAACCGGTACCAGTTATGGATTGCGGTTTTCATCGGAATGCTGACGGCAATCGGGCAGTTTACGCGGTACAACGAACGGAACTGGTCCGTTTATGCCAAAAAATTCGGGCTGCATATGGGAATAGCCGCCCTGGTCGCCGCCGGACTTACCGTGCTGAACAGTTTGTGGATCGAGGTACGCGCCTGGCAACTGTACGCCTTGTTGTTCAGCGCCATGTTTGCCGTTTCGGCCAATATGGACTACCTGATCACCGCGATGAAAGGCAACCTGAAACTGGGCAGTTCCGCCGTTTCACACTTTGGCTTCGGGGTGCTGCTCCTGGGTATCATGAGCACCGGCCTGGGCAAATCGTGGGTGTCGGTGAATAATTTCGCCATGGAAGGCCTGATTGAAGGCATGGACAAAGACGGCAAAAACAAGAATGTGCTGTTGATGAAAGATGCGCCCATGCCGATCCGCGGTTTTGAGGCGACCTATGTAAAGGATACGGTTGTGCGTCAGACCAGGACTTTTGAGGTGCACTTCAAACGCCTCGATGAAAACGGAAACCCCACGGGCGAGGCATTTACCCTGACACCCAACGTCATGTACGACCGTCAGTTTTCAAAAGTCGTCGCCAACAACCCCTCGACGCAGCACTACTGGGACCGCGACATTTTTACGCTGGTGCCCGCATTGCCCCGGGCGGAATCCGACCCGGAATACGCCAAACAACAGGATGACAGCCTGAAATTTGAACAGTATGAAGCCATCGTGGGCGATACGATCTTTACGAAACGGCATTACCTTGTCGTGGAGAGCCTCACCAAACAGCCGAGCAACCCGGATTACAAGCCGGAGCAAGGCGATCTAGCCTTCGGCCTGAAAATGCGCGCGTATTCACTCGACGACCCGAAGTCCTATACCGCCGAGCCGATGTTCTACCTGCGCATGGGCCAGGGCGCCTTCACGCTGCCGGCGGCAGTGAACCAGTTGCAAATGAAGATTCGCCTCAGCGAGGCCTCGATGGAGCAGATGTTTAAACTGGAGAACGACCTGCAATACACCAATTTCCCGGTAAAAAAAGGCAGTTCGTTTATATACCAGGGTTATACCGTCCGTTTTATTGGACCTGAGTCGGAAGTGAAACACCCGGCCTATGTTGCTGCCGATGGCGATATCGCCGTCGGAGCCAGACTGGAGATCACCGCTCCGGATGGCCGTACGGCTTCCGCTACGCCGGTGTACCTGATCCGCGGCAACCAGCCGTTCAGCCTGAAAGACGAAGCGCCCGAATTCGGCCTGCATTTCAGGTTTGAAAAGATCGACCCGCAGGAAGGCGTGCTAACGATTGGAGTAGCGCAAGCCAGCAAGGAGATGAGCAAAATACCCGTAGAAATCGCCGAAAATGTATCGCGCTCCGATTATATCGTGCTGGAAGCCATCGTTTTCCCGGGCATCAACCTGGTGTGGATAGGCTCCATCATGATGCTGATCGGTCTGGCCATCAGTTTGTGGCGCAGGCTTACGAGTAAGGTGTAAGATACATCATAACCGTATCCCTACCGACAGCGCCATGCCTCTCCCGTCGGAAGACCAAATGCCCGGTCCGGGGTAAAATGTCGGGCGTTTGGTGAAATACTGCTTGTCGGTGATATTATTGATACTCAGCCGGAAAGTCAGGTTGTGCACGCGGTACGACGCATTCAGGTCGAGCAAGCCATACGACGGCACAAGCCCTACGGCGCCGTTGGCCGACGGTGTTCTCGTGTTCAGGGGGTCTGAAAATGTTTCGCCGGTATAACTGTACAGCAGGGAAACACTCAGGTTGCTGTATCGAATATTCAGCCCGTTCCGGCTGATCCATTCAGGAACGCTTTCCACACGTTTGCCTTTGATGCTTTTGTTTTCCGTGCTGCTCACACGCAGCGAATCGCCCAGGTATTTGCTGTCGAACCAGGCCGTGGAAGTGAAGATGCTGACATGCACGGCATCAAAAACCCGGAAGCCGTATTCGGCAAACATTTCAAGCCCGGTCGTGCGCGAATCGCCGATATTGGTCCGGAACAGTACAAACGTATCCAGGGCGCCGTTGTACCGGGCGAGATTGCCCAGACGATTGTTGTATCGAAGGGAAAAAACGCTGACATCCCATTTGAGTCCCCCTTTCGAACCGCGCCAGCCCAGTTCCATATTATACCCGGAAGCATCTTTCAGGTTTTTATCCGATTGCTCGTAAACATTGCCGGGCACAATATCCTTGAAGATGACCGGCCGGTATGCCTGTGACCATCCGGCGTACAGGTTTTGCTGTCCGCCGAGGGCATAATCCGCGCTGATGCCCAACAAGGCAAATTTATGGTTGATGGTGTTGGGCAGATCGGCAGGATCGTAGTATGAAGTCTTTCCTGTCATTTTGGAGGCGCCTGATTCGACACGGATACCCGGACTAACTGAAAATGCATCGGTCAGTTGGAACCTGTTTTCCAGGGACAGCGCGATATTCCGGCTCCGCAAATGCAGGTCGCGGCCCCAGCCCGAAGCGTCGATCGTCATGTCAAAATCTGATCCGGTAGTGCCTTTGCCTTGTTGCTGCCGATTGAGGTCGTTGTTCATATACTGCACTCCAACCGCCAGGGTGGAGTTCCGCCCAAACAAGGCGTATTCCTGCAACAACCTCATTTCCGTGGTGTAACTGTTGAAATGATCAAGGTCTACCTGGCGGGGGTTGTAATCCAGTGTATTGCGGTTGATGGTGTCCGGAATAGTGGCAAGCCGGTCGAACATCACGCTGCGCCGCTCTCCCAGCACGGCAGAGGCCGTCCAACTCAGGCGGGTGCGGTCGCTGATATTCCAGGTTGCAGATAACGACGGCACATAGATCTCCGGGCTGTAAAAATTGCGGGAGCGGGTCGATTGCCGCGGGTTGGCGGCAAACATGGCATCCGTCAGGGGGCCCGGTAGTTGGTAAACATAGTTGGAGCGCAGCAAAGATGCCTTGAGCACAATATTGGAAGCGGCTGCGTATTGCAACACAATGCCCTGGCCGTCGTAGTCGGACGCGCTGTTGTCGCGGTAGCCATCCGATATACGTTTGTTGAAAAAGGTATAGTACCGAAGCTTGCCGATCTTTCCGCCGATGGCAGTATAGGTACTCAGCAGTCCGTATGATCCGGCGGCGTTGATACTTTCCAGTCCGAATTTCTTTGTCGTATCGGGCTGTTTCAGCACATAATTCAGCATGCCGCCGAATTGTGCCCCGTATTGAAGTGCTCCTGTGCCGCGCACCAGTTCGATACGGCCAATGGCCTCCATCGGCAGGCTGAAATGGCTGGCCGGATAACCGTACATATCGGAATTGGTTATGATCCCGTCTGCCCTGATGTTGAACTCCCAGCCCCGGTGGGGATCGAGTCCGCGGGTAGAGATATTGGTCTGGTTGCCTGCACCGTCCATATCGTACACAAAAACGCCGGGCACTTTGGCGAATACCTGCCGTGCCGTTTTTTCCGAAATATTGGCGTCGGTATATTCGAGGTTGATGACTTCACTTTTTTTACCCGACCAGATATAGGTGCCCTGAACCTGCGGCAACCGCCGGATATTTTCCCTTTGAACAGAAATATTGACCTCGCGCAGCACGAAAGGAACAAGTGTATCTGGTGTAACCTGTGCTTCCGCACCGGTAATGATCAGAATCGTAAAAAAAACGGACAAGGCGAATTTCAACATAGGTGTATTCTTTTTTTTACCGCCGCAAGAAACAGCCCAATCTCCCGGAAAGGCCTCAAAAAGACATTAGAATTGCCTTAAAATTGTATCGCCATATCTGTCCGAAGGTTGTGGAACAGGCCCGGACGTGGCACTTCCACCGACATTCGGATCCGGACATGAAAAATAAAATGCGTTAAACTTTTCGGGAAAGGGTTATGATAGCAGGCTGATATTGTTACCTTTGAGATAAAGGTCGTCTGTACACTTGCCTTATTAAGTGTACTTCCAGGCGTTGCAGAAAAAAAGTGCACGAAATTTGCTGGTGCGAAGACTTCAAATGTTTTTCTTGCAGCAGCCTTTCGAAAACCCTCCCCTAAGGCCATCCCGCTTGCCAATTGAATGCAATCGCTCGGTACACAAAAACAAAGCAGGATGTTTATCAAAGCCGGTTCTATTTTAATCGTATTGCTCTGTGTGCTTAATCTGAATGCACAGCGCGATACGCTTAATATCAAATACGAGGTATTTCAACCAAAATGCGACTGGGATTATGGTGCAGGCGCGCGGTTCAGTTTTCTGGATTTTGAGGAGATGAACCGCTCCCTGAGTGCTGCCGGTTTGCCGGAGCTGGAATCGCCGGTGCCTTGTGTGGCCCTTGCAGCCCGCTCTTCTATTTTCTGGCGGCACCTTCAACTGGAAGCAGGGCTTGAGTTCACCTCCGGATCTTCACAGAAAACGACCGCTATCGACCGCCAATCGGTTGTTTTTCGCGATTACGCCCTTCGGTCGCGCATGCTGCTCGACATGCTGCCCCAAAACAGACTTTCCAAAATATTTCCTTTTGTCGGCGTCGGCGTCAGTTACCAGTCGGTGCGTACCAAAATGGGCCTGAACAACCTGCTCAGTCCAGGCCAAACCTCCCCAACAGAAGTAAAAGAACAACGGTTTACACTCGCGCCCCTGGTTTGTGAACTCGGGTTGAGCCTCGAACAGGGCGTGCCCGTTCGCAACAAAGACGTTTTTGTGGGACTTCGGGTAGGCTACGCCTTCCGTTTTATTGAAAACAACTGGATTGTAAATGACAGCGGGAATGTCGACTTGCCTAAACCCGCAGCCAGCGCCCCATTCCTGGCGCTTATGTTGCGCATCAAATCTGCTCCCAAACAGGATGTGCAATCCCGGCTAAAACGGGTCCTGCGTTGATCGGGATTGTTTCTGCAAGTGATGGCACATAAAAACAGCCCTCCTGTTACGGGAGGGCTGTTTTTATGTGCCATCACCAGGTAGTCACTACTTTACAGGTTCAGCAGGAACCCGATCGTAAAGTTCGCATCCCAGTCAAATACAAATTGCTTGCAGCCTGTTGCCTCGGCGATGGCCTGGTAAATATTCAGGCCAGATTTCTGCTTGGCGCCGTCGGGAGTGTAGTCGGCCGGTGCTTTCAGCAGGGTATACCGTTCTTTGCCGTTGCGCGTCTGCTTGGCCAGATCGTACGGCACCCCGCCGATGATAAAACAGGTGCCGCGCAGGTTGGAAGGCACCATGGCAGCCTTGCGCTTAACGTCCTGAAAAACAGTTTCATCGCTCATGTTATCCTGGTAATACTTTGCGCCATAGGACTCCAGTGCACCGCCCGGCAACCAGGATATTTTGGTGTTGCCCGAGCCGATATCCACGACAAAGCCCTTGTTCTGGTAAGCATCGGGCAGTGCCGCGCGCAAGGCATATTTGGCCTCCTGTTGCGGCGTCACCTCATTGACAAAATAGCCCATTCCCTTTAATGCCGTGCTGATCTGCTGGGTTACGGCCTCCTTTTTGGCGCCCGAACTGATCACAAAGTGGATGTCCTTTTTGCCGACGCCAAAACTGATCATATCATTGATAAAGCGCTTGAGGCCGCTTTTGATGTCGTCGTCGGTAGCCAGGTTTTCCTTTACCAGACTGACCCCGAACTCGGCTTTCTCCAGTTTCCAGTTTTTTTGTGCGTCCATCCGGATAATGAAGGAGTTAAACCCTGCTGATCCCAGTTCAACCACCCCTTTCAGTTTGCCTCCGGCAGGCACCGGCGCGGTGAAGTTGAATGGCGTGGGAGTATAAGAAGATTGTTTCCCCCAGGTGCTGCTGGTGCCGTTGGTTCCCGCAGCGGGAGTCTGGCTGCTGCCGGCAGGCTGCTCTACCGGCGGCGGCGCACCGGCATCGGAACTTCCGAGGTTAGGAAAAAAATGACGGACGCCGAAGAAGACGGCTGCAACAATAGCAGCGGTGATCAGCAGGCGGGAAAAGGTGGTTAGTCGTGCCATAATGGTGAATTCTCTTTTTGGTGAAATTGAATGTTCTGATTTGCAGGAACGGTCTTAAAGGGACGGTACAAAATTGAAACAAATTGAAGAAAAAGCGGTCGTATTTTCCACAGAATCGGCCGGACATTTGAAATCCCTGGATCAAACGCTCCGCCCCGACGATTTTGCATACTTTTGCGCCCGGTTATTAATGTTTCGAAAATGACAGCCACAACACAGAACATCCTTTCTCAGCGCGTCCAGAATCTCGCGGAATCAGAAACCCTCAAAATGGCCCGTATGGCCCGTGAGCTCAAGGCGCTCGGCCACGACGTGATCAGCCTGAGTCTCGGCGAACCTGATTTCGACACCCCCGATCACATTAAAGATGCTGCCTATCAGGCGCTTAAAGACGGCTATACCAAGTATACGCCCGTTGCGGGCCTTCCCGAACTGACCAAAGCCATCAGCGAAAAATTCAGGCGGGACAATCAACTCGAGTACCGCCCCGAGCAGATCGTCGTGAGCAACGGCGCCAAACAAACCGTCTACAACCTCTGCCAGGCGCTGCTTGATCCGGGTGATGAAGTCGTTGTGCTCGCACCTTACTGGGTATCCTACTGGGAGATTGTAAAACTTTCCGGCGGTATCCCGGTACCGGTTTATGCAGGCGTTGACCGCGATTTCAAACCATCTCCGAATCAGGTTGCCACTGCTATCACGGAGCGCACAAAATTTGTCCTGTTCTCCTCGCCCTGCAATCCTACCGGGTCGGTGTTCGATCGCGACGAACTGGAGGCTTACGCCAATGCCATCGCGCCGCACCAGCACGTCCTGATCGTCAGCGATGAAATATACGAATACATCAACTTCACCCACGAGCACGTCAGCATCGGCAGTTTTCCACAGGTGAAAGACCGCACGATCACTATTAACGGCTTTGCCAAAGGCTTTGCCATGACGGGCTGGCGCCTCGGTTATATGGGTGCACCCAAGTATATTGCCGATGCCTGCTCCAAAATTCAGGGGCAGGTGACGAGTGGCGCCTCCTCTTTCGGTCAGAAAGCGGGCGCCGTAGCGTTGATGGGCGACCTGGGACCGACAGAAACGATGCGTGAAGCATTCCGTGAACGCAGGGATATCGTGCTGTCTATGCTCGAGGAAATCCCGGGCATCAAGGCCAACCACCCTGACGGGGCTTTTTATGTTTTTCCGGATATCAGCGCCTATTTTGGCAAATCGGATGGCCACACCACCATTCATAATGCCGACGACTTCTGCGATTATGTGATGTCGCAGGCTTACGTCGGGCTGGTTTCAGGTTCCGCTTTCGGCGATCCCAATTGCTTCCGACTGAGTTATGCCGCTTCTGAGGAGCAACTGCGCGAAGCGATCCGCCGGATGAAGGATGTTTTGGGTCGATTGAAGTAGTGCCGCTCCTGTACGGCGGAAATCCAATCCTGATGTATCGTTACATCTATACGCAAGATCAAACCTGATGGAAAAAAACAGCACGGGACAACGCTTTCCATTCAAGTTGCAATGGACGGAGCAGGCCATCGCAACGATTTTGTTGCTTTGTGTGGCCTTTTTCAATGCCTATCCCCTGGTTTTTTCCGATACAGGCACCTATGTGTCCAGCGGCTTTGAATGGAAAGTTCCGGCCGACCGGCCTATTGTGTACGGGCTGTTTATCCGGGCGACAAGCCTGGGTTTTTCTCTGTGGCTGCCGGTCATGGTGCAATGCTTTACCCTGGCCTGGCTGCTGCGCTTGTTCTGGCGCTCCGTTTTTCCGGACAGCGACTCGATCAGCGTGCCTTTCCTCCTGGTCCTGTCGCTGCTGTGTGCTTTTACACCCATCGCATGGTACAGCGGCCAGTTGATGCCGGATGTCTTTACGGAAGTGCTGTTACTGATCGTATTCGTTGTTTTGTTGCGGAAAACCCTGCCGGTGTGGCAATGGATTGTGCTGGGGGGCTTGTTCGTTTTTTGCTCGGTCGCCCATTTTTCCAATCTTTTCATCGGTGTGATTACCCTGCTGGCCGTCGCGTTGTTGCGGGTTGCCGGCCTGCCTGCATTGCGACATATCGACCGCTTCGGACGCAAATCCGCCATCATTTTGATCTGGTGCGCAGCAGCCTACCTCACTTTACCCTCCGTCAACTGGCTTGTAGAGCGGCAATGGACGATGGGCAAGGGCAGCTACACCTTTCTTATCGGTCGGCTGCTCGATAACGGTGTGTTGAAGCGTTATCTCGATGAAAATTGCGGACACGAGAATTTTCGGCTGTGTCTGTATAAAGACTCGCTGCCGGCCAACAGCCGCAATTTTCACTGGGACCCTGACAGTCCGCTGGCCAAAGAAGGCGGTTGGGGCGCCCCGGAAGCGGAATACGGGAAAATCGTGTGGAATACCCTGACCACTCCCAAATACCTGGCGCTCCATGTTTGGGAAAGCCTGCTTTCCACCCCCGCCCAGTTGATGCAAAACTCGGTGGGGTCGGGACTCGAACTCGGCTGGTACCGAAGCCCGGAAAGTCCGCCCTATCAGGCAGTAGCGAAGTACTTTCCCTATGAATTGAACGAATACCGCTTTTCCAGGCAATGCGGCAACCTTTGGGGACAAGGACTGGATTTTAAATTTTACAGCAACCTGTTCTTCTGGGCCATGTTGCTGAGCCTGTTGATGGTTCCGGCGTTGTTTGTCGCCCAGACAAAAGATCCGTTCGCACCGGCCCTGGTGAGCGCCGTGTGTCTGCTCCTCTGCGGCATGGTCGCGAATGCGTTCGTGACCTCGAGTCTGGCGAGTATTTGCGACCGCTTTCAGTCGCGGGTTTCCTGGTTTCTGCCGCTGGCCGCCGGCATGATGCTTTGGAATTATTGGGAAAACCGCACGAAGCGTCAGGAGGCTTTGTAGCTCCCACGGTGTTCGTTACGGTGTCCTTCAGGTCAGTCTGTTGCCGGGAAGCGAATACAAAAGGGAGGTATTTTCTCCAAAATATTCCTTGAACGCCAGCGCAAAGGTGCCGGGACTGGAGAAGCCGACCAGTTCTGAAATAGCCTGCGGGGTACCGGCGCGTTTTTCGAGCAGCACTTTGGCCTTTTCCAGTCGCATCTCCCGGATGAGTTGGACGGGCTCCTTTCCGGTAAGCGCTTTTAACTTCTTGACATAGTGGGCTTTGGACAATTGCAGTTTGTTGGCAATGTCGTCTGCCGTGTAGTCCGGGTCGGCCAGGTGCTGTTCGATCATTTGCACGGTACGGATCAGGAACGGATCGTCGAGCGACAGTCGTGACTCCGAAAAATAAAGCTGGAGGAAGCGGTTGAATTGCTCGTGTTTTGTTTTGCGGGCGTCAAGCAGCCGCTGGACCGATGCATCGAACTCATCGTCGATCACCGGGCGGGTGAACCAGGCTTCAGCGCCGGCGCGCAGGGCATCGAGTTTGCCCTCGTTACCGAATTTGTCGGTGAGCAAAACGACCGGAATATGATTGGTGCGTTGGGAAAGTTTGATCTGCCTGGCAACATCGATACCTGTTTTCCCATTCAACAGCGCGTCGCATACGACCAGATCGGGCAGCAGGTCGTTCGCCATTTGCATGCCTTCGGTAGCTGTGGAGGCCGTTTCGATCTGGAACCTGTCGGACAAAAGCGACTTGAGGTACAACACTACCTGACGGTTCGGCTCGATCAGCAGCGCTATTTGTTCGGGCTTTGGTCCGTGATAAACCGTGTACGGGTCTGGCTGTACCGGGGCGCCTACCCCATCGGACTGGGCAGCGGCTTCCATCACCTGTGCATAGGTATTTTCCTCTACTTCCCTTCGCAGGTTGGATCGCAACATATCCCACTCCAATTCCTTCTTTTCCAGCAGTTTACGCCAGCGTTCCGTATTCCGGAAATAAGCGAACAACAAGACCAGAAAGCCCAGCAGGATGACGCCGCCCAGGCCCATTGCCTTGCCGCGTTCGAAATGCAGGTAATTGGACTGCTCTGCGATCTCTTTTTGCCGGATCGATGCCAGGGAGTCGATCTGGTGCTGCATTTCCAGTATGGCACTGCGTCGTTTGCGGGCAGAAATAGAATCCTGCGCTATGGCCAGCAACTGCTGGCAGGTAAGCGCCTGTTCGGGCAGGTCCCAACGCCGGCATTCCTGCACCAGGGCATTCAACAAAGCCGCCTTCGAAAACGGATCGGGATCTTTTCTGGCATCGAGCTCGGCCTCGGCGAGAAATCGCGTGGCACTGCGGTCGTCCGAGTTGGCTTTATAGATACCTGAGATCAGCGCCAGGGCTTTGGGCGATACCGGAACGGCCTGTAATTTGAGGAAATTGCGGTAAGCTTCAGCCTCTACCTGTGCCTGCTCGTAATTGCCCGACTGGCTCAGTTGCGACAACAGCGACAGGCGGCTGTTGAGGGTGTCCTGCAGCGCCTGGCTTTGCCCAAACAAAGCAGGGCCCGCACACAGGAGCATCACAGCAAGAATGATTTGAGTCAACCGGCACATGGGACAGACTGTTTTCAGAGAAGCAATTACAGGCAAATGTAGGGCTTAAAGCGGGTGCTGAAGGAAATTTTCAAAGGGTTTCTATTAAAAACCTGCGCGGACCGCGCTGTCGTGTATTTTTACGGCGGCTTTAAGAAGAAAATAACGTCTTATGTTCGACCTGAGAGGACAACTTACACAAACCCAGAGCATTGCGCTGGGGATCATCGGCGGCACCGTGCTGATCGCCCTTTGGTGGGTACTCGCCGAAGTCCTGGCCGTACCTGCGCTCGACTATCGCGCGCCGAATCTGGATGATCCGGCCCTGCAAAACCTCAACCGCGATTCGCTGCTGCGCGCCGACAGCATCCTGTTTGTCAACGCGCGCCAGGTGGGCAAGATTTATAAAATACTGCCGACGCCCATGCACGTGGTGCAGGCCTATCCGAAACTGCTGGAGGAAGACAATATGGTTAAACATACCCTTCATTCCGTTTGGCTGAACCTGAAAGGATATTTCTGGGCCATCCTGATTTCGTTTTTGATAGGCGGCCTGATCGGTTTTATCCCGCTGTTTAACGGCCTGTTCGCCAAACCGGTCGATGCCATGCGCTACCTGCCCATCTCCGCACTGACCGGACTGTTTATGCTCTGGTTCGGTCTCGGCGACGGTATGAAAGTGGCTTTTCTGGCCTTCGGCATACTGGTATATATGATCCCGGTGATTGTGCAGCGCATCCGCGAGGTGGAAGATGTGCACCTGCAAACGAGTTATACGCTCGGCGCCGGCAACTGGCAAACCCTGCGCGCGGTGTACCTTCCCTCTGTTTTTTCCAAATTCATGGAAGACCTGCGCGTGCTCACCGCCATTTCATGGACCTATATCATCATTGCCGAGATTTTGAACAACACCGGCGGTTTGGGATCACTGATCTACTGGCTGGCACGGCGCGACAAGACCGACAAGGTGTTTGCCGTCCTGTTGCTCATTATCCTGATCGGTATTTTGCAGGACCGGCTGTTTGTGTACCTCGACAAACGGCTGTTTCCACATAAGTACTACAAAACCAAGGCAGACGGGCTGAAGGAAGTGCAAACGGGCATTTATATCGTGTTCGGCGTTTTTGCATTATCCATTCTGTTGCCGCTATTCGTATCCATCCCGGGCGATTTACTTGTTCAGGGCGCAGGCCTGGTATTTCTGGCGGCTGTCGGACTGATCGTCATGGGTGAGTTGAAATTGTGGAAAAGCCTGGAGGGGGTGTGATGTTGAACGTCTTTTCATCAATAAAGTCATTGTCAGGGTTTTAGGGAGAGCCGATGCGCACAATGCCAATCAATATTAATCTTTATCCATTATGCTCAAGATATCAGATACCGACCTGCCGAACATCATTGAACTGAAAAACGTCACGCAGGTGTACGGCAAAACCGATACGCCTATCCTGGAGAACGTTAACTTCCTGGTCGAGAACAAACCGGCGCAGGGACAGTTTGTCGTGATCCTCGGTGCATCGGGCTGCGGCAAGAGCACGCTGTTGCGCTTCATTGCCGGCTTGCAAAAACCCACCTCCGGTGAAGTACTGATCCTGGACAAGCCTGTGCGCCAATCAGGGGTCCGGGCGGGCATGGTGTTTCAGCAATACTCCTCCCTGCCCTGGCTCACCGTACTGGAAAACGTCGAACTGGGGCTCGACTTTCAGGGCATAGAGGCCAAGGAACGCCGCCGCAGGGCCATGGAAATGATTGAACTGGTCGGACTGGCCGGACACGAGAACAAGTATGCGGTGTATCCCACGCTGTCGGGCGGACAATTGCAGCGCATCGCGATCGCCCGCAGCCTTATCGCAAGCCCGGAGATACTGTTGATGGACGAACCTTTTGGCGCGCTCGACATCAACACACGCCTTCAGATGCAGGACATGCTGGAAGATGTGTGGCTCAAGTTTCAGCCGACCATTATTTTCGTCACGCACGACATTGAAGAAGCCGTGTACCTCGGTGACGACATCTATATCATGGCGGCCAATCCGGGACGTTTCGTGCACCATGTGTCCGTAGACCTGCCCTTCAACCGCGACCGGGAGGTAAAACACTCGGCCCATTTCAACGAACTGGTGCGCAAGGTGGAAGACAAGATGATCGAAGTGGCAGAAATGAGCCGGAAAAACTGAATTTGGAGCGGTTTTAAACAACGCCTTGACCGTGATCATCAAATAAACTGATCCAAATGTAGCTTTCGGCTGTTGTTTTACGTCGTAATTTTGTCCGGAGATATTTCCCGCAGATTGACGCGGAAAAATGACGCAGATTGCTGCAGAAAAAAAATCTGCGTGTATCAGCGCAGTTTTTCCGCGTCAATCTGCGGGAAACACAACACACAACTATGAAAAAATCGCATATCATCGCTATTGGCATCATTGCCGTCGCCATTGCCATCCTTATTTCCGCCAGCAAGGATGTGACCACCTATGCCAGTTTTTCCCAGGCCGCCAAAAGCGGCGACCGGGTAAAACTCATCGGTCAACTCGTTAAAGACCGTCCGGTGGAATACAACCCGGAAAAGGATCCGACTTTTATGGCTTTTTATCTCAAGGATGAAGCAGGCGATGTGCGCCGGGTGGAGTTACACGCTACCAAGCCCCAGGACTTCGAGCGCTCCGAATCGATCGTACTGACCGGTCAGATGGCCGGCGAGACGTTCGAGGCATCCGATATGCTGCTGAAATGTCCGTCGAAATACAAGGACCAGGAGATATATGTGCGGTCGGAGAAAAAGAGTTGACCGGTAGGTACTGGTTGTAGGTACTGGTTGTAGGTACTGGTTGTAGGTACTGGTTGTAGGTACTGGTTGTAGGTACCGATGGAAGGTACCGCCGGCTTTAGCCGGCGAAAAAAAGTCCATCTACCGGATAAGGTATTCAGCGGCTAAAGTGGTCAGCATGTGAATTTTGTGATGTCAGCGGCTGAAGCCGTCGGTACATGATACTCTGGGTATTCAGCGGCTGAAGCCGCCGGTACCTGGGGGGCAACGGCTAAAGCCGTCGGTACGCGTAGATGACTTTGCGCGTGGTCATTTTCTGACCGGGGCCTGTTATCTGCAGCGAGTACATGCCTTCCGGCAATTGCCCCGTAGTGATTTGCAACGGACTTTCACCCGACTGTACCGCTAATTCCCGGCCAAGCACATCGAACAGGCGCACCGTGGCTGCGCCGCCGTTTTCCCAGGAAAGTATTACCCGGTCGGATGCCGGATTGGGATACACTTCATATTGAAAATCTTCGACCGGCTCATTGTTGTTTGTTATACCGAACCAGGTATAGGCAAATACCCGGTTGGATACCTGCTGGCCCGGCCCCATTCCCCCGGCCGTGATAAAATAACCGTAATCCCGCTGGGCGGTACTGCGCAGGTCCATGACCGGCGGCAGGGCAAGACTGTCTTCATTGGTCAGGCTGTTATTTAATGCGAAGTACTGCTTCCTTCTGGAAAGCGCCGGCACGCCGCCGCTACCGTTGTAAGCGATTCCGTTGTAATTATAGGTGACATCGGAGCCGCCCACCCACACAGGGTCACCGAATTTTATCGCGGCAGCCATGCGATAGCCCTTTGCGGCGGCTGAATTAAATCCGGACCAGGTGATGTCGGCGGGATTATCAGGATTGATCTGACCTATGCGGAAAAAAGAGGAAGCGGGAAAGTTAATACCTGCCGCCGCGCCGCCGCAGTAGTAGATTTTGTCGCCAACAATCACGCCCGAGGCGCCGAATACCTTGTAATTGACATTGTTGGGCACGGCAGTGCCGGCCATCCAGGTGTCTGAAGAAGGGTTGTATATCTGCACATCCGGCACATTTCCTGTATTGCTCCAGCCGGTTATCACGTAGATCAGGCTGTCGCGCCAGACGGCCTGCACATGGTCGTCGATGGCCTTGGGCAGCGGAGTACCGTCGGAGAGCCAGGCATTGGTTTGCGGATCGAAGCGATGCACTTTGGCAGAGGAGGTCTCGCTGCCATTTTGGGCCACATGATAGCCCCCGATCACATAAATCCGGTTTTTGACCGTGCTGGCCGCCGCCGCGATCTTGCCGCCGGCCGGGTCCGGCACGGGTGGGAGGCTGCTCCACTCTCCCGTAACGGTATTCATCCGCCAGGCCTTCAGGTGAATGCCCGACCAGATTTTGGTGAAGTCCAGGCCACAAAACGAGTACACGCAGAAAGTGTCGCCGGATATGGCGCCGGTGACGGCGTTATTGGTGACGGCCTCCGGCATGGAGGGCAGTTCTTCAAAAAGTTGGCCCTGGGCGATACACAGTGCAGAACAATGCAGTGCGAGAAAAAATGTGATGGTTTTCATGACACTAATTTACGCCGGGCAGATCAACACCGGGCAGTCGAAGGCCCGTTTGTCAGAAAATGGCCTAAAAGTCGCTTTTACTTGCAGTTTGCTGCAGCGGCCTTCATTTTATCCAACTGCACGGAAGCAACTTGTATGTTTTTGACGACTTCTCCCCATTCGTCGGACAGCAAAGCTGCTGAACAGGCGCGCAGGCCTTCCCTGGCGGCAAAGTACACCTCGTTGCAATCGATCAGGGTTGCGGCCAGAATTTCCGTGTTGTGAAAAACCCGTTCGGCGTGTTCGATTTTTTGCGAAAAGATGTGAAAGTCCTCACTGGCAAGGCCGTCCGACAGGTCATGTTCAATCGTTTCGGCATTGGACCGGATAATATCCGCCAATGCGAAAGTGGTGTCGGGCGGATTTTGACGCGCGTTTTGCAGGCAGGCTTCTGCGGCATTTTTCATGCGTATGGCCTGGAGCCGCGCCTCCGTCGCCCGTACAACACAGGTATTTAAATCTATATCCATATCGCTCTTATTCAACCAGTTGCAAAAGGCCCTGCCTGTCTCCGCCGCCGTGCGGGCCTCGTGACAATAGAGCCCCGTAAGCGCTACGGCGTCAAATTCATCGTGCGCTTCCATGAGTTTTATCAGCAGATTGGACCAATCCGTGGTCAGAACAGCATCACTCAAACTGTTTTCAATTTGGGTGGCGGTACGAATTACCCAGTCGAGGGTTTCCGGAGCATCGCCCGGGTGGGCCTTGGCAGGCGTGAAAACGCCCAATGCAAAAATGAATACAAAAAAGACTTTATTTAACATGACACTCATTTTTAAAAGTAAAACTATTATACCATAAACCCCGGCCATCTCAAATAGTTTGCAATGTTGCCATTAACCACTCGTCGGAAAGGCAAAAAATTTAGCCGCACCGCGCCATCTGCATTTTTTTTGATTGTTTTGCACTTCCTGCATCTGCAATCAAACATGAAGCAACGTTCAGCCAATTATATGATCGCCCTTTTCCTGGGGCAAGTCATCCTTTCTCTTACCGGTACGCTGATTTTTCAGATCCGTGTCAATCCAATCGTTTTACTGGTGGTATCGGCCGCTTTTCCGGTGTATTATCTTAAAACGCTGACGGCGCCTGAAGCAGAAAGCGTTGCACTTTCCCGTCCGGTCAGGCCATGGCTTATTGCGGCGCTGGCGATGTTGCCATCTGTTCTGGCCTACGAGGAATTGAGAAAAATGTGGGCCAAATGGTCTGATCCGGGCAAGGTTTCCGATGTGATACCCCAGTTGCAGGCACAGAGCGACTGGTTTTTTTCCGGACAGTTTCCGTACCAGTGGGTCCGTTTTGAATCGTACCAGGCATTTCCGGTGTACATGCCCTTGCACTGGATGCCCGCCCGGTTTTCCAGTCTGTTGTCCCTGGATGTTCGATGGGTGGGGTTTCTGATGTTGCTGGCCTTCATGGGTCTGGCAGCATACTGTATTGCCAAAAGCGCACGAATCACTGTCTCCACCCGAAATTACATTGCCCTGATATTGTGGTCCGTCCCCCTCTGGAGTTTTATCGTGTGGAACCCGCTCGAGATCGCCGTCAGTCTGGAAACGATCGTTGCTGCCTGGTATCTATTGCTTGCCGCCGGATTACTGTCCAAAAACCACTGGCTGATCGGGATCGGGCTGGCGGGCTGTTTACTGTCCCGGTACACCGGGGTGTTCTGGGTGCCCACGTTTGCCTGCCTGTTGTGGCGATACCAACCCAAAAAACACAGCTACTATCTGTGGGGAGGTGTTGCAGCCGCTGTTTTGGGATTTTACATTGTTCCTTTTTTGCTGAAAGAGCCGGGAATTCTGGAGCAGGGCGTCCTGTACCACAATATGTGCGCGCTCGGCGGCTGGACGAGGCCCGACCAGTATACTTATGAACACGGCCTGACCATGGCCATCCATTTGCGCGAATGGCTGCCCGGCGTTCCGGAACACAGCCTGTTCCTCGCGCGGGCATTGCAAGGTGCTATCATGCTCCTGCTATCTGCCGGCAGTATATGGCTTTATGTAAAAAAATGGCATCAAAGAACGGATATCTACGCATTCAGCCTGGCCTCACTACAGCTGGCGTTGATGTTGTTTTACATTTTCAGTCCGATGGTTTTTCAATACTATATGCTGGTGCCGCTGATGCTCGGCGGAGTGATGTGCTGGTATGCCATATCTGCCGGGAGCGGCGCAACAGCGGCTGAATAGAAAGGTACTGCCGTAAATCAATGGCCGCACACGCATTTCGCTTCCTGACAGGTATGCGTCATCCCGGCACCGCTGGTCTGGCTACCGGGTTGTTCAAACCAGAACTTGCTGCGCTTTACGTCGTAATTGCCGACTTCGTTCAGCGTTTCCGATTCGTAGAGGCGTCCGTTGACCATGACGTAGCGGATGGATTCCGTATTTTGAATGTTCTCCAGCGGGTTTTTATCCAGTACGATCAGGTCGGCGAGTTTGCCCGGCGTCAGGGAGCCGATTTCCTTGTCCATGCCGAGGTATTTCGCGCCGTTGAGGGTTGCGCATTTCAGGGCCTGCATGTTGCTCATACCGCCCTGCTGCAGCATCCAGAGTTCCCAGTGTGCGCCGAGGCCATTCAACTGCCCGTGGGCGCCGAGGTTGATGTCGACGCCGGCGTCCTGCAGTTTTTTGCAGGATTGGGCGACCAGGATGTGCCCGTTTTGGTATTCCTCCTCCGGCGCCATGGTGCGGTGGCGGCTGCGTTCGTCCAGGATGTGTTTGGGGGTGAAGTTCAGCAGCGGTTTCTTTTTCCAGACCTCCGAATGTTGGTACCAGAAGTATTCGCCGTTCAGGCCGCCGTAGTTGACGATCAGCGTGGGGGTATTGTGGGCGCCGGTTTTGCTCCACAGGCTCAACACGTCGTTGTACAGGGGCGCGACGGGGATATTGTGTTCCACGCCGGTGTGTCCGTCCACAACCTGGGTCAGGTTGTGGTGGAAAAACGAGCCGCCCTCGGGCACTACGAGCATACCGAGTTCGCGGGCCGCCGCAATGACCTGCTGGCGCTGCTCCCGGCGCGGCTGGTTGTAACTTTTTACTGAAATGGCGCCCCAGGCTTTGGTGCGCCGCAGCGCAGCGCGCGCGTCGTCGAGTGAATTGATGGGCGCCTTGAAATCGCCGTCGGCGCCGTAGAGAATCGTACCGGTAGAGAACAGCCGCGGCCCGACCATACGCCCCGATTTGATCATCTCGGCGTTGCTGAAAGCCATTTCAGAGTTCACGGAAGGGTCGTGTTGGGTGGTAACGCCATAGGCGAGTTGCGCGTAGTATTCCCACTGTTTTTGCGGGTTCAGGCCATACCGGAAATTGCCAGGGTGTGCATGGACGTCGATTATCCCCGGCATGATGGTTTTGCCGGCGCAGTCGATGTATTTGATGGGGTCGCTTGTTTTGTAACGCGGGGCATTTTCAAACTCCTTTGTTGTGCCTACAAATTCAATCTCGTTGTTGATCACCCTGATCACCCCGTCTTCGATGACCTGGTCTCCCTCCATCGTGATGATGCGTGCGTTTTGAAACACTACGTGGCCCTTGGGCATGTCGCTTCCCAGGGCCAGCCCTATCTTGAGTCCGGCAGAATCCAGCGGCGGCAGGCTGTCGGGCGCACCGGGCAGGAAGGCAAACCGCTTGTTGAGGTCAATGGTAAAGTACTCGTCACCGAGGGTGTAGTGCAGTTTTTTTGAGTCGCTGCTCCAGTGCAGGTTGTAGCCGGCGTCGCGGCTGACCTGGGTTACCGGGATGGCTTTGGTGTCGGCGCCGAGGTCGACGGTTTTGCCGGTTTGCGGAAAAGCGCAGATGTAGGTTTTATGCAATTCAATGAATGCCAGCCATTTACCATCGGGTGAAGGGGTGAAGGAATGGGCGTATTTCGACTTGACCAGCACTTTTTCGTCTTCACCGTTGAGGTCGTACGACTTGAACGACTTGTCCAGGGCGCCGAACAGTGTGCCGCCCGTACTGACATAAATGCGTTTGCCATCCGGGGAGAATTTCGGGTTCTCACCGTTGTCCGTGACAAATCGCATGTTTTTTCCGTCGGCGTCCATGATGTAAATACCCGGCTTGTCGGTCATGCCGGGCCCGAGTTCGTCGTCGCCGTCCTGTATACGAAAGACGATCTGCTTCCCGTCGGGAGAGAATGACGGGGTGCGGTAAATAGCGGGGGTGTTCAGGATTCTGGAACCGGTTGCCCCTCTCATATTAAAGTTGCGGACGGTCCAGATACTTCCTTTTTCTTCATCATTCCATTGAACGAAAGCCATTGATTGGCCATCGGGAGAAAAAGAAGGCTCTGAATTATTTCCGGACGATGATTCCTGCGTGGCGCTTTTTGATACGACCGGAGGTATAAACACGCCGCTTAAGGCCCTTTCAACTTTGCCTGTCGGCAATTCTTTTTTATACAATTCACCTGCCGCATTGAAGAGCAGCGTTTTGCCGTCTGGCGAAGTAACCGCCTGCCGTATCGCCTTCGCCGTGAATTCGGGCTCAAAAACCTTATTCTCAAAATGCAGCGTCTCGGCAACCTTTGCCTTTACATTGCAGGCGAACGGGATGTCGCGAACCTTCGGGGCGCTTTCACCAGTATTAAAATTATACCTGCCGTTTGGGCTTCGCTGCATCGGAATTTGTACAATTTTACCACCGGTCCAGATCACAACTGCCTCCCCGCCGGGCATCCATGCAAACCCGGGATAACACCCGAAAGTCGTCCAGGCCTCCTGCTGATCCTTGTCCAGACCTTCATAGACGGGATATTCCATACCGGTTGCCAGCTCCCGGACGCACAACACCGTTTTGGTGTAGTCACGCCGCACGAAGGCCAGCCATTTGCCGTCGCGGGAGATTTGCGGGCGGCACGCCCCGCCGGAGCCGCCGGTCACATCCTCCACCTTGCCTTCCTCGCGGTCATAGCGCCGGACGGCAAAAATCTGGGTATTGGGGTTTTTGTTGTATTGAAAAAATCCGCCGCCGTACATATCCTCGCTGAAGTAGATGTAACGGCCGTCGGGCGAAACCGAAGGTTCGTTCACATCCTGCTGGTCGTTTTTGCGCTTGGTCAGTTGGAGGCCCTCTCCGCCGCTGATGTGGTACATCCAGAGTTCGCCGGCGCCGAGCGAACGGGTACCGGTGAAGTGCTTCCGGGCAACGATATATTCATTGTCGATCCATACCCCGTTGTTCAGCAGGCGAAAACTTTCTTTCGTCACCTGCCTGGCGTTTTTTCCGTCGCTGTCCATCACCCAGCAGTTGTCGCCGCCGCCCGCATCCGAAGTAAACAGGATTTTTTTGCCGTCGGGTGAAAACCGCGGCTGCACCTCCCAGGCAAGCCCCAGTCGCAAAGCCTTGGCATCTCCGCCGGCGACGGGCATGCTGTAAATGTCGCCCAGCATATCGAAAACGATCGTTTTGCCGTCGGGCGACACGTCGAGGCTCATCCAGGTACCTTCAGTGGTTGTGAATGCCACCTCTTTGTAGGGTTGTCCGGGGGGATTGGATACGTCCCATTTGGGTTTTTCCTGGGAAAAAAGGAAAAAAGGGGCCAGCAGCAGCGCAGGAAGGATATGGTATTTCATGCAAGAGTTAATTGTAACAGATGTTAGTCCGAAGTTTGACGCGGCATAAGTACTGAGATTTTGTGAATTCCGGGAAATGTCAGATGTTTGAGTGCAATATGGCGCCGCCCGATATTCTCGACGACTTTGAATTTGAAGAAAAAGACTACCGAGGCCTTGCCGAGGAAGGTGAGGTCGTGGCCAAGTTTTTTTCATTGATGGAAGCCGAAGTGGCGGCAGCCCGGCTGCGCGCAGAAGGGATTCATTGTTTTCTGGCGAATACGGCTTCAACTTCCGTTTTACCACATTTACAGTCGATTGTACGCCTGCATGTCCACCCCCTTGATTCGGCCCGTGCGCGGGAAATTTTGCAGGAGGCGGCCATAACAACCGTCAACCCCGCCACCGGTACGAACGATGCGGGTATCCTGACTGTGCTGGCCATCATGATTGGAATATTGCTCGCCGCCCTCCTGGTCAGGGCGATTTGGGGCGGATTGTGATCATTGGACCACTTCGCCGTACAGGTCGAATTCTTCCGCGCCTGTGATGCGCACCTGCGCAAAATCGCCGAGCCGTACGTAGTTGTTTTTGGCGGGCACCAGCACTTCATTGTCTACCTCGGGCGAATCGGCCTCCGTGCGCCCGATAAAATACTTGCCTTCTTTCCGGTCGAATAGTGTTTGGAACACCTGGCCGATTTTCGCTTCGTTTTTGCGGTACGAAATGTCCTGCTGCAGTTCCATCAGGCGGTTGGCGCGTTCGGCTTTCACTTCAGCCGGAATGTCGTCGGGGAGTTCGTGCGCACGGGTATTTTCTTCGTGGGAATACTGGAAAACGCCCACACGTTCGAATTCCTGCCGGCGGACAAAATCAAGCAATTGCTCGAAATCTTCCTCCGTTTCGCCGGGGTGACCCACCAGGAATGTGGTACGCAGGGCAATACCGGGCACTTTTTCCCTGATCCTGGCGAGCAGGTCTTCCGTTTCGGAACGGGTGATCTGCCTGCGCATCAGGTCGAGCACATGGTCGGAAGCGTGTTGCAGGGGGATATCGAGGTAATTGCAGATCTCTTTTCGCTCCGCCATCGCGTCGAGGATGTCGAGCGGGAACTTGCTCGGATAGGCATAGTGCAGCCTGATCCATTCGATGCCTTCCACATCGGCAAGCGCGTGGAGCAGGCGGGGCAATTCGCGGGTTTTGTACAGGTCCAGGCCATAATAGGTGAGCTCCTGGGCTATTAACAACAACTCTTTCACGCCTCTTTTTGCCAGATTTCCGGCCTCCAGCGCCAGTTCTTCCACCGGGCGGCTGATGTGTTTGCCACGCATGAGCGGGATAGCGCAGAAGGAACAGGTGCGGTTGCAGCCTTCCGATATTTTGAGGTAGGCGTAATGCGGCAATGTCGTGATCTGGCGTTCGCCGAGCAGTTCGTATTTGTAATCCGCCTCAAGGCGCGACAGCAGTGCCGGCATTTCCAGCGTGCCGAAAAAGGCGTCTACTTCGGGAATGGCCTGCTCCAGATCGTCTTTATAGCGCTGCGACAGGCACCCGGTAACATAGAGTTTATCAATACCGCCGGCCTGTTTGATGCCTGCGTATTCCACTATCGTATCGATACTTTCCTGCTTGGCTACATCGATAAAGCCACAGGTATTGATGATGACCACATTTGCATCCAGTTCCGGGTTTTCGTGCGTCACCTCAAAATCGTTGCCGCGCAATTGCGTGATGAGGTTCTCGCTGTCTACCAGATTTTTGGAACAGCCGAGCGTGATGACGTTTATCTTGTCTTTGCGAAATGATCTTGCTTTCATACGAGGGCGCAAATGTCGGGAAAATTCGGGATTGTTGGGATGGCAACAATGCAGCAATACCCAACAATGACAAATTATCTTTTACCTTTGCGGCCGCCGTTCAAAATGCACGAAATAGATGACGCAGACCGCCCTGCTTGACCGCCTCGAATCCGACTTACGACAACTCATGGAGCAGTCCCGCTCGCAATTTTCCGCACTTCCCGAAGAAGCGCTTCTCCTGCATCCGGGGCCGGGGCGCTGGAACGCGCTGGAATGTTTTGCCCACCTCAATGCGTTTTCGGACTACTTTCTACCGCAGATCGAACGAGCCATCCATAAATCCAAGGCAAGAAGTTGGGAGCCTGCCGACGAGCGCAGGCAAACCTGGCTCGGACGCATGGCCATAAACGCCGTTCGCCCTGAGAACACAAGTAAAAAACGCCGAAAGAGTCCAAAGCGGATGGACCCCGCGCGACTGAGCATCCGGCCTTTTGAGTTCAAAGCCTTTCTGATCAATTGTGAAATGTTGTTGCGGTGCATCCAGCAGGCGCGGCAAGTCAACCTGAATAAAACGAGGGTACCGCATTTCCGGTGGCCCGGGTTTCAGTTTATGCTGGGCGACCTCCTGGAATACATGGTCCTGCACTTGCAACGGCATGTTATTCAGGTCCAGGCGACAATTTCAAAGGGTTGAATTCTCCGAAATCTTAAAACCCGTCATACTTTTATCCCGGTTTTGGTTCGGTAGGCGATCATTCGCCTTATTCCGATTAAAAGGGAACACCGGTGAAAATCCGGGGCAGTCCCCGCTGCTGTAAGTTTCATTCAAAGCGAAGAGCCGCAACACCACTGGGAAACCGGGAAGGTGCTCCTCGTCGAAACGAGCCAGAAGACCTGCCACTAACCAACGCATTGATCGGGCTTCGGGTGAAGGCCGGGTTATATGGCGACTATTCTGGTTCCGTCCTGCCTGCATTGGCGGAATCTATTGGTGTTGTCATCGACCTCCTTTCCCGCTTTCCGTTCGTTATCAATAACTTAAACATTCAAAAATGAAGGTTAGCCATCTCTATCAATTCCTGTTTTTTGCTGCAACCATACTGGCAACTAGCGCCTGCAATCTTGGCGGCGATGATAACACCTTGCCGGTTTACGACTACTCCAAGGGCATTTTTGTCGTAAACGAAGGCACTTCCGGCAGCGGAACCATCACCTGGCACAACCCGGATACCGACGTCACCGTACAGGACGTTTTCGGGCGGGAAAACAACGGTGCGCTGGGTAAATTTGTCCAGTCGCTCACTTTTCACAACGGCAAAGGCTACATCTGTGTCAACGGGATCAACCTGGTTGTGGTCGTCGATCAGATGACGTTCCGGTATGTCGATACGATTGGAGGACTGATCGGTCCCAGGTATTTTATGCCCATCGACAATAATTTCGCCTATGTCAGCCAGTGGGGCAAAGACGGTCTCGACGGCAGTATCGCCAAGATTAACCTGAATACCAACGAGGTCGTAAAGGTTATTCCAACCGGTACAGGGCCCGAGAAAATGTTCCTGAAAGATGCGAATACCCTGCTTGTCGCCAACGGCGGCGGATTCGGGGTCGATTCCACCGTTTCTGTCATTAACCTGAGCACGGAAACCGAAGACGCGCGTATTACGGTGGGAGGGCTGAATCCCTGTTGTTTTGCCAGCGCCAACTTTACCGGCGCCAACCCCTGGGTGTTGTGCAAAGGTCCGTTCGACGACCCGAGCGCAGGCGGTTTTCTGGACAAATTTGATCCGGCCGGCGCCGGCTTCACTGTGCCGGCATTTGCCGACGACCTGTGCAGCAGCCCTTCGGGCAACCAGTTGTATTTCATCGCCGAAGGGAAAGTATGGTCCGCTAACCAGTTTACGGTCACCCAGTTATTTGCACAGGACGCCTACGGGCTTGCCTGCCACCCGACGACCGGCGAACTGTACTGTGCAGACCCCAATAACTTCGTCGGTCAGGGCGAAGTGTTCATTTACAATACGGCAGGAGTCGTGCAGGGGTCCTTCCCCGTCGGTGTCGGACCGGGCGAGATCATCATTGTGGAATAGAACCGTAGCGGGATTTCAAATAATCTTGCTGAGGATAAGATCGAATACCTCGATACAGATCAGGATGATAATGATCCACTCCAGTTTACTGCTTTCGCGGTGGAGGTAGAGTTCGCGAAACACGCTGAGGTTGTCTTCCACGACCTTGAAGGTGTACTCGACCTCCTTGAAACGGGTGGGTATTTCAAACGTTCGGGAAAGTCCCCGATGGATGCGGTCGAGGTATTCGTCTTCCCACGTGAGGTCGGGCGCATCAAAGATGAACAGGTTCTGTACGACCCTGTTTTTGCTGTTCAGGGTGCGCCCGATGAACCGCAGCATGTTTTTCCGGCTGATCCGGATCGAGCCGTCGGTTTCCATCTGATCGGTAAAGCGACGGATTTCCGACAACAGTTCATCGGCGCGATAGGAATAAAAATCCATGGCGACCGAATGGGCGGCATTAAGCATGGCGATTTTGATCACATCGACACTCAGGACCGGCACCACCAGTGCGTCGAACCCAAAGTCAATTTGCGCTTCCGGGCGGTGCACGATCTCCAGGTCTTCCCGGATTTTTTCCGGCAGCAGGTGTCCGGAAAGCGGGAGCAGCAGCGCCAGGTTTTTGCTGATATCCGTGTCATCCAGGTTGGCAAATACCACGGCGCCGTAATCGAACGCGTACATGTACCGGTCCTCATCGAGGCGGTAAAAAAGTTCGGAAGGCGTTTCCTGTAGCAAGGCGCCGGCATAGGCGGCCTTGATGCCCTTGAGGCTTAATTCTTCGGCGATATAGAAAGCAGTTATCTTCATAACCCTGCAAATATCGGGTGGAAAAAGATATCGCGCCGTTAATAGTGTGTGGCGACGTAGTGCTATGTGGAGTTTTCCTGTAAGTTTGCGGCCGTAAAACTGTTCCCCTTTGGCTCCCACTGCAGTTGTAGACCTTGCCGTCAGTTCAGTATTAGGGCTGGTGATGTTTGGTGTTGGCTTATCGCTGACGATCACCGACTTTATTCATATTTTCAGGCACCCCCGGGCGTTTTTTACCGCTTTGAGTGCCCAGATGATCGGGCTGCCCATTATTGCATTTGCGATCAGCCTGCTGATGCCGATACCCGCAGTACTAAAAGTGGGGTTTATTATCTTGTCGGCAAGTCCCGGCGGCGCAACCTCCGGGTTCCTGACCTATCTGTGGCGCGGCAATGTAGCCTTATCGCTGTCGCTGACTGCCGTGAACAGTTTTCTTACCCTGTTTTCCATCCCCATCGTGGTAAACATCGGTCTCCGGGTATTTCTCGGCAAGGAAACGGAGTTGCATCTCCCCTTTTGGGAAACGGTAAGCCAGATATTTTTTATCACGATCATTCCGGCCTCGATCGGCCTGTTTGTACGACAACGGTTTCCACTGTTTGCCAATACGATCAGCAAGCCGTCCAAATACGTGATGCTGGTCTTGCTGGCTATGGTATTCGCCATCAAGATGTTTGCCGGGGAAAGCCACGGCGGTGCAGGCCTGAAATGGAGCGATTTTCTGGTCATCACCCCGGTTGCCCTGATCCAAAATGCGAGTTGCCTGTTTTTCGGCTACTTTTTTATGAAATATATGGCGCTGCCCCATGCTTCGCGCATCACGGCTGCCATGGAAAGCGGCGTACAAAATACGACCCTCGCTTTTTTGATCGCCAACAACCTCCTCGGCAACCAGGATATGGTCAAACCCGCCCTGGTGTATTCCCTCTATTCCTTCTGGACAGCCTGCCTGTTCGCCTATCATGCCAACAAAAGCAACGGGGTGCGCAGCACCCCTGTCGTCATGGACGAGGAAGATTAGACCCCAGAATAGGCATTTGTCGCAGAATAGCCGACTCCTGCCCATGAATATGGCTGACGGGTGACTCAAAGGCCGGTGGCGGGTTATACATTTGCTGCCGTTTTGCGACCGGCTCACCCGGCGGAAAAACACCTACTGTGTTATTGTTTTAATTTTTCAACCTGTTTTCAATGAAAAACGCATTGCAATACCTGCTGTGGTCGATGCTTGTGCTGACCACATCGCCGGCTTTTGCCCAAAACTTCAATCTCGATATCCGCTCTTCCTTACAGTACCCCGGCCAAACCCTGGCCAATATTTACGGTTACGCCCAAAATGGCAAGGAATATGCCCTGGTAGGCGCCTCCAAAGGGCTGGTGATCGTGGATGTGACCAATCCCGACAACCCGGTGAACATCGTCCAGTTGCCCGGTCCCGACAACCTGTGGAAAGAAATCAAAACCTACGGTCACTATGCGTATGTGACATCCGAAGGCGGCCAGGGCGTACAAATCGTCGACCTCAGCGCATTGCCAAGCCCAAACCTCACCTACCACTTTTACACTGGCGAGGGCCAGTTTCCGGAGCCGGGCACTAAACTCAATGCCGTCCACGCGCTGCACATCGATACCAAGAAAGGGTTTATGTACCTCTATGGCGGCGGCCTGTACGCCGGTGGCGCCAAAGTGTTCGACCTGAATGCCGACCCCTACAATCCGACCTATGTGGGTAAATACGATGCCCTGGGTTACATTCACGACGGTTATGCCGAAAACGATACGCTGTATGCCTGCAACCTTTATGCAGGTCAGTTAGCCATTGTGAATATGACCGACAAGGCGAATCCGCAGTTGCTCGGCACGGTCCAAACACCCGGGAAATTCACCCACAACTCCTGGCTGCTCGACGACCACAAGCACATCCTGACCACCGATGAGAATGAAAACGCGCCGTCGTTTGTCACCTGCTACGATATCAGCGATCCGGAAGATATCCGGGAACTGGACCGCGTTTCCACCAACGATGGCACCAAATCTATTGGTCACAATACCCACGTGCTCAACGATTGGGCCATTACCTCCTGGTACTCCGACGGTGTGGTCATCGCCGATGCGCATCGTCCCGACAACATGGTCATCACAGGCTGGTACGACACCTGGCCGGGCACGGGGGCTAACTTCGACGGTTGCTGGGGGGTGTATCCATTCCTGCCTTCGGGAACGATCGTTGCCTCCAATATCCCCAACGAAACCGGCGGCATAGGCAAACTGTTTGTGCTGACCCCTACCTATACCCGCGCATGCTACCTGGAAGGAAGCGTGACCAACGGCTGCAACGGCCAGCCCATGTTCGGCGCTACCATCGAGGTGAACAGCAGCGATCCCTGGATCAATACCAAGACAAAACTTGACGGCACGTTCAAAACCGGCCAGACTCAGCCGGGTAACTTCACGGTCACCATCAGCAAGCCGGGTTTTTACAGCAAAACCGTCGATGTAACCCTGGCAACAGCAGAAGTGACGCAGATCACCGTTACACTGGAAGCCGAAAACGCCGGTGACCTCAGCGGTACGCTCCTGGAGGAAGGCTCCTCCACACCTGTCGGGAATGCAAATATCGTACTGACCAGTGTGAATGACACCTATACCATCCAGTCGGCTCCGGATGGCTCGTTTGATGTGAGTTGTGTACCTTCCGGGACTTATCAGGCAAAAGTCAGCCAGTGGGGCTACCTCGTCAGCAATGTCACTGTTACGGCCGGCACGCCGGTCCAAATATACCTTAAGCCGGTGTATTACGATGATTTCGAAGTCGACCTGGGCTGGTCAACCGAGGCCACTGCTTCCTCCGGTCTTTGGGAGCGTGGAAAACCAGAGGGCACCTTTAGCCAAAACAATGCCGTCAATCCGGGATTTGATGTGCAGACCGACAACAACGAACTATGTTATGTAACCGGTAACGGCGGCGGCTCTGCCGGAAGTGACGATGTAGACGATGGCTCTGTCACCCTGACCAGCCCTCCCATGCGGCTTGCCGCATATCAGGATGCCACCCTGAGTTTCTGGTACTGGTTTTACAATGGCGGCGGCCAGGGCACTCCGCCCAACGACAACCTCGAAGTACGGATACTCAATGGCACGGAAACAGTAACCCTGCTCACGGAAACCGTTTCGCAAAGCAACTGGCGTTTTTCCGGAGATATCAGCATGAAAGACTACATCAACCTCACGGATGACGTCCGGGTGCAGTTTATTGCCAGCGACCTCGACCCAGGGCATTTTGTAGAAGCCGGCGTAGATATTTTCAGCGTTGTGCCCGGCGCACTCGTTTCCGGCGTAAATGACATATACACGTCCGCTTCCATGATGGTGATGCCTAATCCTTCAGCAACGTCCTTCGCCATCCGGTATGATTGGCCGGGCGCTCAAAACCTCTCGATGGAGGTACGCAACCTGTTGGGACAAACCGTGATGTCGCAGCAACTGGCTACGGCTACCGGTGTGCTGAATTGCGGCGAGACGTGGACAAAGGGCGTTTACATTGTCGTTTTGCGCAACGAAGGCCGGCAAAGCGCGCCCGTCCGTTTGGTTAAACAATAACGCTACCATGCAGCCCAATGCAACACATACCTTTATTTCCGCAGGTATCGCCGCATTGGGCTGCACTTTTATCCTGATACAATACGGCTATAACCGGAGTTTATGGCTCGATGAGTCCCTGCTGGCCGTAAACCTCATTCAAAAAGACTATCGGGCGTTACTCCTGCCGCTCGACCACAACCAGGTGGCGCCCATCCTGTTCCTCTGGATCGAACGCTTTTTCGTGCAATTTTTCGGTCCGGGCGAAATGAGCCTCCGGGCATTTCCGGTGCTCTGCGCCTTGCTTTCCATTGTTCTGTTTTGGAACGTTTCACGGAAGATAATCCCGGACGACGCCACGCGCCTGCTCGCGCTGGCACTGTTTGTTTTATCCCCTTCGTTCGTCTATTTTGCCACTGAAGTAAAACAGTACATGGCCGATGTGCTGGTTCTGCTGGCCGTGTACCATGCGCTGCTTTCTTCTTTCCGGTACCGCATGGCGGTTTTGAGCCTGCTCGGCGTGGTGTCCCTCTTTTTGTCTCATGCCGGGGTTTTGATCCTGTTTACCGCAGCCATTTATTTGCTTTGCGAGTCTTCAGGCAAACACGTGCCGGTGCGTGCCCGGTATGCTGTCATACCTGTATTTGCGATATGGTTGGCCGGTTTTACAGTCTGCTATGTCCTCTTTATCGACGGGCACCCGCACAGAGGGGAGATGATGAATTACTGGCAGCAAGCATTTCCCCCGGGCAATCTGATTAGCCGGGATTTTGTGGTATGGAGTTTAAAAAAGACCATCATGCTGTTTACCGGCATACTGGCCTTTCCGGAGGAATATCGGCTGTTCATACCATTTATCGGGGTTTATGTGGCGGGAGTGGCGCACCTTGTCCGCACAAAAAAATACGCATTACTGTTTCTGCTGACCTTCCCCGTTTTACTGCATGCCGTCATTGCATATTTCCGGGTCTATCCTTTCGATCATCGCCTGATCCTGTACCAACTGCCCCTGTTTGTGCTGACTATTTCGATCGGATTCGGTACAGTAAAGGACGCCCTGGTTCATGTCACCGGCCTCAGCCGGGCGCCTTTGCTGTTCCTGTTACCTGCCGGGATCTACCTGTTCCAGATACTGCGTGATTTTCCGGTGGAGCGGGAGGAAATCAAAAGAAGCATCCGGTTCATGAATGAAAGTGTCGCGCCGGTTGATGCGGTGTATGTGTACCACGGCGCGGCAGAGGCCTTTCGGTATTACCGGGAGACGGGTCGTGTTGCTTTTGGCAACCCCGCAGTATTCGGCCGCAGGCATGATGGATATCCGGAAGTCTTTGCAGCGGACATAGCGCCCTTCCGGGGCCGGACCTGGGTACTGTTCTCACACCTCAATCCGTTTCAGACCCAGGCCGAGGCTTCGTTTATCCTGGATTACTGCTCCGGGAGGGGTGTGCTGTTGAAGTCTTTTGAAACGACAGGCTCTGCGGTCTATTTGTTTGATTTACAAACAGATAAACGATAGTGACAGGGATTTAACCGCCGACGTAATTGTGCGGCGTCAGTTGTTTCAGTTCGTCTTTTACCGTATCTGCGATGTCCAGACTGTCAATAAACTCGTGCAGCACCTCTCGTGTAACAAGGGCGCGGCCCCGGGTGAGGTTTTTCAGCGCCTCGTAGGGTTGAGGGTACCCTTCCCGGCGCAGGATAACCTGTATCCCCTCTGCGATGACCATCCAGTTGTCTTCCAGGTCGTCGAACAACTGGCCTTCGTTGAGCATCAGTTTTCCCAACCCTTTCAGGATGGATTTAAACGCGATGATGGTGTGCCCCATCGGTACACCGATATTCCGTAACACGGTGGAGTCTGTAAGGTCGCGCTGAAGCCTGCTAACGGGCAGTTTTTCCGCAAGGTGCTGAAATAATGCGTTAGCCAGACCGAGGTTGCCCTCTGCGTTTTCAAAGTCGATGGGATTCACTTTATGGGGCATGGCGGAAGAGCCGACTTCATCCTTGACCGTCCTTTGGCGAAAGTACTCGATCGAAACGTAGGTCCACACATCTCGGACGAAGTCGATCAGTATGGTATTGATGCGGCCAAGTGCCTGAAACTGAGCGGCAAGACAGTCGTAATGCTCGATTTGAGTGGTGTGTTGGGAGCGCTCCAGTCCGAGAAACTCGCGGACAAAGTCATCGCCGAACTGCTGCCAGTTGTAATCGGGATAAGCGGCGTAATGCGCGTTGAAATTGCCTGTTGCGCCGCCGAATTTGGCGCGATGCGGCACCTGTTTCAATAGTTCGAGTTGAACATCAATCCGTTCGACGAACACCCTGAACTCCTTTCCGAGCAGTGTCGGCGATGCAGGCTGGCCATGCGTGCGCGCGAGCATGGGCACGTGCGACCAGTCCTGGGCCAGTTGTTCGAGATGGTCGCGCAGGCGCTGGAGCAGCGGATAATACACCTGTTCCAGGGCATTTTTGAACAGCAGCGGGGTGGCTGTATTGTTGATATCCTGGGAAGTAAGCCCGAAATGGACAAATTCGCGCAACTCCACCAGTTCAAGCGCATCGAAACGCTCCTTGAGAAAATACTCGACGGCCTTTACATCGTGGTTGGTCGTCCGCTCAATGGCCTTGATCTGCTCCGCGTCGGCCATGCTGAAGTTCTCAAAAATGCCGTTCAGGTCGTCGATCTTGTCATCTTCAAACGACGTCAGTTGCGGCAGCCCATACTGACACAGCGCGATAAAATATTGAATTTCAACAAAAACCCGGTACCGGATGAGCGCATATTCGCTGAAATAATCGGCAAGTTCCTTTGTCTTGTCGGCATAGCGCCCGTCGACAGGAGAGATGGCTAGAAGCATTCAAGGTAATTTTATCCGGGCCGCGACGTCGCCCGACCGTTATCAAAAATTGCACAAATCTAAACATTCCTTTTCGCCATGCCGGGATGAAATTTGGAGTCATTCCAAAAGAAAATCTGTTTTGGCATTACAGTTAGCCTTCTTTCTCCGGCAACAAACGGATCGCTATCTTTGTGCTTTGTCAAACAAATCTCGTCTATGAAATACATCACACAGATCGTTTTCCTCAGCCTGATACTTGCTTCCTGCGGCCACGGCAACCAGGGCAAACCCGCCGATTCGACTACAGCCATTGATGGGTCCACGGTATATGCCTGTCCCATGGACTGTGAAAAAGGGAAAATGTACACCAAGCCCGGCCAATGCCCCGTATGCGGCATGGACCTGGAACCGCGCGCAGTTGCCGCCCCGGAAGAGTTGCCCGCCGAGGCCGAGGCACTGTCGAAAGAAACGGAAGCCATCCACGACGAAGCGATGAAGGACATGGCCGAAATGAACCGCCAAAGTCGCCGGATCAAGGAAATGATGGCCAGAATGAGCATGACGAAAGAAGTGGCGGAAAAGTACAACGACGTGCTGGCCGCCATGGAGAAGGCCGAGGCCGGCATGATGGGCTGGATGGCGGAGTACAAGAAGCCGGCAGGCATGGCCAAAGACGACGCCGTGAAATACCTGCAGGATCAAAAACAAAAGATCGAAAAGAGCCGCGATGATATTCGCGCTGCCCTGGAAGCGGGCAAAAAACTGTTGCCGGAATGAAACAAACACTATTTATCTTTCTGATTGTCAGCGGATTTGCAGCGTGTATGCAATCGCCGTCCGACTCAACATTGCCTATTTTAGGCGAACGCGACATATCGCCGGCAGGCGATACCGTATATCCGACCATCCCCGATTTCTCGTTTGTCGACCAGGATAGCCAGACGGTGACCAATGCCACCTTTGCCGGAAAGATTTATGTCGTGGATTTCTTTTTCATCCATTGCCCGACGATTTGCCCCAAGGTGAAAAAGAACGGGTTGCGGATATACGAAAAATATAAAAACGACGACCGGGTAGTACTCCTCTCCCACTCTATCGACATTCGCAACGACACGGTGGCCGCGCTGAAACGCCACGCCGAAAAACTCGGGATCGACGCCAAACACTGGCACCTCGTCACGGGCGACCATGACGAGATATACGGCATCGCAGATAACTATTTTAGCGTGGCGACGGAAGATCCGGATGTGCCGGGCGGCTTCGACCACTCCGGAAGGTTGATTCTGGTGGATAAAAACCGGCATGTGCGTTCTTTTTGCGACGGCACAAATGCAGAGGAGGTCGACCGGTTTATGAAAGATATAGACCGGCTGCTTGCGGAGCAATTTCCCAAATGAACCGGTTCTTTCGCTATTATGACAAAACTCAAACACTTAGGGGCCGCTTCCGGCTTGTTTGCCCTTTTTCTTGTCACAGCCTGCCAGCCCAACCCTTACAAGGAAGGTGAGCGTCTGTATAAGGTCAATTGTTCCAATTGTCACATGGACCATGGAGAAGGGCTGAATGCACTGATTCCCCCGCTTGCCGGTGCGGATTATTTGAAAAACAACCGCGATCAGTTACCTTGCTTGGTCATTCACGGAATTCACGATACGATCGTGGTAAACGGAAAAGTTTACGCCGAACAAATGCCGGGTGTGGAATCGCTTTCCGAAATACAGGTCGCGAACATTTTAAACTTTGTCAACACCAGTTGGGGCAACCAAAACCAGCCGTTTATGATCGAAGAAGTACGGACTTCGTTAAAAAAATGCCGACATTAGGCGGGTAAACGACACTTTTTCGATCACATCTGCCATTGTGCGACACAAAAGGCCAGCAGCGATTTGGCGTTCACAAAGGTCTCTTTATTTTTGGCTCGCCCATGCGGCCGTAATCTTTGTAAAAACGCCCGGCAAATCCTGATTTTGACAACTGCTACACACAAATGAAAAAACACATTATCCTGATCGCAGCGCTTTGCACCATCTGCACGCTTTCCGCGCAAACTCCGGTCAATGACGACTGCTCCGGCATCATAGATCTCGGCTTTGCACCCTCTTGCTCCCCCGATGTTTATACCAATGTGAACGCCACACCTACCGATATAGGCAACGACAATGCTCCCAGCTGTTTTAACAGCGGCATTGCGCACCGGGATGTATGGTTCATGTTTACCTGCCCGGATACCTTGTTCGATTTCCGGATTACCCTGACCGGTGTGGGCAACTCCATTGTAAACCCGGAGTTTGCGGTTTACCGTGGCGACTGCGAGTTCGACGGACTGGCTGAATTGCTGTGCGCCAAGGCAGATGTCGGAGAAAACACCTTGTTTCTCGATGTGACAGGCCTGACGCCCGGGCTGCCTTATTTCATCCGGGTATCCGACTACTCCCAGACCGCAACGCCCAACTGGGGTGAATTTACCTTGTGTGTAGACAAAATTCCGCCCATCACAACCATCGACGAGGGCGGTTCAGGGCTGTGCGAAGGCACCTTGTATGATTCTGGCGGGCCTGATAACGATTACGGCCCCGACGAAGACTATGTATTCAATATTTGCCCCAACGATCCTTCCGGATGTATCACGTTTACCCTGGAATACTATAACATCGAAATCGGCAACGGCGGCCTCTTTAGCGGGGATGCGCTGACGTTTTACGACGGGCCGGACATCAACTCGCCGATTATTTCCCAATTGCAGGACGGAGGTTTTACTGCCCAGCAAGCCGCCGGCGGCGGTGTCTGTTTTACCGTACAGGCCAGTAGCGGTTGCCTGACCGTGCAATTCACGTCCGATGCGACCAACGAACTGGAAGGCTGGAAAGGACACTGGGTGTGCAGTTCAACACCGTGTACAGCGCCGGAGCAAATGACGGTAAACACCAATATTACTGCCGACGACATCGTAGATGCCGTTTCCACCCCCGCCACAACCGTAACCGTCACCAACATCAACTGTGGCGACGGCGCTTACGGCACGTTCAGTTTCCCTACCGACAACAATGACCTGGGTCTCGACAAGGGTTTGATCCTGACATCTGGAAGCGCACAGATTGCCGTAGGCCCGAACAACCAGACGGGCGCCGGTCTGGGCGTTGCCCCGTTCTTCCCCAACGATCCCGGCGACGCGGACCTGGACTACCTCTCCGTGCAGCAAGGCAACGGCCTGGCGTCGAATGATGCCTGTATCGTGGAACTGGATGTCTTCGTAGCCACGGACGAGTTGACCTTTGAATACGTATTCGGCTCGGAAGAGTACCCGGAATACGTCAACAGCAACTTCAACGACATATTCGCCTTCCTCGTTTCGGGTCCCGGCATTGTAGGTGATCCGGGCCTTGGGGGAGCACTCAATATTGCCACACTGCCCAACTCCAACACATTCGTGCAGATCAACAGTGTGAACAACCTGCTCAACTGGCAGTATTACCGCAACAACCAGCCCTGGAGCTTTAACAACAACAAAGCGCTCCAGTACGACGGGTTAACGTCCGACTCTCTGGGCATCAAAAAGACCCTGACGGCCCGCACACCGGTAATTCCGTGTAATACCTATCACCTGAAACTGGCCGTGGCCGACCGCGCCGATGAGGCGTTCGACTCCGGCGTTTTTGTATCCAAGATACAGGGCGGCACGCCCAATCTGGCGGTACAATTTGCCAGCGGTATCGACTATTTTATTGAAGACTGCTCCGGCACCCAGGATCAACTGGTCATTTCGCTCTCGCAGCCGTTTGACCAGCCAACCAGTTTCATCGTCACCGTCGGCGGCACGGCAACACTCGGAACCGACTACACCCTTAACATACCGCCCATCATTACTTTCCCGGCAGGTGAAACCACCTTGTCTTTCCCGATCGTTCCACTTCCCGATGCCTTGATGGAAGGCACCGAAACGATCACCATCTCGTTGTCCAATAATTTCGGTTGCGGAACGGTGGTGTACAAAACACTTACGGTGGAACTGGCGGATAATGTCACGGTGAATGTGATCGGCGGCGACACCCTGTTCGTATGTGCCGGCAGCACGCTGCAACTGCAGGCTGAAGGCGCTTCCAACTACTTCTGGGCGCCCCCCGGAGCCGTCAGCAACCCTTTCATCAATAATCCGACCATCACTCCGACCCAGGACATCTGGCTTGAAGTGACCGGTACCGTATCGAGCTGCGTGGATGTCGATTCCGTTTATATCCGGATCATTGACCCGGAAATCGAAGTGGTTGCCTTGACACCCACCAACATCTGCCAGGGCACTGCGGTCCTGCTCCAGGCCAATAACAATGTGAACAACACCGGACTGGTGTGGACACCTGCTGCCGGACTGGATAACCCGAACAGCCCCACACCCGTGGCAACACCACTGGCTACCACAACCTACACCGCTACGGTCTCCATTGCCGGTTGCTCCGTCAGCGACCAGGTGACGATCAATGTCGACACCCTGTTTTTCCCGGTGCTGACCACAACGGATACGACGGTTTGCCAGAACTACCCGGTACAACTGGCCAATGTGCTCAGCTCGACGACTGAGTATAGCTGGACGCCCACCCTTGGCCTGGATGATGCCTCCAGTTCCGGGCCGATTGCCCTGCCGGATGCGACCACCACTTATACCCTGGTGGCCACCAGCGCCAACAACTACTGTTCCCAAACCGCTTCGGTCAAGATCAATGTGATCGCCGCCGACGTGGAAATTCAGGGGGATGATTATTACGAGATATGCCTGGGCGATACCGTGGCACTGAACGCTCTGTTCAGCCCGACAGGGGCAGATGTAAAATGGTCGCCCTCGTTCTACCTGAACACCACGACCGGCCCGTCGGTCAAAGCGTATCCCGACGAATCTGTTACCGTTTTTGCTTCTTATACCATCAACGGCTGCTTCGTCAGCGACTCCGTACGGATTCGTGTAGACTCCCTGCCCGATCAATCGCTGATCCGGGAAATGGACAAGGAAATCTATTGCCCCGGCGACACGGTTTACCTCATTTCCCCGACCTACGAGCCTGCCAATTTCCCCGACATTATGATCGAATGGTTGCCGTTCAGCGGTCAGGAAACCCCGCTCGAAAACTGGAACATGGTTATTACTGCTACCTCCACACATATTTTTGAGCGGATCGTGACCAACCGGGGTTGCAGGGACACTTCTTCTATTGAAGTTCCGGTTGCCATACCGCCGACCATTATGGCAACGGTTAACCCGACGGATATTTGCCCCGGTGAGTCTGCGCAGATCACCGTCACGGCTGATCCGCCCGGCCTCACGCTGGAATGGCAGGACATGCCAACCACGTTGTCCTGCTCCGATTGCCCCAACCCCACAGCCACGCCCATGGTGACTACGACCTATACCATTGTCGCCAAGGATGTGCCCTGTCCGTCGGGCGCAAGCGTAACAGTCAACGTACTGCCGCTACCATTGCTCAACCTTCCGCAAAATCCGGTGCTCTGCCTCGGCCAAAGCGTCCAACTCAATACCATATCAGAACCGGGTGTGACGTATTTGTGGTCGCCTCCGACCGGTCTGGACAATCCCAACAGCGCGACGCCGGTTGCGACACCGACAACCAGCACCAACTATACGCTGACCACTTCCGGCGCCGCCTGTGATATTGAAGCGGAGGTAAATGTAACCGTCGTGTCGGCGACTATTGATGTCGGCCCCGACCAAACCATCTGTGCAAACGAAGGCGCTACACTGACGGCGGTAACTACAGGCACCCCCGGCACGGTGACCTGGACGCCCGGCAACCTTACCGGCAACTCCATCAATGTAAACCCGACGGTGACTACAACCTATACCGCTACGATAGCCTTCAGCGCCGATTGTTTCTTCACCGATGAGGTTACCATCACCGTACTGCCTATCCCCGCGCTCGATCTGGCCGAAAACACGACCATCTGTCTCGGTGAAAGCCTGGCGCTCAACACGGTTTCGGAACCGGGCGTCACCTATTCGTGGTCGCCGGCAACGGGCCTGAACAACCCGAACAGCGCCACGCCGGTTGCGACCCCGACTACCACGACCACCTACACGGTCACGGCCTCCAACGCCGACTGCACCATACAGGAGCCCGTCACGATCACCGTCGCAGCGGCTACCCTCGACGCCGGCCCGGACCAGACCATCTGTTTTGGCGACGGCGCTACGCTGACGGCGATCACCACAGGCACACCGGGCAATGTTACCTGGACGCCCGGCAATTTCCTGGGTAATACCTTCAATGTAAATCCGCTGACAAGCACCACCTATACCGCAACACTCTCCTTCGGCGCCAACTGCGTGGAATCGGATACGGTGCGGCTGACGGTCATACCCGGCGTATCGGTCGAAAACATCACCGCGGCGCCGGATCCGACCGACACGGTTTGTATCGGCGTACCCATCACGTTGAAGAGTTCGGCAACACCGGCGTCTGCCGTACTGACCTGGACCATTGACGGCAGCACGATACCGGGCGTTACAGGTGATTCGGTCACGTTTGTACCGTCCGTTCCGGAAGGCAGCGCGACCTTTACTGTGATCGCCACGGCTGCGAACGGCTGTTCGGATGAATCCGCGCCGGTTACGTACGACTTCAAACGATGCCTGGCCGTGCCCAATGCCTTTACCCCCGGCAGCGACGGCGTAAACGACACTTTCGGTCCGCTGCTTTTCGGCAGCAATACGGAGATCACCCAATTCATCATCTTCAACCGCTGGGGCGATAAAGTATTTGAATCGTCGCCCGGAAAAGAACGCTGGGATGGGAAGGTCGACGGCAAGGATGCGCCGAGTGATGTTTACGTCTATTACATCGTGCTGCGATACTCCAACGGCGATGTGGAAACGTTGAAGGGCGATATTGCGTTATTGAGGTAAATCGAAAGTCTTTTGTTTGAAAATGCCATCCTGTTGTTGCGGGGTGGCATTTTTTTGTTTCGCGCAGATTTATTTCGCATAGATTTATTTCGCACAGATTTCACACAGATTTATTTCGCGCAGATTTCGCGCAGACTTTCTGTGTCAAATCTGCGCGAAATAAATCTGTGTGAAATCTGCGAGAAACATACCGGAATTGAAAAGCCCGTATGAGCAGGTGATGCAAAGCGGGAAAGTCTTAAAACACTAATTGCAAACCACACTATCCCGGGCAGTTGTGCCCATTCGGATCGGATATGTTAAAATTCTGTTTCAGGATATATACCAAACCCGAACACTCAGCCGTTGAATTTTTTAAATATTTCTTAGGGTTTTCAACGCCATAATCCCGGAGCGCTTCATCTTTACGTTTTGTATGCACCGTCCGTGCTACCCAACTCCAAAATCTTCACCACTGAATTTTACGAACAATTATGCTCCGTATTGCCCTTCTTTTTGCACTCAACCTGTGTTTTATCTCGGTCCAGGCCCAGAACAAACCCGAAAAAATGACCGGCCTGCTTTGGGAAATTTCCGGCAAGGGAATTTCCAAACCCGGCTACCTGTACGGCACCATGCACGTTTCGGAAAAACTGGTTTTTAACCTCAGCGATACTTTTTTTGTGGCCCTGCGCAATGTGGACATGGTGGCGCTGGAGACCAACCACGACGAGTGGCAACAGTTTACCGACGACTTGTCGGACGACGACGAAGATGGCCTCATGGCGCTCCGAAATCCCTATGCTGCATATGGCGGCAGGGCCGGCTATCAAAACCTGTACAACGAGTCGTTCCGGTTTGCCGCCCCTGAAAACGAACTGCTTAGCGCCATGCTTTCCTGGAAACCCGCCATGAGCAACGAGTTTTTATATCGCTCCAACCAATACAGGCAGGAATATGAAGAAGATACTTACCTCGACTTATTCATTTTTCAGGCCGGCAGAAAACTTGGGAAAAAGGTGATCGGCCTGGAAACACTGGAAGGCAGTTACGAAGCGGCCATGCGCGCCCAGATACCCGATGACGACGAGAAAAAGAACAATAACTACTACCGCGGGTACTTCGACCCATCCAAAATGGAGGAAGCCTACCGCAACCAGGATCTTTCCCTGCTGGATTCTTTGAATAAATTGTCGAGCCCCAGCAAGAACTTCCAGAAATGGATGCTCGACGAGCGCAACATCATCATGGCCAACCGCATCGATTCCATCCTGCAGTCGGGCACCTCGCTGTTTTCAGCCGTCGGCGCCGCGCACCTGCCGGGCGAAACGGGCGTGATCACCCTGTTGCGCAGCAAGGGCTATACCCTGCGACCGGTCCGGTTCACTTCGGCAAGGGGCAACCAGGACAAGGAGGAGATCGAAAAGATTCGATACCCCGTCCATCTGTCCAAACAGTGGTCGAAAGATTCGCTGTGGTCGGCAGATGCGCCCGGCAACTTCTATCCGACGGCCAATTACCGGGGCTTCGAGCAGAACCTTTGCGCCGATATGAACAACGGCGCCTTTTATGCGGTGTACCGGCTCAAAACATTCGGCTGGTGGTCGGGCCAACGCCCGGAATACATCGCCGAACGGCTCGACAGTCTGCTGTATGAGCAAATACCGGGAAAAATCCAGGAGCGCATCCGGCTCGACAAACCCTTCCCGGGACACCAGATCACAACACGCACCCGCCGGGGCGATATTCAGCGCTACAAGATATTCGTGACACCGTTCGAGGTGATCATGTTCACCACGGGCGGCAACGGCGATTATGCGCTCGGTGAAGAGGCAGACCGCTTTCTGAACAGTATCGAGTTTTCCCACCAACTGACTGCAACAAAGCGCCAACCCGTCACCGTAAAACCAAGTCACGGCGGCTTCAAGGCCACCTTCCCGGCTTCGCTGCAGGTCAACACGACAGAGGATAAAAATGCCCAGTACTTCATGGCCTCCACGGTAGACCCCGCAGACAGCGCCTTTTATTTCGTGTATCGCACGGATTATCACGACTGGGGCTTCATAGAAGAAGACACCTTCGAACTGAATATCATCGGTGAAAAAATTGCCGAGCAGTTTACCAAAAAAGCGCCGCAGATGCGCCTGTTGTCGGAATCGCCCTATCCCACACAGGACATTTCCTTCCAGTCCGAACGGGACAGCGCCTGGCATTTTGTCCGGATCGTTGTGGACGGGCCCCACTATTACATGCTCGGCTGCCGGAAAAAAGTGCAGGTTGCGCCGGATGCGTTCTTCAATTCATTTTCAATTGAGCCTATGCAGTACCCCGAGGGCTGGACTCTAATGACGGATACCACGCTGGATTTCACGATCAAGATGCGGCAAACGCCGGAGAAGCCCCGCAAGGCGTTCATGGAAAAACTGAAAAAAATATTCGAAGAAGGCAATCGCAAACGGTATCGCATGTACGATAATGAAGACGCGTACGACTGGAGCATGAACGGCGGCCGTGTATTGAAATCGCCCCTCACCGGGGAGGAGGTTTCGGTGCGTTCCTCCGATTTTGCCAACAGGGGCACGGTACCTACCCGCGACTCCTTTGAACTCGATATCCGGAAAACGCTTACCCGGAACAACAAAATGGCCCTTCGGGAAAGCAAGTGGGAAAGCGTCGACAGCATGCTCGTCGGTCATTTTCTGATTGAAGACACCAACAGCACCAGGGGCATCCGCGCAAAAATCGTACTGATCAACAAGCGGATGTACACGCTTCAGGCTACGGTCAACCTCAAGACGCCGGAAACAGATTTCATCAAGACGGTATTCTCGACGTTCGCGCCGACCGACAGTATTACCGGCCCCGTGCGCTTTGGCGAGCGGAGCGTAGCATTCCTGCAGGATATTTACGCGACAGACAGCCTGAAACGCAAAGCGGCGCTGAGCGAACTGCGCAAATCATGGGGAGTGCGTTTTCAGCCGGGCGATTTTCCCATGCTGAAATCGGCCATCTCCAACCCCGGATTCGACAAACTCAAATTCCTGGAACGCTCGATCCTGATCAATGCCGTCGGCGATTCCAAATCACCCGAAGCCGTCACCTGGCTCCGCGACTTTTGCTCCACCCGCACCGACTCTGCCCGCTACCAGTCGCTGGCCCTCGGCGCATTGGCGGCCATGAAGACCAAAGCATCCTTCAATACGCTGTTCGACATCTGGCTGGAGCGCCCGATTTACTTCGGCAAGGATAAAAGCATCCTTTTTTCCCGGTTCCACGATACACTCGAACTTACCGCGGCTTTTTTCCCGAAACTGATGCAACTCGCAGACGTAAAGAGCAACCGCGACGAAGTATATACAATACTGAATGCCCTGGTAAAACGGGGGCTTATCAAGCCCAAAGCCTACCAATACCTCAAGCCCTCCCTCCTTCGCGAAACAGCCTGGCACCTCTCGCAAAGCCAATATGAAGACGAAGCAGACAGGGCCAAAAGTGAAAACGGCTACGGCCAGTACGGTTATTATGAGGACTACGACGGCGCTGACGCAAACACTACGATTGAACGCAATTTCCAGCTCCTCGCCCCTTTCCTGGCGAAGGACGACAAAGTAAAGAGCCTGGTGGAACGCGCGATCAAATACGGCGACAATGAGGTGCGGCTGCTGGCCTATGGCCTGTACCTTAGAAACGGCATTCCGGTCGCGCCGGATAAACTGAAGCCGTTCACGGAGGACGATAAAACGCGATATGCCTTTTTCGGCCTGCTGGCGAAAACAAACAAACTGCAAGCCTTCTCGGGCTGGTTTACCGATACGGTAGCGCTCGCCAAATCATATTTGATGGAAGGGGCAGACCGCGAACTGGATTCCATTCAATTCATCAGCAAGCATAAAACCGTGCTGAACAACAAACCCGCGACCCTTTATTTCTTCGACATCAAGGCGAAAAACTTCAACGACTGGGGGCTGGCTTGCGCTACCATGCCCAACGACTTCAGCTACCTGGCCAAGGAAGATGCAGATACGGGTTTAACCTTCGATCCATATGACTACTACGGCCGCAGCCTCGGCGACGGCCCCATCAAACAGGTCATGCCCGAACTGGCCGGAAAGGAAAAGGAAGAATTTATCCGCAAAAAGATCGGAGAGGCTCGCTTTGCCAACCGCGAACGGTATGTCAGCGATAGCATGGGCGGAGAGCGGTATTATTTCGACAGATACTAAAAAGGAGGGTGTCTCATAAGTAAAATCAGCCTCCAAGCGTTCGAAATTTTGTTTGGCTTAAGGGGCTCATTCACGGGGTGACTTCGAGTCACCCCGTGAATAGTCCGGCGCAGTCCAATAATAATTTGGTATTGGCAAATATCGGATCACTTATGCGACACCCTCTGTCTACAGGTTCTGTATCAGATCATACTGCGTAACGATATGGAGCATCCCGGAGCGATCCGTTGTGACGACTGCGGGTATTTCTTTGCTGATATAGCGGTTGAGTTGACTGATCGGGAGGTCTTCCTTCACAACGGGAAACGCCTTGCCCATGACATCCTGCACCGTTTTTTCCGAGTTTTGAAGCGGGTTTTCCAACAGAAAATGCAACACCTGTGTTTCCGTGATCGAGCCGACCATTTTATCGCCATCCTGAACAGGAAGTTGGCTGATATCGTATGATTTCATCAGGTTAAATGCCTGGCGAACCGATTCATCGGCCTGAACGGAAATGAACCGCCGGTCTTTTTTGCGGGCGATCAGGTCCCTGACTTTCAGTTCGACATCGAGGAAGCCGCGTTCGCGCATCCAGTCGTCGTTGTATATCTTACCGACGTACCGGCTGCCGTGATCGTGGAAAATAACGACCACGATGTCGTCCTTTTTCAACTGACCCCGCAACTGCGACAGGGCGCCCATGGCGCTGCCGGCGGAATACCCGAGCAAAAGCCCTTCTTCCCGTGCAAGCCTGCGCGCCCACACGGCGGCATCCTTGTCCGTGACCTTTTCAAACTTGTCGATAACACTGAAGTCGACGTTTGCCGGCAGAATATCCTCTCCGATGCCTTCCGTGATATAGGGGTAGATCTCTTTCGGATCAAAAACTCCCGTCTCGTGGTATTTTTTGAACACCGACCCATACGTATCGGCGCCCCAAACCTGGATGTTCGGGTTTTGTTCCTTCAGGTATTTCGCCACACCACTCACCGTACCGCCCGTACCGACACCGACCACCAGATGGGTAATTTTTCCTTCCGTCTGCTGCCATATCTCCGGTCCGGTGCTTTCGTAATGCGCCTGCCGGTTCGACAGGTTGTCGTATTGGTTGCACCAGAAAGAATTGGGTATCTCCTGGCTCAGGCGCCGTGCGACGGAATAATACGACCGCGGGTCGTCGGACTCGACATTTGTCGGGCAAACGATTACTTCTGCGCCAAGCGCTTTCAGCAAATCGACCTTTTCCTTGCTTTGCTTGTCGGTTGTGGTAAAAATACAGCGGTATCCGCGTACGCAGCCCACGAGCGCAAGCCCCATTCCCGTATTACCAGAGGTACATTCGATGATGGTGCCACCTTTTTTGAGGTCGCCGCGCGCCTCCGCGTCGTCGATCATTCTGACCGCCATGCGATCTTTAATGCTGTGTCCGGGGTTGAACGTTTCCACTTTGCCCAATACAAGCGCCGGGATCTCTGCGGCTACCCTGTTGAGTTTCACCAGCGGTGTGCCGCCTATGGTTTCGAGTATGTTCTGTTTGAAATGCATAGATGTTTTTATGTAATTTGGTGTGATCAGGACAATCCGTAGTATCGGTTAATATGGCCCAACATGATCTGCTCGACCTTGTTCTTGAGCGCGGGGATATCCTCAGCCGTCATACCGGTGGTCGGGATCGGCTCGTCCCAGATAACGCGCACAACGCCGGGCTGGAGGTCGTAGCCGATGGTTACGTCGTTAATGTTGACAATGGTTTCAATAGCGACGGGCGCTCCGGTCTGAATGGCAATGCGGAATGCGCCGTCGAAAAAGGGGCCGAGCGCGTCGCTTTTTTTATTGCGGCTACCCTCCGGGTAAATAAATATGCTCCAGCCGTCGGCCAGTTGGTGTTTCAGCGCCACAACGCTGCGGGCGCGACTCATGGCGCTGCTGCGATCAACGTTAAGGCACATCTTCTTTACGACCCAGCCGAATACCGGGATTTTCTGCAACTCCTGTTTTGCCAAAAAACGGAAGACGCCGGGAAAGGCGTGGGCATGAACGATAAAGTCAAGCGATGAACGGTGGTTGCCCACCAGCACGTATGATTGTTTGCGGTCCAGTTTTTCCTGCCCGCTGATATCCAGCCGAATGCCGATCAGTGCCAGAAAAAGCGGGGTAAAAAAGTGGTGCAGGTACCAGATATTTCTTCGCAATGCCTTAACGCCGGGAGAAAATACCATATTGATACCGATGACCGGGAGACTCAATGTCATGAGTATCAGAAACAGCGCCACCGCATATACCGCCCAGATTTTGCGAAAAACTGCCATAGTCCTGTAAAATTGCGCGCAAAGGTAGGAAAAGCGCGCGCGTTAATCTGGTTAGGTTCATGTTTTTGACCACACAAAAGCAGCGGATCGGCAATACCGGCCATCTCTTCCATTTTATACGTGGATCAAAAGGTCTTAATCGCTTTTTGATCCTAAATTTATGCGTCCAATCAAATACGCAAGACTCGCCTACCCGCTTCTACTTATGACAACCTTTACCCGGCTGTTTACCACATTACTGTGCTGTCTTTTTTCGCAGATGCTCTTTTCCCAGGGCATACTCCTCACCTTTCAAAAATGTGATTCGCTCTTTATTTGCGGAACCGACACCTTTTTTGTCAGCATACGAAATACAGGTAACACCCCGATAACGGATGGCGTCCTGCAGGTGACGCTTCCTTCCGGTACGGAATACATACCGGGAACTGTCCTGGGAGCCACCGAGCAGAACGTAAGCAATCCGGCGGAGCCCAATTTTTCGCTTTCCAGCCTCGCCCCGGGCGCCGTCGCTACTGTTGCACTGCAAATCGGCGCCAATTGTGCAGCAGCCGATGCGCTGGATGCCGGCCAGTTATTTGTTGCAGGACTCAAGGTGAATTCCTCGGTCGCCAGCGCACAACTGAACACTTCGTCCTTTACCATAGAAACGGGCCTGCTGCTTATTGAAAGCGTAACCGATGCGCTGATGAGCGGAGAAAAAGGCGACACCCTGCTCCGCACGATATGTGTAAAGAACACGCGTCTCGGGAAGATCGGCGCCCTGTATATCGAAGATGAACACTTGCCGGGTATCGTGCTGGAAGTACCCGGGTCTGTTACCCAGATGAACACGCCGACCCTGTTCCAATGCAGTTTCGACGGCAGTTTTATATCCGCCTTTGGTGATGGCGATGTGTGGCTGGAACTGGGGGAAAAGGCCTGTTTTACAGAAAAAGTCGCCATAACCAGTTGTGGTATTCCTGAATTCACCAATCCGTCGCTGCTGCGCACGGGATGGGGATGCGGCGGCACAATTTGTCGCTACGACAGTATCCTGGTTGCCATCGAAATCAAGGAGTCTACCCGCGTACCCGACCTGGTTTTTTCTCCCGTTTGGAATCCGCCGGTTGATTATTGCGGCAATATTCCATCAAAAACAGGCCTGAAAATCGAAAATGCAGGACTCGCCGATGCAACGGATGTCTTCGTCAAGATCAAATTAACGGATACCCTCGACCATTACGGCATCGGTACCGGCTCTTTTAGTATCCAGTACGGTGGCAACACAATCCCGGTATTGCCCAGCCTATCCCAGGGGGGAACATTGAACGGTTGCGGGTCGCAGGTGTACAGCGAGGCGTCCATCATTATCCCCAAAATCGCCTTGCAGGATTCATTGTATTTGTTTTTCGACACGTATACTTGCCAGACACCTTGCAGTCAGGTTTTTCCGGTGTATTCCGTCGAATATTTTTACCGAAAACCCTGTCCGGTGAATGGTTTCGTTTCGGATACGCTGTTTATTTCACCCGACGGCGCCTACCTGGTTGCAGCCTTTACCGGTACGGAAGTCGGCAACTGCCTGCAGGACGGACAATCCTATTCCTTTAATTACCAGGTTTTCAGCAAACGGCTCATTGAGAACAACGGATTCCTGCACCTCAGGTTTGACATGCCCTCAGGGCTTTCACCCGACGATTCCTGCGCCCTGTTGCTGGGAGGTATTTCTCCCGATCTTCAGCAGATCGAACCACAAGCGGATGGCGGCTACAGCCTGCATCTGGCCTGGGAACTCCCGCTGCCCAACGATTCCCTGGACCTTGATCTTTGCCTGAAATATACGTGTAGCGACGATATCGGATGCGAAGGAGATATCGACCCGCCCAATGGCGGTATGGTGATCTACAGTTCCGATTGCCCGGTCTCCTGCTTTTTACAATTGTCTACCAAAACCTACTGGACGCCGGAATTGAACACTGCTTACGAATGTGCCATCGGCGACTGCGACTCCCTTCGTGTGGCGGTGTCAAAATCCTGCTTCTCGGACCCGGGCGGCAATACCGATACCCTGGGTACCATTGACTTTATTTTTCCACTGCCGGGGTTTAAAAAATGGTTCGACGTATACCGTCTGAATTACGGCTTGCAGGATTCCAATGATGACCGGCAAGCGGATAGCGCCTTGCCCGCCGTGGGCGCAGGCGTTCGACGCGACCGTTTTTTAGCCGGCGATACCCTTCGGGTGGAATACGGCGGCGTAGTGGATTCGGGCGGCATGCTGGTCGAATTCGGGCGTTCCATCTGGCACGAGATCGTCGGAAGCGATATGGGCGGGCCACAGAACAACGATTTTTTCCTCACGCAATCGGCCGAAACGACATTTTCCAATTCCAGTCAGTTTAAATTCCTGCAAGACAGTCTGCATATCCGGTATGCTGACGGCACAGAATATGGCTGCCTGCTGGATGACCTCACCTACAAAGACGACAAAAACTTTTTCTCCATCAATCAGGTCAACACCTGGCCTCCACAGAAAATCGATGACCTGTCGAGCCAGAAGTTCCGGTTCTACTTTTCGCTGGAAAATCTTTTCCAGGCGGGGTGCCTGCCAAAAGGAACCCTTGATTTTGGCGATTCGCTGGTGGTGTATACCGACTTCAAGATAGATCTGAATTTCAGACCGAGTTCGGGCAACAGCCCCGACCCGCCACTCGTCGGATTTCGCACAGCGTTGAGCGCGGGTGGGAAACTGTACGCTTACCAGGAACAACCCTACCGGAAACTGCAATATTCTGGTTTTCGCACTTCGCGTTCTGCCAACACGTTCAGTATCAAGGCCTGCGAGAATTCTCTTGAACCCAAAAAATTCCATTACGCCCTCCGGATTGCCCGGGAAAACATGTTCCCCTACGAGGTACGCCCGCTTGCCCGCATCTCGGATTACCGCCAAACCGTTCCGGGTGGACTAATGGCAGCCTCTGCCAGACTGGAATACCTCGTTTTGCAGGACAGCCTTCCCTGGCTGAGCAATCTTGATCTACCCTTCAGCCAGTCGCCCGATTACTTGCATATCGATTTCCAGCCTGCATTCGCAATGCCCGTAGACGAAGGATTCATGCTTAGGAGTAAGATCGCTTTTTTGCCCGACTGCCATTTCGCTTTCCCGGACAGTTCTGTTCAATATATTACCACACAGTTTTACGGCTGCCTAAACGGCTCCAATCAGACCAAAAAAGACTCGGTTGTCAACCAGATCGGCTTTTTCTCCAACGTGCCGGGGCTGGATTTCCAGACGTCCGACAGCGTGGTGAACATGACAACCAGCAATTTTGATCTGGAATTCAGCCTGAATAACACCACCGTCCCCCAAGCAATAAACACCTGGGTCACCCTGGTTTCACCCGGAGGGCAGTCCAGCGATTTCACCCTGTCCTTTCTGCCCCAAAACCAACCCATTCCGGCGCAAAACGGCGTGTACAACACCGGTACCATCGGATCATTCAACCAGAAAAAATTCCGACTGGCGGGAAAAAACACCTCCTGTGAATCCGATACCTTGTTAATTGTATTCGGTTGGAACTGCACGCCGCTGTCGACCCCTGAGGAGGCGTCCTGCGGTCGCGATACCTATCCGGTTATCCTGCGGCTGCAAAAACCGGAACTGGAACTGGAAGTACTCCAGGAGCCTGCTGCAATTGCCATTTGCGACACTTCGGGATATTTCGAATTCGAAATTTTCAATGCCAAGACCGGCTTTGCTTATGAGCCGTTTGCCACGGTAAAACTGCCTCCCGGGCTTTCCATAGTCGAAGGTTCCTGTGAAATCGCCTATCCGGTTGGCAGCGCATTTATACCGCTCGACGATCCCGAAAACCTGGCTGGTAACCTGTATCAATGGCATATTGCCGGTATCCTGCCGGATATTGCGGCGAATGGACTGCCCGGAGTAGATCAAGACCCCCTGCACGCATTCAGGATACGGTTCCGAACGACGGCCGGCTGTGGTTTTGTCGCCAACACACAACTCATCTATGGCACGCGGGGCACCGAACCCTGCGGCCGACCCACCAATGTATTGAACAAGCCCGGCAAGCCATTGGCCATCAACGGACTCAATCCGGCATACGGCGTTATCTCCGCGCTGAATCCGCTAAGCGCGCTCCCTGCCTATTGTGGCGGCTCCCAGGTGCTGGTTGCCAGCGTTACCCTACTAGGGTCACCATCCGCCGGCGACAGCATTTACCTCTTGCTGCCGGCCGGCGTTGCGTATGTTCAGGGCTCCTACCTGCCTGTGCAAAACGGACCCGCAGGTCCGCCGACCCAGGAAGGGAATACCTTGCGCCTGGCCTTGCCTGCCGGCGCTGCGCCTGGAACAGCGATTGAATTTCAATTTACGGTTGCTTTCGACAACGAGGCGGGATGTATCGACTTGTCCCTGGTGATGCAAACCCGGGTGCGGACGGAAGCGTTCTGCCAGACGACCGGCATGCCTTGCGCCGTCTATGCGGCGACCGGCGAGGCTATATTGATCCTTGATCCGTTGCACCCGGAACTGACCCTGAGTGGAACGGATATTGTTGTGACCGGCGACCAGGCTGCGGTAACTGTTTTTGTAAACAATACCGGAAGCGTTCCCGCAAACGGAGTAAGCGTTCAAATATGGCAGGACACCAACAACGACGGCGTTGCCGGCCCTGCCGACATCCTGCTCCAAACCCAGACCGGCGCAACAATACTTGCACCCGGCGACAGTATCGGACTTGCTGTGGGTCAGAATATAGATGCCGGTGTATTGTGCGATCTGTTGATCATATTGCCCGCTGCCGACAACTGCGTCTGTGCCGACGTATGGTTGGCCCCGGATCAATTCACCGTTTTGCATGATGCGCAGGAATATTGTGAACTGCAAACCGTACCGGTGGGAACAATGGAGATGCCCGGTTTTACCTATCAATGGATAACCGCAAACGGGGTCGATTGCATCGGTTGCGCATCGACGACCTACACCCCACCCTCCGGCACCCAGCCCGGACAAACCATCACGCTGATCCTCGAAGAATCATCGCCGGGCTGTACCGTTCAGCACCGGTTCGAACTGCTGTTCGGCACGCCTCCGGTCGCCATCAATCCGGTGCAAAATACGATCTGCAAAGGCGAAGAAATCGTGCTCCTTGCCGCGCCTGCCGGACAGACATACTTCTGGAGTGGTCCAGGCGTCGTCATGCCTGACCTGGCACAGCAGATACTGACGCCCGCCTCCGGCACCGCTTACAACCTGACGGTCACTTTTGCAAACGGCTGTACCGGCACGGCTGCGACTTTCGTCACGGTGAACCTCCCCGACACGGTTCAGTTACCCGCGCTGACCACCTGCCAGGGCGAAAAGATCGATGTATTGGGGACGATGACGGATTTACCCGGCGTGTACTCTATTTCCCTGAAAAACAGCGCCGGTTGCGACAGTCTCGTCTTTCAGGTACTCCAGGTACTCCCAAGCCCCGGCACCAACGAAAGCCGCAGTTTTTGCACAGGCGACACCCTTGCCGTTTTCGACACCCTGCTCACCGAGGGAGGCCTGATTTGCAGGACATTTACGGCTGAAAACGGCTGTGACAGCATACATTGCATTACGGCGATCGCCCTGCCGCTACCGCAGGTATCGGATGGCGATACGATATTCAGTGTACCCGGCCAGTCCGTCGCGCTCGATGGTCCGGCCGGCTTTGAAAACTATGTGTGGTTTCCTGCCGATTCCAGTTGCCTGAATTGCCCCGGCATTATCGTGTTTCCCGATACCGGCTATACGGAATACCAACTCACCGTAACCGATGACAATGGCTGTGACGGACTGATTACCTACAGGATAATTGTTTTGCCACCCTGCGACCCCTTCCGGCTCAATATTCCCAATGCTTTTACGCCAAACGGCGACGGGGTCAACGATGTATTTCGCGTGGTGCCTTTTGAGGGCGTCGAGGCCATCGGAGGATTGGCGATTTACGACCGCTGGGGAGAAAAAGTATACGAAGGATACGGCGATGTTTTCTGGGACGGGCAAATAAAAGGCAAGCCCGGTCCGTCAGACGTTTATGTGTACAGGATCGACGTGCTGTGCGATGGAGAAACACAATCGATTTGGGGCGATGTGGCCCTGCTGCGATAATGAAAGTTGGGTAATGTGGCGAACAAAGCCCACGCTGACTTGTTAACCAGCCTCGAAATCAAGATCAAATGCATAAAACCCTCCTGCCTTTTGACAAAGTACCCCAGTTGGCCAAGACCGACGTCGCCTATGCCTGTGGAGATGCGCAACTGGCTCCTTTTTACCAGTATGCGCCGCGGATGGAGTCCTTCACTGAAGTCATTCAGACCAAGGGAAAAGCAGCATTTCCACGTGCCGACCTGGTCAGTGTCTTAAAGGATCAATATGCCGGATTACCGGAGCATGAGAACGTCCGGCAAAATATTGAAGCGCTTCGCGACGACAATACCTTTACCATAACCACCGCGCACCAACCCAGCCTTTTTCTCGGTCCCTTGTATTTCCTTTACAAAGCCCTCACGGCGATCAACCTCGCAGAGGCGGTGCAGGACAGCGCCCCAGGCCGGCGTATTGTTCCGGTATTTGTGCTGGGCAGCGAAGACCACGATCTGGAAGAACTGAACAGTATTAATTTGTTCAACAAAAAACTGGTCTGGCAAACAGACGAAAAAGGCGCAGTCGGCAGCATGTCTACTGTCGGACTGGTGTCCGTTCTTGCCGAACTCAAAGGTATCCTGGGAGAAAGTGATGGCGCAAAGGCATTGTTCGAAAGAGTGAACGCGGCCTATACACAGCAAAAAACCATAGGTGCAGCCACACAGGCCATGCTGCACGACTTGTTTGGCGCCTACGGTCTTGTAGTGCTGAACATGAACGATCCGAGACTGAAAAGGCATTTTATTCCCGTGCTCAGGGAAGAACTGCTGGAACAGCCGTCTTTCCGGATTGTGAATGATACCACCACCCGGTTGAATGAACTGGGCTTCAAAACCCAGGCAACGCCAAGAGAAATCAACCTGTTCTATTTGCTGCCCGGCATGCGCGAGCGGATTGTCGCAGAAGACGGTGTGTATAAAGTACTGAACACCGATCTCGTATTCAACGAAACGGAGATACTTGCAGAGGTCGAAACCTACCCGGAACGCTTCAGTCCGAATGTCGTATTGCGCCCGCTGTATCAGGAGATGATCCTGCCCAACCTCGCTTATGTGGGCGGCGGCGGCGAACTTGCCTATTGGCTGGAGCGAATGCCCCTTTTTGAGCATTTCGGAGTAGCGTTTCCCATGCTGGTACGCCGCCATTCCGTGATGTGGCTCGATCGGGATGCCGTCAAAAAACTCGGGAAGTTCGGCTTTAGTGCCGAACAGATATTCAGTGACACAGACGCACTCATCCGGACTTACGTAGAAGCACAGGCTGCCGTAGAGGTGAACCTTGAACAGGAGACGTCAGCCCTACGCCAGATATACGACAGCCTTGTCGAAAAAGCATCGGCCATCGATCCTACGCTCGAAAAAGCCGTTCGGGCCGAGGAAGTCAAGGCAGTATCAGGACTGGAACATTGGCAAAACAGGCTCATCCGGGCCGAAAAGCAGAAGCACGAAGTTACCATCAACCAGATACAGTCGCTGAAAGAAAAACTGTTCCCGGGCAATGGATTGCAGGAGCGCTTTGATAACTTCATGCCTTATATCCTGAAATACGGAGACCGCTTTATCGTGGAGATAAAAGACAAGATAAAACCTTTCGACCCCGGCTTTGTCGTGCTTGAAGAAACGGAATAGTCTTACACGCCAGGCCAGGAAAAATCAATTTGCCCCCGCAATTCCAGCAAGCGATCGCGTTCCTTGCAGCGCTGTGCCCGGCGTGCAGATGTCCAACGCATCCACGCTTCCCGGTACATTTCAGCAAACCAGCCCAGCGCCGGCAGCGACAATCCCAAGGCAATCCATTGTGGACGAAGGGTCGTGCAACAGATCAGGAGCAAAATAAAGTAATACAGCGTGCCTATCAGGAACCCTGCACCCATCCGCACACTGGAATAGAATTCCCGTTTTGTCACCTTTTTATCCGCCAGCCATTTGGCCAGCCGGATAAATGGCCAACTGCCCGCGTAACCGACCAAAAAGGGCAGCAACCCTGCCGCAAAGAACAACAGCCATGCCGGGTGAGCCCGGCCGGGGTTCATCAGTGCCGCATCTATTATCCCGTGTTCTTTCAGGCTATCGAAATAGCGATCCGCTTGCTCCTGAAGCACCCTTTTGGAATCATCGGACAGGGCATTTAATCGCTCCAGTACTGCCTTTTCGTGAAAAAAACGTTGGTTATGGTGCGTAACGACGGGCAGGGCCGGCTGAGGAAAATTACTGCGGTGCAATTCCAGTAACTGTTCGGCCAATGTGTCGTCTATTGGGTTTTCCACGTGAAAACACACGGTTTTCAAGGCTCGTTCAATATCATTGCAAAGCCTTTGTATGGCAGCACCGGGGTCGCTCTGATATTCTCCCCAGTAATCCCGTACCAGGATCGGCTCTCCGATGGTAACCATCACTTCGTCGCGCGGCCTGTCGCCATATACATAATTGCATCCGGCCGGGATGACCAGCAGGTCCTCAAGGTTGTGTTGTTCAAAGGCCGCAAATGCAATCCGCGCGATTCCCTTATGCGCCGGGCGCACCCGTTTTTCCAGATGGTGCTCGCCTTCGACGTATATGGTCACCACACGTCGCTGGTACAATTTTTCGACGCAAAAATCGAAAACCTCATCGTTGCGATCGCGGCCGGAATATCCGTCGCGGGCACGGTACACCGGGAACATATTGACGCCCTCCATCAGTTTCCGGAAAAACGGCTTTCGAAAAATATCCCCCCTGGTCATATTGTATATGGGCGGATGGAGATAGGAACACAACAGGCAGGGGTCGACAAATGCCGTCGGGTGGTTTGCCGCCAACAACACGGGCTTATCCGTGGGAACACCGGAAATATGATGCAAATGCACTTTACGGAAAAAGCCCCAGTACATCGTGTGGCTCAGTATCTCGATGTATGGATACAGTTTTCCCGTACTTTGGCGCCGGAGACTGAATTTCATGGCGCAAATAAAAACATTGTTTTCTTTATGAAATACCTCCTTGTTATAGGCGGCGCTACGGCAACGGGCAAAACGGCACTGGCGATCCGGTTGGCCAGGCTATACGGCACGGAAATCCTGTCAGCCGACAGCAGGCAGTTTTACAGGGAAATGAGCATAGGCACCGCCAAACCGGGAGCCGCCGAACTGTCTGAAGTGCGCCACCATTTTATCGACTCGCTCCGGGTCACGGACGACTTTAGCGTGGGCGACTTCGAGCGGGAGGCCCTCAGCGTGCTGGACGCCATCTTTGAAAAAAAGGATGTTGCCGTGCTGGCCGGAGGCTCGGGGCTTTATATCAGGGCGGTCTGCGAAGGGCTGGATACTTTTCCCGAAGTATCGGATGAAACGAAGACTTTGGTGGCCGCAGGCGAACGCCAGGAGGGAAAAGCATGGTTGCAAGAGCAACTTGCTTTGCGCGATCCGCTCTATTTCAATACGGTGGACCGGCAAAACCCTGCCCGGCTCAGGCGCGCCCTCGAGGTATGCATGGAAACGGGTCGGCCTTATTCGGATTTTCTGAATAAAAACAAAAAGGCAAGGGCTTTTACACCCGTTTTTATCCTGCTCGATATGCCTCGCCCAGAATTGTATGCCCGGATTGAGCAAAGAGTCGACGCCATGATCGCCGCCGGACTTGAGTCGGAAGCGCAAGGCCTCCTGCCCTACCGCGACCGACCGGCACTGCGCACTGTGGGTTATGAGGAATGGTTTGATTTTTTTGACGGGAAGATCAGCCGGACAGAAGCCCTGGAAAAGATAAAGCAACACACGCGCAACTACGCGAAGCGGCAGGCTACCTGGTTCAGGAAACACGGCGACTGGAAGGTATTCCACCCGGACGACTGGCCGGGCATTTCCGGATATGTGCAGGAAAAACTGACCTGAAGCATGGAGAAGGCTTCAGGCGACGCGATCTCTGCGTTGGAGTAGTCCCGTGTCAAGCAAAGGCCAACGCTGGAACAAGTCTGTACTGTCGAGCCGCCATACCAGCCCGCTGACTACCAAGCCTAGCAAGGCGCCGGCCAGTATGTCTGACAAAAAATGTTGTACCAGGAACACCCTGGATATTGCCACCAGGATAGCCATCACGGCAAAAAGCAACCCGAGCCGCCGCCGTCTTTTTCCGGCAATAAGCGTAAGCATACTGTATAAACCGAATGCAGCCATGGAATGACCGGAAGGAAAACTTGTTTGGCCGGTATTGAGCACGACGCCGGGGACTGTCACGACATCCTGGCGCATATCCCGGTTGGTAAAATAGGTTATCGGCCGGTCGGTGCCGAAGCTGTCCTTGATAATAAAAGAGGTGGGCAGGGTAATGAGCCCGGTCAGGGCAATAAGCAATGCATATCGCCAGCGCCAGAACATGGCTGCCACGCCAAAGAGGAAAAAAGCATAGGCTTCGCCCATATGCGTGATCAGTCGGAAAACAGTATTGAACGGCTCCTCGCGCAGGTCGTTGAAATACAATATTTCATCGCCATAGGAAACATAATACAGCACCAGCAGTCCGGCGTTAAAAAACAACAGGGCCGGAATCATGAACCACGAATTGCCCCATATATTTTTCATGACGCAGCGGCAGGATTTTGCTTTTGGAAACGGACGCGCAAATACCGGATCAGGCGGTCAAGGCGATCCGTACTGAACAACTGCGAATCATTCATGGCCTTACGGGTGAGGAAAACGCCGATGGGCACCAATATCAGGCAGGGCACCATGGCCGCCCAGAACGGGGTCATGAGGTATGTCTCCGCCAGTTTTTTGCACAGGATGGCAAGCATGATAAAGGTCACAAAGAAGATAATGGAAACCAGTATCGGATACCCGAAACCGCCCTTGCGGATGATCGCACCCATCGGCGCCCCGATAAACAGAAAAATGAAGCAAACCAGGGCATAACTGTACTTGATGTACAATTCGTAGCCTGTTTTGACGTACTCGGTACGCCGTCCGTTAATCTGCGACTGGCGGGTTTCCACCGCAGAGGTGCCGCTGCGGGACCGCGTGAAGGCCTCCTTCAGCAACGCTTCCCTGTCTTCGGCCCGAAAAGTCTCGTCAAAAGAGGCGTATTGATCGAACGGTTTGTTTATCTCCTGTATAGGTAATTTTGGTTTTCGGGGAACAACATCTTCCATTTTGGCCGACTGGAATTGCTTGGCTACGCTCCTGCTGATCTTGCTGATCTTTATATTGGATGCTTGCTTTGTGGAATCCTTTCTTACTGGCTGCGGCTTTAAGGGTTGTCGCTTGAGGGGCTGTAAAAGATCGTCAACAATAGCCTGTTTTCCACTTTCCATGATTGTTGCGAGCGAATCGATATTGGCCCGCAGTTGGTTCATGCTCAGAAAGGCCCTGTTGTTGGCAAAATTGTCTTTGTCGCTGCTCACCAGTTCAAACTCCTTCATATCCCACACCTTTGTCCACGATTTGAAATTTGTTCGAATAAAGGGATGGGCGCCTTTTTGCGTCTCCCCCTGCACACCCGGCTCCTGGTATTGCGTTCCGTTAAAAAGGTTCATCACAAAATACCGCCTGTCGTCGGTAGTATACATCTGGCCGCTGTCTGCCAGGATTTTGTTAAATTTTAGTTTGCCCGTATTCGTTTGATTTTCAATCATCACATCGCTGATCGTCTCTCCATCGGGCTCCTTGTCGCCAATACGGATCACAAACTGCCGAAAATCTTCGTTGAATATACCCTTTTCGAGAGCCAGTGCCGGTTTTTGTCTCCGGATATCGGTCAGCCGCGACTTAAATTCAAGCGTGGCGAGCGGGATGATAAAGTCGGAACAGAGGTAAGAAAACAAACTCGTGGCCATCGCCCAGACGATCAGGCCGCGCATAATGCGGATAAGCGGTACGCCTGCCGATTTCATGCTCGACAATTCATAACGCTCCGCCAGATTGCCCATGACCATTACCGAAGCAATCAGAATGGCGATGGGCAGTGCCAGCGGAAACATCGAGACGGACATATAGCCGATCAACTCGATCATGATAAAGATACTGACGCCCTTCCCCGCAATCTCGTCGATATAGAGCCATAAGATCTGCATGACGAGCACAAACAGGGCGATGCCGAACGAGACGACGAACGGTCCCACAAGGCTGGACATCACGAGTTTGTCTATTTTCTTCATGCTTTAAAAGTCAAACACCGGTTGAAACGCTTTTAAGGCCCGAATCGTTGCGGGCGGGTCGTCGGCGCCAAAGACGCTGCTGCCGGCCACCAGCACATCTGCGCCCGCCTGAAGGAGCGATTCTGCATTCTGCATACCTACCCCGCCGTCAATTTCGATCAGCGCCCTGGAATTGGCCGTATCGATCATCTCCCGCAACTGACGCGTTTTGGGCAGGCTGTGATAAATAAACTTTTGGCCGCCAAAGCCCGGATTCACCGACATCAGGCAGACCAGGTCGATATCCTCGATCACATTCTCCAGCACCTGAACCGGAGTGTGGGGATTGAGCGCGACACCTGCCAGGGCACCGGTCTCCCGGATCTGGTGGACGGTGCGGTGCAGGTGCGGGCATGCCTCCGCGTGGACAGTGATGACGTGCGCGCCGGCCTTGCGGAATGCTTCAATGTATTTTTCCGGCTCCACGATCATTAAATGAACGTCGAGGGGTTTTCGGGCCATTTTACTAATGGCTTCGACGATGAACATGCCGAAGGTGATGTTCGGGACAAAACGGCCATCCATCACGTCGAGGTGGAACCAGTCCGCCTCGCTGTTGTTGACCATTTCAATTTCTTCGGCAAGCCGTGTAAAATCGGCGGCCAGTACGGATGGAGCAACGATATGTTTTCTCATGTGTAATAACGTGGTATGTTTTTGCAACAGACGGGGTTTGGCTCACCTGACTATAACGATTTGTTCGCTGTTGAGTACAGGCATGCGGCGCATTTTAAGATATAGTTGTACGGTCGCCAGGACATCTTTTTCACAATAAGTGGCGATACGGTCGAGATCGCGTTCTTCCCAGTAAACCCCGGCCACTTCGCTGCCGTCCATATCGTCTTTGGGGGAAGGGAAGCCGAATATGGCGGCCAGCAGTCGCAAGGAAGTGTAATTTTTGATGTCGCCGAACTTCCAGAGCTCCATCGTATCCAGCAAATGCTTGGTCTCCCAGGGCTTTTTGCCCGCAATATCGAGCATGCGCGGGAAAGGCAGTTGATTGACCATCATACGGCGGCAGATATACGGAATATCAAACTCCTTAATATTGTGGCCGCAGATGGCAAACTTGTCGGGATTGTTGAAATGTTTGTTCAATACCTCGCTGAAGTCGTCGAGCAGGCCGGCTTCCATGTGGTTGGTGAACGACTTTAAACGCAGCAGCGGTTCATTGCTGTCGGGCTGCCGGGTGAGGAATCCGACAGAAATGCACACGATTTTTCCGAATTCGGCATAAATGCCCGCCCGTGTGTTGTAGGCATCCGCAATTTCATCGTATTCCAGTTCATCCTGCGTCTTGCGCAGGATAGAGCGACTCTTGATACCCCACAACTCCTGTAGTTCTTCATTCAGTTCTTCAAAGTCGCGGGTTCCCGGCACCGTTTCGATGTCGAGAAAGAGAATGTTGTACAGGTCGAAGGTTTCAAAAAGCGACATAAACGTATAGGTTCATAAGGCGGGCGGCGCCCAAAAATGAGTGACACACAAAGGTAAGGCTTCCCGCGAGATCGGTGAAGACCTTGCCGGAAAGCAAAAAAATTTCCACTGGCCCGATATTTTTATTTTGCTGACAATCAATAGAATAGAGTAGTTTACAAAAAAAAATTGGAATAAATCATACGATCAAAATGCAATAAAGAACGACGAAACGCGGTTTATGCCGTGACTTTTCAAAACACAACCGTTTAAAATTCTGCTATCACAACCTTGCTTTATGCCGGTCGCGCCTATGATGAAAATTTTGACATCAAATTCTAACGTTAAACCTTTCATCACACTTTTTATCTGATATGAGCACACCCACCAATTTCAATCAGCCCACTACTCCGAATTACGGCAACAACGAAGACAACAATCAGAAGCGTCTCACGACCATTATGGGCGTTGCCATCGCTGCACTACTCGGCCTGTGCGTGTTTTTATTGGTTAGTAAATACAACACCAGCAAGCAGCTGGATACTACTACCATGGAACTGACGCAGCAGAAGGAGGCAATGAATGAACTGGAAACCAAGTACAATGATGCCGTTACACAGCTCGAGCAGCAAAAAGGCATCAATGCTGAACTTGATGCCAAGATCAACGAACAATTGCAGCAACTGGAAACGAGCAAAAACGAAATCGCCGGCCTGATCCAGAAAAACAAGGAATACCGCGGCGCAATGTCCAGCTTCGAGCGTCAGAAAAACCAGTACCTGACCGAGATCGACAACCTGAAAAAGCAGGTAGGCGAACTGACGGAGAGCAACACGCAACTCTCTACCCAAAACCAGGAACTGAGCACGACTCTTAATCAGACCCAGTCGCAACTCCAGGAGGAAAGCACGGCAAAGGCTGCGCTGATCTCGGAAAAAACGCAACTGGAAACCGAGCGCGCGCAACTCAGCAAGAAAGTTGACATCGCTTCCGCTATCCGTGTGAAAAACGTAACGGTTAAGGCCGTCGACGTACGCAGCAGCGGCAAAGAGAAAACCAAGTCCCGCGCCAGCAAAGTGGACAAACTGAACATCTGCTTTACCACCGAACCCAATGAAGTGGTTCCTTCCGGCGAAGAGACGTTCTACATCCGCGTAGTTGACCCGACCGGCGCTCCGCTCGCAATCGAAAGCCTTGGCTCAGGCGTTGCCCAGGACAAGCGCAACGAGATCGAGTACCGCTACACCACGGTTGCTACCTGCAACTACGACAACGGCGAGACCAATGTCTGCGGCGCATGGCAGCCCGGCCAGAACTTTGTAAAAGGCAAGTACACGGTTGAAATCTACAACAAAGGTTACCTCGTTGGTAACGGCGCTTTCAACCTGAAGTAAAATACATTGCAAACGCAAAAACTTCCAGAGGCCGTCTCTTCACAGAGGCGGCCTCTTTTGTTGTTTATTTCAGGGTTATATCGCGACGACCTGTCCAAATCCCGTCGGCGCCACGCTTCAGGTCGATAATTCCGCTGCCACCGGGGCCTCGTTCATTTTTCCGGTACCGCTCGGTTACATGCACGTCGTCTTCAAAAACCGTTTCGTTAATATAGTACGGCTCATCTTTCCCGGGCTCCCACACCACTTCATGGATATGTGCCGGTCCATCGCTTCGCGGATACGGGGCCGGCCGTATGCTTTGGATGGAATAACGGCCTTCAGTATCCGTTCTGCACCAGCCGTGCAGGCGTCCATGCCATTTCCGGATGCCGGTTTCCGTTCCGTTTTTGGAATAAATCCCGTGCGTATCGGTATGGTAGGCATAGATCAATACTCCCGGATATGGCGTTTTCCCGTCACGTCGAAAAACCTGCCCTTTTATGACCAGGCGCTCTCCCGGCTCGTCCGCTCCGGCAATTACCATGGCCGACGTCAGACTGTCGGGCATTCCGGCAAAACAGCAACGTGTATTTTCATTATCGCCGTCACATGAGTCCGGGGGGGCGTTAATGGGTTGCTTCACCAGTTTTGACATGGTCTCGGGATGCAGCAACCAGCCCATCAGCATGTCCTTCTGCCGTCGGTCAAGCTTGGCTTCCGGGTGCATGCGCACATAACTGTTGAGCGGCATTCTACTTTTTTCGATCACCCTGGCGCAGTGCTCCAGCAGGTCGCGTCGCTCCGCCTCATTCCAGCGCCCGATTTCGGAAAAATTCAGTTCCGACCTGCCGTGTTCAATATGATCCTGTATCCACCACCCCAGGGGTTGAATATTGGCATACCAGGGATACCGCGTATTGTTGGAGTGGCAGTCGTAGCAGGCATGCTTGAGCAGCGAAAAAACGGCATCCGGTGGATGGTACACGGCTTGCAGTTCCTGTTCCGGGCTGGTATACGGAAGCGCTTTGTCGATGGGAAAAAACTGCAACAGGGCCGCAATACCGGTCAATCCGAGAAAAATGATTTTTGTCTTCATGTACTTCTTGTTTTACAGTGTTAACAATCATAAAGGCCACCCGGCCGATTCCCAAATGTTCGGAATGCACCCATGCGCCGCAGATTTTTTTGACATACGGGAGAAAACAGATGGCATAAAACGGTAAAACCCGGCGATACGCCGCCGGTCGGCAAAAGCGTTCCTTCCGGGAGACAGAACGGGTCGCCGGGCGATAACGGGGCAGATCAGAGGGCCGTGCCGTACATTTGTAAGCGTCATGAAACGTGTATTGCAGCACCTGTTGCTATGGACGGCATACGTTGCCGTTGAGTTTATCGCCAACCTCCCGCACTACAAGGACCGGGCGGAATTGTTGCAGCAGACCCTGTTCTTCCTGCCGGTTATTGCCCTGCCCTTTTACTTTACAGCGTATTTCCTGGTGCCGCGTTTCCTGTGGCGGGGCCAGAAATGGTTGTTCTGGCTGTCCTGCACTGCGGTACTCCTGACCGTAATGGCGATACGATTAAAATGGGAGAACTGGTATTGGCTGCTCCAAACCGGGCGCGACTTTAATTTGCCCCTTTCCAAAATCTCGAAGAATTTGTTTCGCGATTACGCCGTCATTGCGCTGGGCGTGGCCCTGAAGATCATCCGCGACTGGGACACCAGAGACAGGCTGGCACTACAACTAAAACAAGAGAAACGCGATGCGGAATTGCAGTTTCTCCGGGCCCAAATACACCCGCATTTCCTGTTTAATACCCTGAACAACCTATACGGGCTGGCCCTGAAAGGCTCGCCGCACACAGCAGAAAGTATTCTGAAACTCAGTAGTTTGCTGGACTATATCCTGTATGAATGTAATGATCCCTTTATTCCGGTCAGCAAGGAACTGACCCTGATCAGGCAATATACGGAGATGGAACAACTGCGATTTGGCGACCGCCTGAACGTCACCTTAACCTGCGGGCAAATTCCCGATGACGCATTGGTAGCGCCTTTGTTGATGCTTCCTTTTGTGGAGAATGCCTTCAAACACGGCGCTCCGGATCCTGCGACCGATATGGTACAGGTAAAAATCGCCCTGTATATAAAAGAAGGGGTGCTGCATTTCCAGATTGAAAACAGCACCCCTCCGGGGCAAAAAAAGCAGGAAAAGGGAAAAACAAGGGGCCTTGGCCTGCGCAACGTGGAAAAACGGCTCGAACTGCTTTACCCGGGTCGCTTTACGCTTCGCGTGCTGGAAAGCAACGGGGTATACCTCCTCGCCTTATCGTTGCAAGTCATGCCAGTTCAATGAACTGCAACCCCATCCGGAACCATTATTTCAATTTAACTTCAGTCGCAATAGTTACTTTTTTCTGCTGCTGCTCCTCATCAAAAGGCTTAAGGGTAATGGTCATCGAGTGTTTGTCGGTGCTCACCTCAGCCAGTTCGTTGCTGTTCTTTTTGATCTCGCGATCGGGGAAATGATAAACTTGCTTGTAGCTCATATCGGCAAACATCATTTTCATCATATCCATGGCTTCTTCGCCGCCTTCTTCTTCGCCACCGCCTTCAGCAAGCGCCTTTTTTATTTCAGCGCCCATGTCGCCGGTACCCAGGCGTTCGAAGTTCTTGCCGTTAAATTTAAACACCTCTTCCACATCGCTGTCGTATTTGTCCTTGTTGACCACTTTCAGCGCACGGTTGAGGGCTGCGACATCCTCGAAATCGAAGGAGTAACCAAACTTGAACGATGCAGTATCGTTAATTTCGGTAACGTTCATAATGCCTTTCAGGTTGCGGAGCGTGGAGGCCACACCGCTGAGTTCCTTACCCATTTGCGCCATGGAGTTATCCTGTTCACCCTGGCTGGGTATTTCGGTGCCGCCGGTGCTGTCGGGCGACATGTTTTTCAGCATGTCCATCATTCCTTTCATTTCACTCATATCGAGCGTCATGGTGTAGTTTCCTTTTCCGCTGTCGCGAAAGGTAACTTCTTCAATAATATGCAAACAGCCGGTAAACGCCAGACTGGCAACCGCAAGCCCTGCCAAAAACAGGTTCTTAAAATTCTTCATTTGAAAATGTGTTAGAAATTGAGTTGATTAACGGTTTAAACGGTAAAAAGCCATTGCGTCACCGCAGTAGCTCAATCGATCACAAAATCACGGTCAGACGATGTACCGTCCTTTTCAACCGTAAAAGTATAAACACCTTTGCGGAGATAATACTTACCCGTGTCGGCTTTTTCAATTTGAACCGGTTTTTTAGCAGATTTCTGCATCGCTTGTAACGACTCTTTGTATCTTTTTGTTTGAGATTCCTGAAAATCAAGGCCATAGTTGAACAGGTTCAGGCCTTTGACACAGGTTATTTTTCCGCTGTTCAGAACCAGTCCGCCGTCTTTCATCTTTACGCTCCAGTTGATCTCTCCCTTATTTCCCGAGTAGAACCATACGGGAAACTCCGGGTCTTTTGCCTCTTTATAGGGTTGCTTTTTACCCCAGTTGGCGCTGTATTTTTTCTTCGGCAGTTCAAAAAGCGTCAGGGAGGAAGCCAGCACCTCAGCCGTAAGCGCCTGCACCTGCGATATGCCAACCTTGTACATCGAACGGCCATGCGTGCCGATCACCAGATCACCTGCTTTTGCCTGAATAGCGAGGTCGTGTACCGGTACGTCCGGAAATTCGCCGCTCAGGCATTGAAAACTCGCGCCCCTGTCCAGGGAGATGTACACGTTGTGGTCTGTTCCGACATACAAAACATCGGGATTCACAGGATCCTCCCGGACGACATTGACCGGTTCGGCAGGCAGAGATGTGCCGATGCGCGTCCAGGTGGCGCCGTAATCTTCGGAAACATACAAATAGGCATTAAAGTCGTCCCAGCGATAACCGTTCAAGGCCACATAAACGCGACCACGCGCATGAGCAGAAGCCTGAACACGGGAAACCCAGCACTTTGCGGGCAATTGATCCGATATTTTGACCCAGGTCTCACCGCCGTCCCGGGTGACGTGAAGCAGCCCGTCGTCGGATCCAGCGTAGAGCAGACCAAATTTCAGAGGACTTTCATCAATAGCGGTTAAAGTACCGTAGGGCACATTGCCCTTCCGGCCCCCTCCGGTGAGGTCGCCGGAAATAGCTTCCCAGTCGTTTCCCTGGTTAAAGGAACGGTACAGTTTGTTTGCACCGAAATACAAGACATCCTGCTGATGCCGGCTCAGAAGAATTGGGGTCTGCCAGTTAAAACGCAAGGGGCGTTCGCCGAGATCATGTTTGGGTGTAATGCGTTTCCGCTTGCCGGTTTGTTTATCAACCCGGAAATAAAATCCGAATTGAAAGCCCGTATAAACGGTATTGTTGTCGCGTGTATCGACCTGTACCTGCATGCCGTCGCCGCCGAGCAGTTCTTTGTACGGATAATGTCCGTCCTGTACCCAACCCGATGAGGCCTTGTAGTCCGAGGGGCCTACCCAGACGCCGTTATCCTGTGCGCCGCCATACACATTGTAAGGCTCGTCGTCGTCGGTAGCAATGGCGTAGAACTGCCCAACCGGCGGATTGTTACATTTCATCCAGGATGCGCCGTTGTCCCAACTGATGTTTACGCCGCCGTCGTTGCCGTTGACCAGATGCCCCCGATGGGCCGGATTGAGCCAGAGGGCGTGGTGGTCGACGTGCACATTGTCGCCGTTGATATTTTTCCACGTTTTTCCGCCGTCCTCGCTCCTGATGATCAGGAACCCGATGAGATATACCTGGTCTGGATCGTCGGGCATACACCGGATGTTGCTAAAATAATAGCCATATGTGAAATGCATCTGTTCCAGGGGAGTATCGTGTGTGCGGCGCCAGGTTTGTCCGCCGTCCTCGCTGCGCCAGACCTCGGCGCCTATAAAATCCGTTTCAAACAGGTCATTGTTGGCATCTTCCAGGTATTCCACCAGGGCTATCGGCTTGAGTTTATCCGTTTCGACCATCTGCCTGACGGATTTTGCAGTGTATTTTTCCGGAAAATCGTTTTGTTTAAGGAAATCAGTGACTTTATCCTCCGGCAAATTCAGAAAATCGGCCTTGCTGATGGTACGCAACTGGTCTTTGGTCAGCACATCATCCTTTGATTCTTCCTTCGGGGGTTTGGGGTTCTGGTTGTCGAGACTGGCATACAGGACCGTTTTGCCATTTTTCCGGCCGGCTGCAAGTCCGATACGGCCGATCTTGTTTCCGCCCGGAAAACCGGACGAGGCGGCGTCGAGTTTTTTCCAGGTATCACCGCCGTCCGTGCTTTTCCAGATACCTGACCCCGCGCCCGCGCCGGTGAAATTCCAGGCTTTGCGGTCGCGTTCCCAGGTCGCGGCAAACAGGGTATTCGGGTCGCCGGGATCGATGATAACATCGACGGCCCCTACGGTGTCGCCTGCGAAAAGGGTCCGTCGCCAGTTCAGGCCGCCGTCTGTCGTTTTGTAAACGCCACGCGCTTCATTGGGCGAGTACAGGTGTCCAAGCACGGCGACCCATAAGGTATTGGGATCGGTTGGATGCAGTACGATTCGTCCGATGTGCTGACTTTCGGGCAACCCGCGCCAGTCCCATGTTTTGCCATTGTCGGCGCTGCGGTAAATGCCGGTGCCTGCATAGGAAGAGCGGCTGCTGTTCACCTCCCCGGTGCCTACCCAGATCACATTGTTGGTCCAGTCAACAGCGATATCGCCGATCGTCATGGAAGCCTCGTGGTCGAATAATGGCTTGAAACTTGTGCCGTTGCTTTCCGTATACCACAGGCCACCGGATGCATAGGCCACGAAGAATCGGGTCGGGTCGGCGGGATTAACGTCTACATCGGTTACCCGGCAGGAAAATACGGAAGGGCCGATACTTTCGGGAGTAAGGGCAGACAGCATCGACCCCGCTTTCATTGCCTTTCGTTGTTCATAGCCCTGCAGGCGGGTTTCAAAGGAGGTAGGCGCCGGTTGGGAATAAAGCACCCCGGAAAAAATCAGACCGAATACGACGGTCAGATTGAAATATTTTTGCATATTGAACGCGATTTGAATCAACCATTCATGTTTACCTGAGGGGCTAAGGTCAAGATAAAGAATAAGATTTCCAGCAGTGGGTTTCCATGGATTGCCGCGATTAACCGCATTTTTTTTATTTTTTTTGCAAAATCCTGAAAATCAATGCCGATAATTGCCCTGTAATCCGGCTGACGCCCCCCAATCACGAACATATCCAGAAAATATACCTGCGTCTGTTGCGTTAGAAAATCGAATCTCCGCCAAACAACGTACAACCAAAAACATTATGAATTCTAAACTCCTTGTCTTCATCCTTTTCGTCGTCTGGGGCGGCATTAGTTGGCGCTGGTATGTGTGTACGATCAAAGAAGCGTGTGCAGGCAACAATGCATCAGTCGGCACCGGTATCGTTGAGGTACCGCCGACACCATCAGATACCATGATCGTATCCGACGCTATTCAGCCGGAGGTCTCTACGCCTTCTTCAGCAGCACCCTCCTCTACCTCGATCAATGAAGTGCAAATGGAAGAACTGGAAGACCGCATGGTGATCCACTTCCCATACAGTTCGACCAGAAAGGAGGATAATGATGCCATCGATGCCTACCTGACCCGCCTGGCCCGGCACCTGATTGCCACGGGCGGCAGCGTCAGTATCAGCGGGCATACCGATTTTGTAAGCGATACCAAGACGAACTATCAGTACGGTCTGCGCCGTGCCTACGGCATCCGCGACATCCTGATGAAGAAGGGTGTGAAAAAGTCGCAGATTAAATGCCGGTCGTACGGTGAGGGCAAGCCCGTGGCTACAAATGATACGGCGTTGGGGCGTTATAAAAACCGGCGCGTTGAAATCCGCATTTCCAAATGAGTATCAGGCCTATTGACAGATACAAACAACAAAACTAACAAACCAAAGACGCAAGCATATGTTCGAACAAAACGTTACACTCGGCCCGGGTACCGGCACTTTCACCAGCCATACCCTGGAAATAATAACCATGCTGCTCGTTGCCGGCCTGTTGGGTCTCTGGCTGGGGTGGATACTCTGGAATCGCTATAAGCAAACAGCCGACAAACTTCGACTTGATCTGGAAAGTCAGATTGCAACGCTGAATGCCATTACGTCGGAACTGAACAGTACCAAAAACAAACTTTCGATTTCAGAGTCGGACAATGCCAGCCTGCGCATGCAAATAAGCAAGTTGACCGAGGAAAACAATGTCTTTCGCGACCAGCTCACCGAGACGGGAGAGGACCTGTCGGAAATTCAGGAACGCAACCGCCAACTGGAGACGGAACTGGGCCTCTCGTTTGAGGCAGAACCGCCTGCGCCAGAGACCATTCCTCTTGAAATTGAGGAAACCGGGCCCGGTGACCAGGGCGACAAACAACAGGAAGACGCCGGTGCGGAAACGCCGGCAACGACCGCAGATATCGATACGCCCGAGCCGCAAAGCGGCGGCACAACCCATGATGAGCACCTGCCGGACACCTGGAATTCGGACCATGTGCCGTTAGAGGAAGTTCCTGTTGTCGTGATCACAGAGCCCGTTGCGGCAACGCAGCAGCCGGAAACACCTCCTGAAACGCCTGCCGAAGTACCGGTAGTGGTAGCCCGCGACAAAGACGACCTGACCGTCGTGGAAGGAATCGGGCCCAAGATCCAGGAACTGCTGTACCAATACGGCATCACCACCTATCGCCAACTGGCCGAAACGGATGTGGCCAAAATCAAGGAAATCCTGGCCGCTGCCGGTCCGCAACTCGCCATGCATGACCCCGGCACCTGGCCTTCACAGGCCAACCTTGCCGCTAATGAAGAATGGGAAAATCTGAAATCCATTCAGGGATTCCTGAAGGGCGGGAAGAAGCCGGATTGACGGTGGACGGTGGACGGTGGACGGTGGACGGTGGACGGTGGACGGTGGACG
>CALMBD010000302.1 GCA_937861115.1 uncultured Bacteroidota bacterium | reverse complement strand
TCCGGGAAAAGAACCTGACAAGCCTGGACGGGCTGCCCACCAACCTTGGTTTAAAACGGTAAGTTTCGGAAAATGGCCGTTTCTGTGTACGAACTATGGTCCCGTTTTTACCGGGCCGGCCTGATCGCCCCGTCTGATTCGTCACTAAATTCTGATTCGCCGTTCTTTTTTTAGCCTTATCCGAATAATATTTTGCACAAAAACGGCATTTACGCATCGAATACGATGTTAATGCCCTGATAATTGGTCGGTAATGTATCGCAATCCGGTGCTGATATGTACCTTTGTACACTGAAATTCACCCGGATTTATGAAACAATCCTCTATTAAGTCTCCCGTATCCGTAAAAGGCGTAGGGCTGCATACGGGAAAAAAAGTAACGCTGACCTTCAAACCGGCGCCGGCCAACCACGGCTACCGCTTTCAACGCGTGGATTTGCCTGATCAGCCGGTAGTCAATGCCGACGTCAAGCTCGTGGTGTCGACCAACCGAGGTACCACGCTCCGCAGCGGCGAAGCGCAGGTGTCGACGGTCGAACATGTCCTTTCGGCATTGACCGGCCTGGGCATCGACAACGTGTTGATGGAGATCAACGGTCCCGAAATGCCCATCATGGACGGCACCTCAATGCCCTTTGTTGAGGCGCTGAAAAAATCCGGGCGGGAGGAACTGGATGCCGAACGCGAATACTTCGAGATCACGGAACCGATATCATACAAGGACGAAATAACCGGCACCGAACTGCTGGCTCTGCCTTCCGACGAGTTTGAGGCAACCGTCATGATCGATTTTAATTCGAAGGTACTGGGGCAACAATTCGCGGCGCTTCACCGTATGGAAGAATATGTGGAAGAGATCGCGTCCTGTCGCACTTTCGTGTTTTTGCATGAGTTGGAGAAGTTGCTCGAAATCGGACTGATCAAAGGCGGCGACCTCGACAACGCTATCGTGATCGCCGACCGGAAAATGGATCAGACCGAGCTGGATGCCCTGGCCAAAAAACTGGGCAAGCAGAGCGTCAAGGTCGACTCGGAAGGCGTATTGAATACCGTCAAACTGCGTTTCCAGAACGAACCGGCGCGGCACAAGCTGCTCGACGTGATCGGCGACCTGGCGCTTATCGGGAAACCCATTCGCGGTAAAATAGTCGCCACTAAGCCCGGCCACACGGCAAACGTCGAATTTGCCAGGCTACTGAAGAAACACCTGACCGAAAAAAGACGTTTACTCGGAATACCCAAATACGACCCCGATAAAGAACCCGTTTGCGATGTGATGCAGATCGCCAAGATGCTACCGCACCGCTACCCTTTCCTGCTGGTCGATAAAGTAATAGAACTGAGCGACCATCACGTTGTCGGGGTGAAGAACGTTACGATGAATGAAGCTTTTTTCCAGGGCCATTTTCCCGACAACCCCGTATTTCCCGGGGTACTGCAAATCGAGGCAATGGCGCAAACCGGAGGTATCCTCGCGCTGCACTCCGTAAGCGACCCTGGAAACTGGGATACCTATTTCCTGAAAATTGACAACACCAAGTTCAAAGCCAAAGTCGTCCCCGGCGACACTTTAATCCTGAAAATGGAACTTCTCGAACCCATCCGCCGCGGCATCGTTCACATGCAGGGCACGGCATATGTGGGCAGCAAACTCGTCTCGGAAGGCGAACTAACAGCCCAGATCGTGCGCAGAACGAAAGAAATTGCTGTTGACAATGGGAGTTGAGACAAACACAAACCGTGAGGGCGCAATGCCCTGTGCTTCAACCATTTTAATTCGATGAGCTACTCAAACGGCTTGCGGGTCATCCACTCCGACGCAAAGATCGGCAAAAACGTCAGTATCGGCCCTTTTACCGTTATTGAACAAGATGTTGTCATTGGCGATAACTCCCGGATCGACTCTGGCGTCCATATCTACAATGGCGCCCGGATCGGCGAAAATTGCCATCTTTTTCCGGGGTCGTCTATCAGCGCCTCCCCGCAAACAAAAAACATACTCGACGAAGCCACCACGCTCGAACTCGGCAACGGCTCGGTCGTTCGCGAATGTTGCACGCTCAACCGCGGCAACCTCGCCTTCGGCGGCCGTACTGTCATTGGCGAGAACTGCCTGCTCATGGCTTATGTCCACATCGCCCACGATTGTATCATCGGCGACAATTCGATCCTGGCCAACAACGTCACCCTGGCGGGCCATATCGAGATCGGGAAATGGGCGACGCTCGGCGGCATGGTCGCCGTTCACCAGTTTGTTCGCATCGGCGAACAGGTGATGATCGGAGGCGGCTCGCTCGTACGCAAAGACGTACCGCCCTATGTCACCGCCGCCCGTGAACCCCTTTCGTACGCCGGTATCAATACCATCGGACTGCGCCGCCGCGGGTTCAGCAACAGCGACATGCACCATATCGAAGACATCTACCGTGTCTTGTTTGTGCACGGCTTCAGTACGCGCAAGGCGCTGGCTATCATTGAGGAAGAAATCGAGCCTTCACCTTACCGCACCCAGATCGTAACCTTTGTGCGCGATGCCAAACGCGGCCTGATGAAAGGTTTCCGGGCCATGAACGGCACCGGTAAAATAGCCGAGCCTGTACTGGACTAGACGCCAATGACCATAAGCCTTGAAAACGCGGGTAAACGCTTTCGCTTCGACTGGATATTCCGGGGGCTCGACCACCGTTTCCATTCCGGCGAACGCTGCGCTGTTCTCGGCCCCAACGGCTCCGGCAAATCGACCCTCCTGAAAGTGCTATCCGGCCACCTGTCCCTTTCCAAAGGGCAGGTGCAGTTCCAGTTTGAAGGAAAAAAGGTCGAACCCTACGCTGTGTACCGTCATATCAGTTATGCGGCGCCCTATATCGAACTGATCGAAGAGTTCACCCTCGAAGAGGCGCTGAAGTTTCACGCCGGTCTCAAGCCCCTCCTGCCCGGGTTTACGCCAGCACGCCTGTACGAACTGCTTGCCTTGCCCCGCGCCCGCGCCAAAGAGATCCGCTTTTTTTCTTCGGGTATGAAACAGCGGGTAAAACTCGCGCTCGCCATTTGCTCCGACACCCCCGTGCTGCTGCTCGACGAGCCGGCAACCAACCTCGATGTCCAGGGCGTGGAATGGTATAAAAATCTCATTGCCGAGTACGCAGCCGATCGCCTCGTCGTGATCGCTTCCAACGATCCGCATGATGCAGCGTTTTGCCCGCTCCACTTGAGTATTATGGATTATAAATAATTCCCATGTATCACCACTAAAGAAGCGAGCGGCTCACGCAAAGTGAACCGCTCGCCCAATAGATATCCAAACCGCTTTTACAGCGTCACCACATACGTCTGCCCGTTAATGGTCAGCGTAGCCTTGTTGTCGCAGGTACCATCGCCATAGTCAACACCCACAGCCAGACCGTTGATATTGAGCAGGCCCGTACCGGCGCTCACCCAGAAGCAGTTGGCTGCTTTTACCAGGGGCGTCTGGATGGTCCAGTCTACCGTTTCGCCGTTGGTCAGCACGGCATTGGCGCTGCCGGAGATGTCGTACACATCGTCATTATGATCCCACCAGGTGGCAAAACCTGCTGTTTGGGTAAACGTTTCAGTGGCGTTGTACCCCAGGGTGTAGCCGTTGGCGTCAGCCGCCTGGATATTCTGGGCCAGGATGGTGAATACACCCGCACTCTGGGTGCTCTGGTTTTGCAGAACGATCTTGCCGGACAATTGCGCGCCGTCTTCCGTATAGTTGTCGTATTCCACCGACACTTCCGAGCCGGGTTCCCATATTTTGCCAAAACTCAGGATAACCTTGCCGGATTTGAACTTGCCGTCGTTGTCTGTGCAGCCCGTGCCGAAATCGACCGTTACCACTTTCGGAAATGCATTGGGATCGAGCGGGGTGATGGTGAGCGTACCGCAGCGGTCGTCAGCGCCCTGACTGGCAAAGCCGTCGGCCTCATCGGCGCCGCGCAGGGCAATGCCGAACGAAGAGGTAACGAGTTGCTGGCCACGCAGGGCCTGTGCTGCCAGTTCGACGTTAGGGTCGGTGACGGTGTTGTCGTTGTCTTTTTTACAGGCCGTAACGGTTGTCAGGATGAAGCCGGCCGTGAGCAGCAGGGCGGAAAAAACTTGCTTTTGCATAGTTGGATAATGAGTTGTGTTAAAAAAGATGAATCGATTTGAAGTACTGCAAAGGTCACAGGGTTCAGGGGAAGGGACAATTGACCTGGATCAAGAAATGATTTTCCTGCTGCGCAGGCGGCTCAGCGTTTCGGGACGGATGCCCAAAAACGCGGCGATATGGCGCTGGGGTACGAGTTGCAGTGCCTGGGGAAAACGCTCGGAGAAGTAGCGGTATTTCTCCTGCGCAGAGTTTAACCGATGAAACCGCGTGCGCTCGGCCATCAGCAGCATATATTCCTCGGTCATGCGCCGACCGATGGTATTCCATGCGGGGCTGGCAAAGTACAACGTCTGCAGGTCGGTATACGACAGGGTGAGAAACGCGCAATCTGTCGTGCATTTCAGGTAAACTTCCGTCGGACAACGCTGGAAAAAACTGATAATCTCCAGCACCATCTCGCCGGGTTGGGCGATCCAGCCCACCTGCTCCAGTTGCTGTTCTTCATCCACGCTGTCGTAATAGATGACGGCGCCCCGGTGCAGGAACCGGATGCAGTCGCTTATCTGGCCCGGCTGCAGGAGCAGATCGCCTTTGGCGCTGGTTTCCCAGCGGACGCAGTTTTGGAATAAATCCCAGTCCGCTGCTTCCAGCGGATACATGTCCTTGAGTTGATGGTGCAGATCGGACAGGGCTTCGGCGCGAAGATCGCCGGTTTCGGTCTCCCGGGGAAACGGTAGAAAGTGTTGTCTGGCCACGGAGGAAAGTCGGTTTGGTGATGTGAAAGATACAGGCCAGACGATTCCCCGCCGGGCAGTGTTACGGGCAGGAATGTTTTGGTTGGGTTAAAAAAAGTTATGGTTTTAGGGCATTTTTTAACGAAAAAAGGTCGTTTTGGAGCGCAGGGAAAGAATTGAACGGTTCGTGGAGCGAAACCCGCTCACATAACTTTAACGAAGTGTCGCAATTCCCCACTGACAATCAGCATGTAAACACCCAAAACCCGTTAATCTTGTCAAAAAACAACACGTGAGACGATCTCTGCCACCGTTTCACTTAGCTTTGCCGCACAAAAAGAACAAAACCATGCGCATCGTCCTTCTTCTGCTATTCCTGTTTGCGTTCAACGAAGCCGCAAAGGCCCAGCGCCTTGCCCACTATGACATTTTGCTTTTTTCCCTGGGCAAAAGCGCCGACAATACCTGGCAACCGGGCGCCCCGCGTTTTCTCACGGCCTTTAACCCAAAAGGCTATAATAATCAGCCCTCCTTCTTCTCCAACAACGAGTTATACCTCACCCTCCAAACGCCTGATGATACGACCCAAACAGAAATTTGCGCTTTGGACCTTTCGCTGAAGACACGAACAGCGGTGACTGCCACACCGGCCACTGCCGAATATTCACCGACGCTCATGCCCGGCGGGCGGCGTTTCTCTGTCGTACGGGTGGAAGAAAACGGAAGCCAGCGGCTCTGGTCCTTTCCGGTCGACCGCTCCGATAACGGCCGACCGGAATTCCCAGGCATCCAGGGTGTAGGATACCACTGCTGGCTGAGCGATACGCTCGTAGCCTTTTTTATTGTTGGAGAAAACGGCGGCCAGCACGTCCTGTATACTGCCGGTGCCAAAGCGCAGAAACTGCGCCGCGTATCGGCCAATATCGGCCGCTGCCTCCAGCGGCTACCCGACGGGAAACTGGCTTATGTACAAAAAGCGACCGAACAAACCTGGTATCTGAAGACCTACGACCCGCAAAAGCAGACTTTTGAGATCATCGTCAAAATGCCCGCCGACAGTGAAGATTTCGCCGTTTTACCCGATGGCACCTACCTCTCGGGGCGCGGAGCCACCCTCTACCAGTTCAAACCCGGCATCAACCTCGACTGGAAACAGGTAGCCGATCTGTCGGCTTATGGTATCAATAACATCACCCGCCTGGCGGCGAGTGGAGACGGGAAACTGGCGGTGGTGGTGGAGTAAGGGTTTGCGGGTTATGGGTTATGGGTTGCGGGTTGCGTTCAACCACCCACGACCTCCCGACTAAAGTGCGGGACAGGCTCCTCTCCCCGAGGGGAGGGGTACATTGCTTCTGGTTTCAATCGTAATTAAAGCAGCGTCAATGCGGTGGATTCTACGTCTGCCCCCTCCCAAGAGAGAGGTCAGGGAGGGGTCGCTCAAAAAAGAAGCCCGGCAGCGATGCGCTACCGGGCTCTATTTTTATATCGTGGAATGTCTGATTATTCGTCAACTCGTAACCCTTCAACCCGTAACCCGACAACCCTTAACTATCAGGCTTTGACGGTGGTTCCTTTTGCCTTCTCGATCACCGCTTTGGCCACACTTTCAGGCGGCGGCGCGTAGTGACTGAATTCCATCGTCGAGGAAGCGCGACCGGAGGTCAGGGTACGCAGTTGGGTCACATAGCCGAACATCTCGGCCAGTGGCACTTCTGCCTGGATGGCAACTGCGCCGCCCATACGCGGCTCCTGGCCTTTCGGCATGCCGCGACGGCGGTTGAGGTCGCCGATTACCGGACCGACGTATTCTTCGGGCGTGATCACCTCGAGTTTCATCATCGGCTCCATGATCTGGGGCTTGGTGGCCGGCGCTGCGGCGCGGAAACCTTCCTTCGCACAGAGTTCGAAAGCGATCGGTTTGGAGTCGACGGCGTGCATCGATCCGTCCGTCACGCGTACCTTCATCGAATCGATGGTGTAGCCTGCAAGAATACCGTTGCTCATCATCTGCGTGAAGCCGTCGATGATCGGTTTTTGGTAGTTCTTGTCGATGGCGCCGCCCACAATTCCCCATTCGAACTGAAGTTTTTTCTTGCCCGATTTGAAATCGTCGCTTTGCAGGAACTCTTCGTCGGCAGGACCGAGTGTGAATTCCATATCGGCGAACAGACCCGAACCACCCGTTTGTTTTTTCAAACGCTCGCGGTGCGAAGTCGTTTTGGTCAGTGCCTCTTTGTAGTTTACCTGGGGAGCGCCCTGGTTGCATTCTACCTTGAATTCGCGACGCAGGCGGTCCACAATGATCTCCAGGTGCAACTCACCCATACCGGAAATAACGGTCTGGTTGGTATCTTCGTCGTAACGAACGCGGAACGTCGGATCTTCCTCGGCGAGTTTCGCCAGTGACATACCGAGTTTGTCCAGGTCTTTCTGTGTTTTGGGTTCAACGGCGAGACCGATTACCGGCTCGGGGAACACCATGCTTTCGAGTATGATCGGGTGTGCCACATCGCAGAGCGTATCGCCCGTGCGGATGTCTTTAAAGCCCACGGCAGCAGCGATGTCGCCGGCTTCCACCGAGTCGATCGGGTTCTGCTTGTTGGCGTGCATCTGGTAGAGGCGGCTGATACGCTCTTTGTCGCTCGAACGCGTGTTGAGGACATAGGAGCCGGCATCGAGGCGACCCGAGTACACCCGGATAAAGCAGAGGCGACCTACAAACGGGTCGGTAGCGATCTTGAATGCCAGTGCCGTAAACGGCTCGGACGCGGAAGGCTTGCGCTCCACTTCCTTATCCGTTTTCGGGTCGATACCTTTAACGGCTTCGATGTCGATCGGAGCAGGCAGGTAGTAGCAGGCAGCGTCGAGGCAGGCCTGTACACCTTTATTTTTGAATGCGGAACCGCACATGACCGGAGTCATTTTGAGGTCGCAAACGGCAGCACGGACGGCAGCACGCATTTCTTCCACGGTGATGCTGTCCGGATCGTCGAAGAATTTTTCGAGCAGGTTATCGTCGTAGGAAGCCACTTCCTCGATGAGGATCTGGCGCTGTTCGGCAACCAGTTCTTTCAGATCATCGGGGATGGGTACCACGTCGTATGTCATACCCTGGTCCGCTTCGTTCCAGATGATGGCCTGGTTGGTCACGAGATCGACCACGCCTTTGAAGTTGTGCTCCGAACCGATCGGTACCTGAAGCGGTACTGCATTGGCGCCGAGTTTGGCCTTCATATCTTTTACCACCATCATAAAGTCGGAACCGGCGCGGTCCATCTTGTTGACGAAGGCGATACGCGGTACTTTATAGTTGTCGGCGAGGCGCCAGTTGGTTTCCGACTGCGGCTCAACACCGTCGACAGCCGAAAACAGGAACACCAGGCCATCGAGTACACGCAGCGAACGGTTAACTTCTACGGTGAAGTCAACGTGGCCGGGTGTGTCGATGATATTGAAATCAAATTTCTGGCCTTCCACAGTCCAGGCGCATTTGGTGGCGGCAGAGGTAATGGTAATGCCGCGCTCCTGCTCCTGCTCCATCCAGTCCATAGTAGCAGCGCCCTCGTGTACTTCGCCAATTTTGTGTGTGACGCCGGTGTAAAAAAGAGCACGCTCCGTAAAGGTGGTTTTGCCGGCATCAATGTGTGCGGCGATACCGATATTTCGGGTAAACCGGAGGTCCGTTGCCATGACGTATAACAGTTGTTTGTATGAGCCCGCCGGAAAGGACAGGCCGGTGAATGAATATTTTTTCAAAAACTGATGTTCAGACGCAACATCAGAACAAAGTATCGCTTTTTAGGCAAAAAATGTCTTACTGTTGAAAGTTAATTTGGGGTAATGCTGTTTGGCTTTTTAAATGTTTGGAAAAATAAAAACACAATCTTGTTTTTCCATCTCCTTTAAAAGCCAATACCGCCGAAAATTGTCCCCGCCAAAGTCCGGGCGGGGTCAATTTCGACGGTAGGAATTTGACGGCGCTGCCGGGCCTTACGCTCTGAAATGCGCAAAAGCACGGTTCGCTTCTGCCATTTTGTGCGTGTCTTCGCGCTTTTTAACAGCGCTGCCTTCGCCTTTGCTCGCGGCAATTACTTCGGCAGCCAGTTTTTCGGCCATGCCTTTGCCGCTGCGGGCGCGCGCATATTTGATCATCCACTTCATACCGATGGAGATTTTCCGGTTGGCCGGCAATTCCGTCGGGATCTGGAAGGTAGCGCCACCGATACGGCGGCTGCGCACTTCCACTTGTGGCATTACATTGTTCAACGCTTTTTTCCAGACTTGCAACTCGTCCTCGTTGGTGCGGCTTTTTACGATATCCAGTGCATCGTAAAAAATGCCAAAAGCAACGCTCTTCTTGCCTTCCCACATCAGGTTATTAACGAAACGGGTAACCATCGTATCGCTATAGCGCGGATCGGGAGCCAATACTCGAGGTTTCGGTTTGTGCTTACGCATTTGTTATAAATGATGAATGATGAATGATGAATGATGAATGCCGCTTTGACGAACGCTGAATCAGTTCCGATTCCTTATTCATCAATGGCCATTCACCATCAGGTAATTATTTCTTCGGACGCTTGGTGCCGTAGCGGCTGCGGCTCTGCTTGCGGTTGACGACACCGGCGGTGTCGAGTGCGCCGCGAACAATTGTATAACGCACACCGGGCAGGTCTTTTACACGACCGCCGCGGACCAGTACAATAGAGTGCTCCTGCAGGTTGTGGCCTTCACCCGGAATGTAGGCGATCACCTCAATACTGTTGGTCAGACGCACTTTGGCAACTTTACGCAGCGCGGAGTTTGGCTTCTTGGGCGTGGTGGTATATACACGCGTACAAACGCCCCGGCGTTGCGGACAAGCGTTCAATGCGCGGCTTTTGCTTTTGTACTCGACCTTCTCGCGGCTGTTACGTACAAGTTGATTGATGGTAGGCATACCGTTTGTTTACTGTAAATTGTTGTAACTCGTTCAAAATCAATGGAAAAAGCGCTCACAAAATGAGGCTCTTCCAAAAGCGAACGCAAAGGTAACTCAAGAAGGGATAATTTTCCAAGAAGTGATTTAAATTTTCTCTGAACAGATCATCAGAAAAAATCTTTGAGCCTGGTTCCGATACCGAGGTGCACGACCCCGCCCGCCAGGTGATAGGCGGCATAACCGAGGTCGATACGGAAGCGGCTGATCCTGATGCCGATACCTCCGGAGAAACCGGCAAGGCTGCGATAGTTGCGCACGGAGAGTTCTTTCTTGCGCAAGTGGTTGTAACCGACCCGTATCCGGAACGATTCGTTGCGGCCCAACAGGAATTCACCGTTGAAGACCAGGTGCCGGAAGAAATTGTCGACGGCGTTGTTGCCGCCCCCGGTTGAACTTTGCGTGTCGCCGAGTTGCAGGATACCGTCGTCCTGCAAGTTGGGATCATTGTGGCGAATATTCCACTGCTGCAAGTGGTGGGCGATGATGCTGAGCCTGAACGGCAGGTACCGCAACTGTTTGCTGATGCCGATCTGCAGGTCGAAGGGAAGGTCTTCCCGGACCTCATTGTACGACGAGAGTTGAGCGCCTGCGTTGCGCACAACTACGGCAGCAATAAACCGGCTTGCCGTATCGGCATACATCAACCCGGCATCGGCGGCAAGGGCCGACGCCTTGTAGGTATCGAGTGTGGAAAGCCCGAGCCGTACGTTCAGTCCGAGCGATATCCGGTCGGTCAGCGGCCTGGCGCCGCCGACGGTAAAGGCCGTTTCGGAGGCTTTTACTTTCCCGATCACGGTTCCGTATTCATCCGCCTGGTTGATATCGCCGTAGTTCATATACTGCAGTCCGCCGTGGAAGGTAAAGCCCAGTTTAGGCACATGCTGCGCATAGGCGACATAACCGTGCTGGATATCGGTCAGGAAGAAATTGTGCTGAAAGGTCAGCATGCCGTCCATCTGCGGGTTGAGCGCCGCGGGATTGGCGGCGGCAAAGGCCAGGTCGTCGTCCTTTACGGCGATCTGGGCGCCGCCGAGCGCTGTGATACGCGCCGAAGGCGACAGGGTCATGAACTGGAATACTTGCTGACCGCCCGTGATCTGGGCAGATACCGGCTGGGCCTGAAAGATAAGGGCAGACAAAAAGGCAAGACTGATTTTTCGTAGCATTGTATGCATGGTGCGATGGTTATGCGTGTGTTCGGGAGGGGGCAGACTTATTCTTTTTTCCAGCGGGTGAGGCAGACCCCGTCTTTACAATCAGCGATGCGAATGAGCGTGCCGGTTTCGTCGTATTCCTTCAATTCACCCTGTTCCAGGGGGGCTTCTTCGCCCGGCGAATAGGTGCCTTCAGCGCTGACCTTGCCGTTTTCGTAGTACTCCCAAAAAGGTCCGTCTTCCTCGTTGCCGCGCATGGTCACTTTTTCCTTCAGCATGCCGTTCGGGTAATAGGCCAGGCTGAACCCCTGCATCATGCCGTCGACAAAGTCCTGCTCGAGCAGCAGCGTGCCGTCTTCACCGTATTTCTGGTATTTCCCGTGGTAAACTCCCATGCGGTAGCGTTCGACGCTTTCGACGGAGCCGTCTTTGTAAAAGTATTTATGCTCGCCATTAAGGGTATCGTGTGTGTAATGTGCCTCCTCGGCCAGCGTGCCGTCCGGATCAAAACGCTGGTACAGCCCTTCTTTGGCAAAATCTTTTTTGTTGCGCTGCCAGCGTTCCAGACGGCCATCAGCGCCCTTGTTTTCCACCGTTTCAATGTTGTTTTCCTTGCAAAAGGTCTGGAACAACAACAGCACGGCAGCAGCAAACATAAAGGCAAGTGGTATTTTTCGCATGGATATAACGGTTTGTCTCTGCAAACGCAAAGATTGACGTTAAAAGTCTCGGTTGGGCTGCCTGAAGGCGTAAAAAAGTAGCAACGGGCAGTATCGGCCTTTGCGGTACACCCGACCTGTACGGTTTGGCGTCAGGAACTGATAACCGGAAGAAAAGTCTGCTGAAAATTTGATGCGCCGGGTCTATCCGTTTCCACAAAAATGCCTGGAAGAACCCTCCTGTCAATGTGAAAACCCACTACTGCCAGGCATTGAGCGCTTCCGGCTGTTCCTTATAGATATCCTTGACGGCTTCCACGAGCCAGTCGCCACCGAACGTGACGGTATGATGGTGGGAAAAATAAATGATCCAGTCGAGGTTGCCATCAAATGCGGCGCCTTCATAGACGCCTTTGAAAATATCGGCTGCGGATATTTCAAAGATTCCCTCCTCGCAATCGAGCAGATAAAGCGGAGCAGTGGAATGCTTTCGGATCAGTCCGGTGACCTTTTGCATTTTATCGTCGGGCATGCCATTCAGGAAGACAACCTGTGAGGGCGACGACTCGGTGAGGGGGTTCCAGAAATTGGAGTCAAAATTCCATTTTTCTTTCAGCAGATGGCGAAGCCCGTTGGCCTCGTCGCCGCGAATACGCTTCCGGGCGTCGCCGTTCGGCACATACTCCGGCTGCAGTGGATCGCCGGGGAAAAGCGTGGGTATTTCACCGGCGATACTCCGTGCCGATTTTTCCACGATCCGAAACAGCGAGCGCAGGTATTCCGGCACATTGGGATCGATGGGGATGTGTACCTGTTTTTCCCGGCGACCGACGTGTATATCGAGCAGGAATTTGACCGGCGCGGCAGCGGCGATACTTTCTGCCGCCTCAAGAGCGAGATCGGCGTTGAAAACGGTGTAGTAATAGAGGTAGTTTCCGGAAAAGCGCTCATTCCCGCGCGAAATCCCGTTGCAGGTCGAATCGAGCACCTCATGGATGGGATCGAGATAACCGGCACTCAGGTCGTCGTGCCACGGCGCAGCGGCCGGGTAGCCGGTCCAGCGGCGCATCTGAAAGTGCAGGGTGAGCACCTGAACGTGCTGTGGAGAGGGCTTGTCATAGCCTTTTGCCTGCCATCTGGCGCCTGATTCCCGCAACGCCGTATCCGCATCCTTTCCCGACGGCACGACAGAAACAGCAGTCAGGTCGGGCTTTTGGCCGCAACAACCGGTCTCTGTGCGAAGTTTGCCCTCCGGCAGATACGTCAATCGGACGTAGTGCCAACGGTTTTCGCGGTGTTGATACAGGATTAAGCGATACGTGCTCACGGGAAAAGTTATAAAATATTAATGCCGGAATATAAAGAAAAGTTCGTGCCAGTATTTTTTAACGATACACCAACGGCCCCCCCGGGAGATTCCCGGGAAGGCCGTTGGTCCTGATATTTTGTCTGTTTGGGCGGTGATAATTCCTCAATTGATCACAACCTGCTCGGTGTATACCTTGTCGCCTTGCAGCACATGGACGATAATAGTGCCCTTGGCGTACTCCGAAAGGTCGAACTGCTGACTGTAGTCGCCACTGAAGGCATTGAGCTCTTCACGGAACAATTGCCGGCCACCCAGGTCGAACAGGGAAACGATGGTGGCTACCGGCTCGCCCCTGAATTCAACCGTCAGTTGGCCCTGGGTCGGGTTAGGGTACGCGCGGAAAGTCTGGAGATTAAGTTTGCGATCAGCAGCAACGGGTTCTGTGCCCGGTGCAGTGTTCACCTTCGGGGCATCGCCTTCGGCGCCGCGACGGATAGTGATGACATGGCGCTCGCGCAGGCGCTGGCGCTCGTCGTCGCTCCAGTTCCAGATAAAGAACCGCCGGCTGCTGTTGTCGCCGCCCTCGTCCGTATCGAACAGTTGCACTCGACCGGAGTTGTCGCGACATCCTTTGAGGCTAACCTCGATCACGTTGGTCTGGTTATCCCGCAGGAATTCCACGCTCACCTTATCGCCTGCCTTAAATTTGGCAATCGCATTCCACAACTCGCCGTGGCCCTGTACGCGTTGCCCGTTGATGGCGGTAATCAGGTCGCCCTCCTGCATCTGGGCCTCACGGGCCGCACTTTCTGTTGTAAAACTGGTAATTTCGGCTCCGCGCACTTCGGATCGTGTGCCGATACCCGTATAAACGCCGAGGCAGGCTTCTTTATCCCGGAAATTAAGATCGAGGTCATCGAGTTTGATCTTGCCTGTGTTCCATTCGGCCCAGTTCCATGATTTTTGCTCACCCAGCGTGACATCCACGTTGTTGCGCTTGCCCGCGCGTTCAAAAACCACCTTAATCTTGTCGCCCGGAGCCGTGTAGGCCATAAAATCGCTGATGTCTTCAAAGTCGCGAATCTCCGTATCGTTGAGTTGGAAGATCACATCGCCGTCCTGCAAACCGGCTTTTTCAGCACCGGAGTTCCTGGTAATACTGACGGCTACGCCGGGCTCCTCGTCGTTGTCGTCTTCATCAGACACTCCAAAAAAGCCTTTTGGCCCCTTGTCTTCGCTTTTGACGTCGTTGCGGGTGGTGAGCAGGGCCTCCGTCGTATACTGCTTGCCATTGCGACTGTAGGTGATCGTTACCTTGTCGCCCGGTTTGGCATCGCGCATAAAACCGGTGAGATCGCTCCAGCGATTGGTTTTCTGGTCGTTGAGTTTCAGGATTTTGTCGTTGTGGCGCAGACCGGCCTTGTCGGCAGCAGAACCGCGAATAACTTCTACAACGAGGCCCGGCTCGTCGGCATCTTCATCGGAGTCTTCCTCGACACCAAGAAATGCCTTTTTACCGCTTCGCGGCGCTTCTGCCCGGTTGTAGTCGTAGTTATAATCGTAGTCGTAATTGTAGTTATAGTTGTAATTGTGGTCATACTTTGCGCCGTTTCCGGGTGAGCGTTTCAGGATAACGGTTTTTTCATCTTCAGTGCCCTCTTCTACAAGCACATCAACCTGCACATTGTCGGAACTGTTTTCACTGAGGTATTTGTCCAGGTCGAAATTCTCGGCAGCCTTGCCTTTTTTGACGATGATCTCGGTTGTTTCAGATCCGTCTGCGTCGACCGAACGCCTGGTAATGGTGACCTTCTTTTCTTGTGGCGAAGGGATATTTTCCTGGGATAATAGCGGTTCGACGATCCAGGGCATCAGGACGAACGCTGCGGACAGGATGGCACTGATTGTTTTCATAACCAGAGTAAAGTTGTTTTTGTCGTGACAGGAGGTGCCGGTTACAAGGGGCGCCGCATAGCAGACGGCTGATTTCAGGGGAAAGTTACTACGAAATATTTCGTAGTAACAAATACTGTTGCCAGTTTTAGCAAAGTTTTAACAAACGTCTGCAAAGACAACAGCGGTCAAACGAAGTTGCGCGTTACTGCCTTATCCGCTAATATTTTTCGACGGGCGGCGGTTATCATGCTGTGGAATGTGCCAAACTACCTTAATTACTGCTTTACGGAAACCAACCCTACCCATGAAAATCATCCACCAAATTTCAAAGCGTCAATGGGCGTTGTCCATTTTTGCCGGCACGCTCACCCTGATGACGCCCGCGTTCCAAAACAATTTTCCGTTTTTGTTTTCCGATACCGGCTCCTACGTGTTGGCCGGTTTTAAAGGCGTCGTTTCCGACTTCCGGCCTATGGCCTACGGGATATTTATGCGACACGTCAGTTTGATGGAAAGCCTGTGGCTGGTCGCTTTTGTACAGGCATGGCTAACATCCTGGATTATCCACCAGTTCACCCGGGTCTTTTTCCCGCAACTGCCTGTTTACATGCCCCTGGCGACGGTGTTTGTGCTCACGCTGGGTACTTGTGCCGGTATCACGACCACCATGTTGATGCCCGACTTCCTGACACCGCTCCTGATCCTCGCTTCCGCCATATTATTGTGGGGAAAAACATCGCGGCATGTCGCTGCCGGCGCCGGCCTCATCCTGTGGTTCGGGATTGCAGCGCATCATTCGCACCGCTGGATACTGTTTCTGCCCCTTCTTATGCTCCTTGCCGGCCGGCTGTTCAGGCTGAAGGGGATACCGGCTCGCAAACTGGCACTCGTTGCCGCAATTGGTTTGACCGGCGCCCTCACCATTCCTGCACTGAGTTTTCTGTACGGCGGCGGCTTTGTTTTTTCCAGGGCTCAACACATCTTTCTGATCAGCCATCTGCACCGGACGGAACTATTAATACCACATCTGAATAAATTCTGTTTGGTTAATACATCGCCTCTTTGTGCATGCAGGGAAAGGGAGTCCGACGATTTGCTCTGGGACCCGGCCAGCCCCGCCAACATCAATGGCGGCTGGGCCGCAAACGACAGCCTGTTTGCAGTCGTATGGGATGACTTTTTAAAAAGCCCGGAAAACATCAAGAACCTGGCGATAAAGATGACGGAAGATGCCGTGGCGCAGTTTTTCACTTTCGAAGGCAAAACGGTTTTCCGGGAACTGGAAAACGGCCATCCCTACGGCGTGCTGAGGGAAGTTTTTCCCAAGGGGCTGTTTGCCATCCGGCATTCCCTGCAATACCATGATGCCGGCATGGAAAGCACGCTCGACGAGAACCAGCACTGGCTGGTGATGCTGTCCTTTTGCGCGCTGGCTTTGCTCTTCCTGTTCAATGCCGACAACATACCGTTACAATACAAATGGCTGGTTGTATTTGTCTTGACGGCCTTATTTGCCAATGCCCTTATTTGCTCGGGTGTCAGCATGATTGACCCGCGTTTTCAGAAAAGGGTCGTATGGCTCGTCCCGCTTCTGGCGGTACTCCTGGTCGCGGACCGGGTGCGAACGACGCAATTCCTGACTGCTCTGTTCCGGCCCAAAGCCCTGGAAACCTGACCCTCCGGCAACCCGACAGGGAGCAACACAATATAATTTTAACATTTTTTCCAGGATGCCACATTTTTACATACTTCGATTCGGGGAGTATGCGTTAAAGCGTAATGCCCCTGAAAAAGCCAGATTCAATCCCCCTTTGGAACATCATCTAATCACACTGACCACAGACCGACTTTTATGGCAAGTGCAACTTACAAAATTCTGCTGGTGGAGGACGACCAAAACTTTGGCGACGTACTCCGTTCTTACCTTGAAATGCACGATTACGACGTGACGCTGGCAACCGATGGCGTGCTCGGCCTCGAGGCATTTAAAAAGAGCAATTTCGACCTTTGCGTATTCGATGTCATGATGCCGCGCAAAGACGGCTTTACGCTCGCCCGTGAAATACGCGAACGCAATCAGGAGGTTCCTATCATTTTCCTGACCGCCAAAACCATGAAAGACGACGTCTTGCAGGGTTTCAAGATCGGAGCCGACGACTACATTTCCAAACCCTTCAACTCGGAAGAACTGTTGTACCGGATTCAGGCCGTGCTGAAACGATTGCACAAAAATGCCGATCCGCGCGACGAGCAACGGGAGTTTATCATAGGCAAATACCACTTCAACTACCCTGTGCGCATCCTGACTTATTCGGATGCCAAGCCGGGTGAAGAAAACCAGTGGAAACTGAGCCCCAAGGAGGCGGAACTGCTCAAGTTGTTCTGCAAATACATGAACGACGTGATGCCCCGCTCCGAAGCGCTCAACAAAATATGGCACGAAGACAACTACTTCACCGCCCGTTCGATGGACGTGTTTGTGACCAAACTGCGCAAATACCTGGCAAAAGACCAGGCCATCGAGATCGTTAATATCCACGGCAACGGTTTCCAGTTGCTCGTAAAGGATATGGCCGGCGGCACTGCCTGATCCTGCACTCAACTAACTCATTATAGAGCCCGTACGCCAATTGTCCCCTCATTGGCCGTTCGGGCTCTTTTGTTTGTTGGATTGCTGCATTGTTTTGGTGTGAAAAGATACACTTTCCGCCGGTATTGTTGAAGCGCCAAATTCTATACTTTCGCCAGTCCCTTCTAAACATCCCGGCAATGCAACAATGCAGCAATATAACAATCGAGCAATCCAGCAATGATCAGCCTCCAACGCTTCTTCCAGAAATACACCGGTTTTTTGCGCAATCTTAAAGTAGCGTATGTGGTGAACAACCTGCTCCACACGGACCAGTTGCGGCAGAATCGTGAACTTTACCGCCGCTACGGACTGGATAAAAGTATTTACAGCCCGCTGGGCAGCCGTGATTTCGGCAAAAAGCACCACCCCGATGTTCCGTGGATCGATCAGCCCGACATTAAAGAACGCCTGGAGCAAAGTCCTGAATTTCAGGCATTTGACGAATCCATGAAACACAAGATTCGCCGCTTTATCGAGGATGGATTTATGATCCTGGAAGATTTTTTTCCGCAAGCGGAAACGGAGGCGCTCAACAGGGAAGTGGAAGCCCAGATAAGGGCCGGAAAAGCAGCCTACAATTATACCGGGCGAAAAATATTCAACTTTTACGAGCACAGCCGACTGGCCAACGAGCGGTTTTTCCGGAATCCCGAACTGTTGCACCTGCTGTCTTTTCTGCTTGGAAAACCTGTTATTCCCTTCCAGTCGCTCAACTTCACGCTTGGCAGTGAACAACGCGCACATTCGGATTCCATCCACATGACGACCGAACCACAGGGCTACCTGATCGCCACCTGGATCGCGCTGGAGGACTGCACCCCGGAAAACGGTCCGCTGTTTTATTATCCCGGCAGCCACCGCCTCCCCTATATCACCACGGAAGATTACAACTCGGGAAATACCGCGTTAACCATCGGGGAACACAGCAACCGTCGCTATGAAGACCATATTGCACAACTTATCGCCGCCCACAACCTGGAACCGCGGCCTTTTCTTGCCAAACGCGGCGACGTGCTGATCTGGCATGCCAACCTGCTGCACGGCGGCAGTCCGATCGCCCGACCGGGTGCGACGCGCAAGAGCATGGTTTGCCACTATTACGCCGAGGGTGTGATCTGCTACCACGAGATGTCGCAACGGCCGGCGTTATTGAAGGGGCTTGAAGGGGGCTAACCCTTTTCACGCCACTGCCGGAATACGGTTTCCACCGCAGGGCCATTCCATTCCTGCTCTATATTGTCGAGGCTCAGGATGCGTTCGAAGAGCTGGTTCTGCGCGTCGTCTTCCTGCAAGGCGATATGGTAGGGGGTATTGCTGAATGTCACCATCGAATAAACGGGCAAAAAATCGGGGTGCTTTTCGTGCAGGTAGGCGGCGATCTTTTTGCGGAGCAAAAACTTCGGATCGGCCACCAGGTCGCGCATTTCGATAAAATTGCGCTGGGCGAGTTCGGCGATAGCGTTGCCATTGGGCTGATGCCTGCGGGCAAACTGCGCGATGATCGCCGACCAGTCGCCGCCGAGTTCGTCGTGCATGGCATCAAGTATGGTGCAATCCTCAAAACCTGCGTTCATGCCCTGTCCGTAGAACGGTACGATGGCGTGTGCCGCGTCGCCGATGAGCAGGATGCGGTTTTGCCACTGCCAGGGCGCACATTTTACCGTGACCAGCGAAGAGGTTGGATTCTCCCAAAAATCGTCGTGCAGGGTAGGCATATGCGGTACCACATCGGGAAAATAGCGGTTGAAAAAGGCATCTACGGCTGCATTATCGGTCAGTTTTTCAAAGGACGTTTCACCTTCAAAGGGCAAAAACAGGGTACAGGTAAAACTGCCGTCGGCATTGGGCAACGCGATCAGCATGAAATTGCCGCGTGGCCAGATGTGCAACGCCGAAGGATCGAGGCGATGCACCCCGCCGGGGCCGGGCGGGATCGTCAGTTCCTTATACCCGTGCTCGAGGTAAAACTGGTTGTAGTTGAAGCGGTCCGTTTTCTGAATGGCGTAACGCACGGCGCTGAATGCGCCGTCGGCCGCGAAAATGAGCGGCGCATCAACCGTTTTCATCTCATTGGTCTTCATGTCCTCAAAGGTGATAACCGGATTATTGAGGTCGACATCGACACAGCGATGGTCGAAGAAGAAACGGACGTTTGGAAATTCGCCCGCGATATGCAGCAGTTCGAGGTTCAGTCCGCCGCGGGAAACCGAGTAAATCGCTTCCCCGTCCTTGCCGTAGGGTTGGAAAGTGAGGTCGCCGTTCACGGCGTGCATCATCCTTCCGGGCATGGGAATGGCTACTTTTTTGATTTTATCCAGTATCCCCGCCTTTTCCACCGCCTTCCAGCCGCGCTCGCTCATGGCAAGGTTGATTGAGCGCCCGCCCGAATACCCGGCGGCGCGCATATCAGGCCGGCGTTCGTACACTTCCACCTGATAACCGCGTCGGGCGAGGAATACCGCCCACAGAGATCCGACCAATCCGGCGCCGACGACGACCGCTTTTTGCTGTGTTGTATTGTTGTCCATGATCAATAATAAAATTTGGCCCGACAAAAGAAGACAAACTACCGCTTTCGCAGGTAATCTTTTCCTAAACTTGCCCCCCGAACGCACACACCTTTCCCTACCATGAATTCAACTTCCGGCTCCCGCAACCCCTACCTCCTCCCTTTCGCCCTTGTATGCAGCCTCTTTTTCCTGTGGGGCATCGCCAACAGCCTCAACGGTTCACTGATTCGCCACTTCCAGTTTGCACTCGACCTGAAACGATGGCAGGCAGGCATTGTTGACTCCGCTTTTTACTTTGGGTACTTTGTCATGGCCATTCCGGCAGGCATGTTCATGCGCAAATGGGGTTACAAGCGCGGCATTCTCGCCGGGCTGCTGCTGTATGCCTGCGGCGCACTGCTGTTTTATCCGGCGGCCGGCATCCGCGTCTATGCCTTTTTCCTGTTCGCCCTTTTTACCATCGCCTCGGGGCTGGCCTTTCTCGAAACGGCTGCCAATCTGTACGTCACGGTACTGGGCGATAAAAAGGATGCGGAATGGCGCATCAACTTCGCCCAGTCGTTCAACGGCATCAGCATCATACTGGGGCCGATCATCGGCAGCCTGTTCATTTTTTCCAAAAAGGAATACACCGCAGCCATACTCGAAACAATGACACCCGAGCAGATCGAGGCGGCCAGGGTACAGGAAGCGCTTTCCGTGCAGGGGCCGTACCTCGCCGTGGCCGTGATCGTGGCGGCCGTGGCCGTGTTGTTTGCTTTTACAAAAATGCCGGAGGTGGGTCGCGAGGAAGAACTGGCCGAGGGCCGGGTGAGCATACCCGGACTGCTGGGTAAATACCGGCACCTGTCGCTGGGTGTGCTGGCCCAGTTTGCCAACGTGGGCGCCCAGGCCACGCTTTGGGGTTATTTTGTCGACTTCAAAATCGACTTTGCAAAAGACGAGCACGTCGGTTTTGTAAATACCCTCTACCGCGTAACGGAAGGCATGACTCCCGATCAGATCGCGGGATTCCACGCCTCCTTTGCCCTGGTACTCTTTATGGTCGGGCGGTTCCTGGGCACCTACCTCATGAGCAGAATAGAGCCGCGTGTGGTATTGTCCTGGTATTGCATGGCGTCGGTGGCGCTGGTGGCGCTGGCTTTTGCCACCGGAGGGCTTACCGGCATTGTGTGCATCATGCTGACGTATTTTTGCCAGAGTATCATGTTCCCGACGATCTTTGCGCTGGCCACAAAGGGTCTGCCGCCGGCGGAGAGCAAACTGGCATCATCACTCGTGATCATGGCCATCGTAGGCGGCGCCGTGATGCCGCCCATCGCGGGACTGCTCTCGCAGGCCGGCGGCATGAAAATGGCGCTGCTGGTACCCTTTGCGTGTTTTTCCTACGTCGTATTTTACGTGATGCGCGGCTACCGGCAATCTGCCGCATGATTCAACAAAACCCATCCGCCTAAACTTTGCTTGATGAAACACTTCCTTCTTTTTTTCACCTGCCTGGCGCTTCTGACCGCCTGCTCCGGCGGCAAAAAAAGTCTGAACGAAGGTTCATGGACTTTGCAGCCTTTCAAAAAAATTGATGATTACAATCCCATACTCGAACCGGACCCTACTGCCCGGTTTTATTGTCCGGTCCGGAAACAAAACCTCCAATGGGAGGAAAAAGACGTATTCAACCCCACAGCCGTGATAAAAGACGGCTGGGTCTGGATGCTCTACCGCGCGGAAGACAAGGTGGGTAAATATGCAGGCACCTCCCGCATCGGACTGGCCAAAAGCCACGACGGATTTGCGTTTCGCAAAAATGCAATCCCCGTGCTGTATCCGGATAACGACCCGATGAAAACCTTTGAATGGGAGGGCGGCTGCGAAGACCCGCGCGTGGTAAAACGCGACGACGGCCTCTACGTGATGATCTATACGGCCTACGACGGCCAAACGGCCCGCATGTGCCTGGCCACCTCGTCGACCCTGATGAGTTGGGAAAAGCGTGGACTGGTACTGAGCGATAAAAAATACCGCGACCACTGGTCCAAATCGGGCGCTGTTGTTTGCGAACGGAAAGGCGACGAGATTGTGGCGAAAAAGATCAACGGCAAGTACCAGATGTACTGGGGCGACTCGGATATCTTTCTGGCTACATCGGATGACCTGATCACCTGGACACCGGTGGAGGATAAAAAAGGCAACCTCTTGCCGGTATTGCGCCCCCGTCCCGGATATTTCGACAGCAAACTGGTAGAACCCGGTCCTTTTGCCCTGCTCAGAAAGGAGGGGATTCTGCTCCTGTACAACAGCGCCAACGACGGCGACAAAGGCGATAAATCGCTCCCGAATATGACCTACTCCGTCGGGCAGGCGCTCTTTTCGGCGGATAAGCCGGGCAAGATGATCGCCCGGTCAGGGCGCCATTTCCTGACGCCCGACCGGCCCTACGAGATCAGCGGACAGGTGAACAACGTTTGCTTCCTCGAAGGTATGGTTTGGTTCAAGGGGCGCTGGCTGTTGTATTACGGCACGGCGGACTCGAAGGTTGCAATGGCTGAGTGCGAGGGAGAGTAGGCAGTTTGGGTAATAGTCATGTTAAAAAATACGATTCAACCTGTATTGGTGATCGCGCTGGGCACGGTGGTTTTTCTGCTGGATTATTACGAAAAAATTTCACCGTTCACCAACGAGATCGTGCTGTTCCTGCTGAGCGTCGGCAAGTCCGGCTATTTCATTTTTGTGACCTTTTCCCGGATCAAAAAAACGCTGGAAACGGAGTTTTTCTACCACGAATTCCTGTCGTTTATCATCTTCAACATCCTGTTGATTATCTTTTCGTACGCCGTTGACTTTTACTGTTTGTTCCGGATCGACGCGACGGCTTTTCAGGGGATCATGGAGCACCAGTCCATCCTGAAGGAGTTTGTCACATTTGTTTATTTCAGCATCACCACCTTTACCTCGGTGGGTCTGGGCGATATTTTTCCCCATTCTTCGAGCGCCCGCATATTCGTATCGACGGAAGCGCTGCTCGCCTTTTTCTTCAATATCCTGATCATCGCCAACGTCATGCACCTGCGCGAGTCGCTGGGCAAGAAACAGGAGAAAAAAAACGAATCGCCAGAGTGAGGCTTGGAAACCGGCTGAAGGTCGCAGACAAAACGGTGTCTTATTTCCCGAAAAACTGATCGTACGGATTGTCGGGCTGTCGGGAAGGATTGGCCCCGGGTTGTTCCGTATCTTTTTCCGGCAAATCCGGCCGAATGATGGGTCCATCGTCTTCGGCAGTGCCCTTGGGATGACTTTCCAGTTCCTCAAACTCCACAAATTCACCGTCCGCAGGTTTGCCGTAAGACTCCTGCGCCCGGCGGATATCCTCCATTTTATTGTATCCCAGCGCCTTTAAAAACAGGTACAGGGCAAATACAGGGAAAGCCACTACGGCAAGTGCTGCGGTGAGGAGCGCGCTAACCGGATTGGTTTCCAGGGTTTTCACCCAGTTTTTCAGGGTGTCGGCCACGGCCCGCCAGTTGATAAGGAGCGCCAGTGCAAACAGTACCGGTGAAGCATAGTACAACACAATGAACATCCCTTTCAGGATATAGTAGGCTGCGACCAGCCCCAGAACGCCGAAGACCAGGCAGCCTATTCCTCCCCCGCCGGAAAAGCGGGCGGCGTATCCGCCTCTTCGTGAATCAAAAATCATCATGGTCAAAGTTTTGTATTTCCCAGCCCAAGAAGGGTGGAAAATTCGTCGAAGGTAACGGGCATTACCGACAAACGGCCGTTCCGCACCAGGGCGAGCTGCTGCAGATCGGGGTGTTTTTTGATTTCTGCCAGCGAAACGTGCCGCTCAAACGGCTTTGCAGGTTCGAGGTCTATGGCCGACCAGTCGCCCTTTTCTGCAGTAGGATCGGGGTAGTGTTCTTTGGCCACACGCGCTATGCCCACTATTTCCAGCCCGATATTCGAATGGTAATACAAACAAAGGTCGCCCGATCGCATGGCGCGCAGGTTGTTGCGCGCCTGGTAGTTGCGCACCCCGTCCCAGCGGGTACGGCCGTCTTTCACCAGTTGTTCAAAACTATAAACGTCAGGTTCTGATTTCACAAGCCAGTATTGCATTTTCGGACCAGTTTTTATCAAAGGATTGTCTGTTGCGTTGCAGTATTGCTGATGCGGGGTGCGCACAGACGCCGGCGCATCTGCCCGGGAGCATCAACCGTTTTCATCTTTCATCTTTAGCCGTGGATGGTAAAGATAAATGGTCTCCTTGAGGTACTCGGTGTCGAGATGGGTGTAAATTTCCGTGGTGGTGATGCTTTCATGCCCGAGCATGTCCTGAACGGCCTTGAGGTCGGCGCCGCCTTCTACAAGATGCGTCGCAAAAGAATGCCGGAAGGTATGGGGGCTTATTTTTTTGGTAATTCCCGCTTTTTCGGCGAGTTCCCTGATGATATAGAACACCATAACACGGGTCATGCGCGCGCCGTTGCGGTTCAGAAATACGTAGTTTTCATGGCCGGGGCGAATTTTCATCCCGCTGCGCACGTGGTCCATGTACATGCCGGCATACTTCACTGCTTCCGCTCCGACAGGTACCAGACGCTCCTTGTCGTTTTTTCCCAACACCTTGACAAAACCCGCTGCAGCATAAAAATTGGTGACCCTGAGGTTGATCAGTTCGCTGACGCGCAGGCCGCAGGCATACAACACCTCCACCATGGCCCGGTTGCGCACGCCGAGGGGTTCTGACAGATCGATCAGGGCAAGCATCGATTGTATCTCGTGCACGGATAATACTTCAGGAATATGGCGGCGCAGGCGCGGGCCGTCGAGCAGTTCCGTAGGATCGTCGTCGATCAAATCCTCTACCAGCAAAAACTTGTAAAAAGCGCGCAATCCCGAGATCAGCCGTGCCTGGGAACTGGCCTCCAGGCCTAACCTGTTGATCCACAAAATGAAATCTGCCAGATCTTTTTGCCGGACAGCCAGCGGCGGAACCTGGCGGTTCTCCAGTTCGAGGTAGCGGACAAAGCGGCCCACGTCGTTCAGATACGCCTCGATGGTATTCGGGCTGAACGAGCGCTCGAGCAACATATATGCGCGAAACGCGTCTAATGCATTTTGCCAGTTCACCGTGCAAAGGTTTACATTTCGTCCGGATGGCGGCGCAAAATCTTTGTCGTCGTCGTTAAACCGAGGTTAAACATCCGCCCGAAACGCTCAAACGGACATACTTTTGGCCCGGAAAAACGTTTATAGCCGGAGTTTGACTGTCCAAACCAAATTGCATTACCCAAACACCGGCACTGCCCTTGGCAGTTAGCCAACCGTATCACACATGAACGCTCAGCGTATCCGCCTCATTATCGGCCTGATGACCGTCGCTTTGGTCGGTATTATCTGCTTGCAGATATACTGGTTCGACTGGAATATCCGGCTGAACGAGGAGCAATTCGATAAAAACGTATATGCCGCGCTCAACCGCGTCGCGGGCAAACTGCAATTTCTGGAAACGTCTTCGGCCATAAAGGCCATGAACAAGGCGCGCGACGAATCGGGCAATGTGCGCCGGGCTTCTCAGTACCTCGAAAACGGGTACGCTGCCCGCTCGCTGGAGAACATGACTACTTCCACGGGCGACGGGCAGAGTTTTGAAGATAATGTAATCATGTGGGAAACCATGAAAGTGGTGGAGCTGCTCGATTCAAAACCACTGGCCGAACGGATACAGCTCGACCTGCTCGCCAAAGCGGTCCAGGACGAAATATCGAGCCGGGGCATTAACGCGGCGTACCAGTACGGCGTGTATTCCAAGGCGCGCAACAGCTATGTCATCGTAAATGACCACTATGTGGTGGAAGACAGCGGTCCGCAAATCACACACGGCGGCGCACCCACGCTGTACAACTCGCCGTATAAAGTCTCGCTTTTTACCCAGGACATGGAGTCGCCCGGCTATTTGTCGCTGTATTTTCCCAGCCGGACCAGTCTGGTACTCGGATCGGTGATCAAAACCCTGGTGCTTTCCATTATATTCACCGGGATCATCCTGTTCTGTTTCTGGTACACGATCCAGGTTATTTACCGCCAGAAGCAATTGTCGGAGATGAAGAATGACTTCATCAACAACATGACCCACGAGTTCAAGACGCCGATTGCCACCATCAGCCTTGCCGCCGACAGCATCGGCAGTCCGATGATCATGAGCCATCCGGATAAGATCAAGCGCTTTGTCGACATCATTCGCCAGGAAAACCGGCGGATGAACAGCCAGGTAGAACGCGTACTCCAGATGGCGTTGATCGATAAAAAAGACTTCCAGATCAGTGTTGAGGACATGAACCTCCACGAGGTGATCCAGCAGGCAGTGGATAATTTCAGCCTGCAGGTAGAAAAACGGAATGGCGTGTTGCATACCGATCTTCAGGCCGAACGCCCTGTTATTGAAGGCGATGCCACCCACATAGCCAGCATCATCCACAACCTGCTCGACAACGCCAACAAATACAGCCCCGACAAGCCCGACATCACCATCGCCACGCGCGATGTGCCCAACGGTGTGGAAATAACGGTCACGGACAAGGGCGTGGGTATCGGCAAAGAGGCGCGCAAGCACATCTTCGACAAGTTCTACCGCGTGCATACCGGAAATATCCACGACGTAAAAGGGTTCGGGCTCGGTTTGAGTTATGTCAAGGCTATCGTGACCGCCCACAAGGGTCTGGTAGACGTGAAAAGCGAGCCGGGAAAAGGCAGCAGTTTCACCCTGATGTTTCCGAAACACGTCGGCGCCTGATCATTTCCCGAAGGCAAACAGGTTGATCCGGTACAGTTGACGGTCCGGTACATTCACCTGTGGCTGGCCGATAAAATACAGGTAACCGTTTCGCATTTTAAATCGCTCGCTCAGGTAGGGCGCCACTTCCGGGGCATATTCCCGGCATACGCGGCCGGTAGCCGGGTCGATCTCCTTCAGCAACAAGGCGCCGTTTCTTCCCGAAAAACGGCCGTACACCCTGTCCAGTACGGCATCAACGATCAGTTGTTTGCGCCAGCCCGGCCGGCGGTGGTATTCAATGGCTACGGCCGTATCTCCCCGGAGTGCGGTATCGTACAGCAGCAACACGTCGTTCACATGGTCGAACACCCCTATTTTATTCCCGATCTTCAGCAAGGGAGCGTATACCGAATCGGTTGCCAGCAGGTCGAAATACCCGATGGCTGCCACCAGTTCGTTCGATTCGGCCATCTTCAGCAGGTTTTCCGGTTTCAGCAATTGATCCGGATCGGTCAGCAACGTGTTGCCGGCAAGTATCTCTCCCTGGTCTATGGTATTCAGGGTACGCATATAGGCGGCCAGGATCGACCGGTATTGGCGCATGAGCAGTTGTTCGGCTACCTGATCGCGGATGCTCACCAGCAGGCGGCGATTTTGTTCCGCATCAATACACCAGTACTGCACCGCCTGGCGGAGCGCACCGGCTTTCCGGAAAAAATAATTGTCGCCTTCCCGAAGGACGCAGGGTTCGATCAATTCGTGAAAGGCGCCAACCGGATATCGGGGCAAGGTATCCAGTTGTTTCCCGTTGCAGGCAATCTCCCATGCCCACCGGTCGCCCGCCACATGGAAATTACCCAGGCAACTCAGGTGCAGGAGAGCGGGCCGGTCGTCGGGCAGTTGAAGTCCCGACAATTCCGCTCCCGAATCGGAAACAAGGCGGAGATAGTACTTCTTTTTCTCCCGGACCAGGAGCAGCAAATCCTTTCCGGCAAAGCCGTAATCGATCAGGAATGTATTATAGTGCTCTCTGAAAACTGTTTCGATGGGCCGCCCGGAAATGGCGATTTCCGGCAACATCGTCGTTACCGGCGCCATTTGAATCCGGAGTTGCGCCCTGCCCTCGCGGAAGGGGACCGTATCGGTCAGTATACGCAGGGGAAAAAACCCGAGATGTCTGACCACGATTGCTGCACTGCGTTCATCGAGTTGCAGTGAAAAATAGCCTTGTTCGTCCGACGAAACCTGTCGGCTCTCGCCGGCGCTGAGGGTTGCACCGGCAATAGGCTCACCGTCTTCGCCGACCACCTGACCGGCAACCAGCCATTGCGCCCGCAGTTGCAAGCAGGTCAGGAGAAGGAAGATGCAGGTCAGTCCCGGCTTCATTGGCAAAACGACTATGTTGATGCACACAAAAATGCTTCAATGAATTCGCAATACCCCGGCGACTTAGCCAATGCGTCGTTTTCACGTGTGAATGCCCCCAATCGGTAATTAAGGGTCAGGCTCAGTAAAATACCGCGTTGGCAAAAAGGATTTTCCCTTCCTCCCAGAAGCACCGGAACAGCGGGTTATCGGCAAAAAAGATGGCCTGGCCGCTGCCCATCCGCTGCACACAGGCAATGGGTGTTTTTTTCAGGTTGGGTTTAACGCGGCTGCCGATAAAGCCGTAGGACTGAAATCCTTCTTCCAGGTAGATGGCAGCGCTGGCCTTGTCGGGCATTTGATAGACGGTATTGCTTGTTTTCAGCGAAAAATAGTAGTCGGACAAGCCGAATGCCAGCGGATGGGTATCGTCGACCTTTGCCCTGACGATAGCGCCGGGCAACTGGTCGCTGATGTTTTCCCTTTCCCGCTGCCGGTATGGCTTGGGGGCGGCTGTCGAATCCTTTTTGGGCTCTTCTTTTATCTTCAGGTCGAAGCCGTCCTTTCCGGCAAATGCCTTGGTTGAACCTTCGAAAGTGATCAGTTTGCCGCCGTTTTTTACCCAGTCTTCCACAATTTTCAGTTGGGTATCGGTAAGGTTGTATGAACCATCCGGAAAGATCAGCGTATTGAATTCTCCGAGTTTGACCCGCGGCAGTTTGTCCAGCGACACGGGCGTGACGGGATACTGAAGGTCCTGCTCGAAGTAGTACCAGGTGTGCCCGAAGGAATTATCGTCCACGTCATCACCATATACGACCGCTACATTGGGTTTGGTTACGGCCGCGAAAGCGTCCGAGCCGAGGTCGTTGCCGTGGCCCGAGTACCCGGTAAAAACGGGGTGCAAGGCCACATTGGCCCGGGCCGCTGCATCCATCACGATCCGGTCGAGTTCGGCAGGCGCGATGTTTCGGTTGTCGGCGCGGTTGATGACATAGGCGCCGGCAGCGAATTGCTGATCGGCGATATCGAACGGCTTGGTCGCCGTGCGCACCTTAACGCCTTTTTGCAGCACCGCTCCAACAAAAACAGCCTCTGCCATGGACCTGCGGTGCACGCACCAGGCATAGGGCGAGGCCGCCAGTTTGATCTCCTGGGCTTTGAACGCCTGGTATGTTTTCTTCGGCTCCAGCCGGTCCTTTAGCGCATAGGCATCGAGTCCGTAGGCGAATGGCAATGCCCAGGCGGTGATATCGTAGGTGAGTGAATCGCTCAGGTGCGGTTCCGGCTCAAACAGCACTTCCAGTAAAACGGATTTGGGCTGATAGGCACTGATCACCACATCGTTGGGATTGATCGACACGCTGGTTTCCTTGCCGCTGGCATAGTCGAATGCCTTGACGCCCGAGAGGCCTGCCCCTACCCTGCCGTAGCGGATATGATGGCGGTCGAGCAAACGGCACAGCGCATTTACCTTGTTGGGGTCATTCTTTTCCCGGATTACAAATGCCTTGTATTGGCCGGGCGGCGCGGCCGCGGCGCGGCTGTAGTAATTCCGAAAATTCTCGACGATAGTTGCCGCATTGCGGCTGCCCATCTCGATCGTGGAAATACTGGTGGTCAGGTGGTGCAGGATACGGTCGTGGAGGGTGAGCGTATCGCCATAACCGTTGACGATTGCGCGCCCCGCCATGGAGTGGCCCGCCTGTTCATAGGTCATGCCGATAGCGCCGCTGAACATGGGATACGTATCGCCATAGGAAGGATAAAACAGGTCGAACGTTTCGCGGGTAAAATACAACCAGCCGTTGTTGTCGAAATAGCGGGCGTGGTTCTCGCCAATCTGCGTCTGGAACTCGCGTTGCCAGGGCGTGATGTAGTCGTGCATGGGCTCTGCCGCCGGTGCGAAGTAATAGGGGTTGTCGACATACTGCTCGTGCAAATCGGCGTGCACGTGGGGCATCCACTGCTGGTAAACGACGAGCCGCTGCTGTGTTTCCGCCTGTGTGGCCCAAGCCCAGTCGCGGTTGAGATCAAAATAGTAGTGGTTGCTGCGTCCGCCGGGCCAGGGCTCTCTGTGCTCCCGGCTGTCGTTGTTGGTGTTTTTGAGCAGGTTGCTGGCGCCGCGATACCAATGGGTGTAGCGGTCGTAGCCGTCGGGGTTGAGCGAAGGATCGAGAATAACAACGGTGTTCTTGAGCCATCCCTTTAGTTTTTCATCCGTCTGGCCGGCAAGCTGGTAAGCAAGCCGCATGCTGCATTCCGAGCCGGAAGGTTCGTTGCCATGCACGCTCATGCTGAGCCAGACAATGGCCACAGGATCCGAGGCGTCGGGTTGCCCGTCGGCCAGTCCGGCGAGGCGCAGGTTGTTCAGCCTGATCTGTTCCAGCCGCGCCAGGTTCTCCGGTGAAGCGAAAATGGCGATTTGCAGGGGGCGCGCCTCGTTCGTTTTGCCGTATTTCTCCAGCCGCATGGTCGTCGGGGCGTTGGCGGCGAGGTACTCAAAGTAGGCGTTCAGCCAATGGTGCGGCGTAAATTGTTCACCCAGCCGGTGCGGGAGGAATTCGTCGGGCGACTGGAGCGTTTTTTGGCTGAAAACCGGGACTGTAAAAAACAGAAAAACCGGAAGGAGAAGCGAGCGGAATGCGTTCATCCGGGAGTGGTGCGTTTGTCAGTGATAAGATGGACAGCAAACTTCCGTGATTTTTCGGAAAAAACGATTTTTTTGCGCAAAAGTGTCAGCAGATTAAACTTAAGTACCGGGACTGAATTAATTGATAAAATTAAGCGCAGGGGTTTTGTGTCAAGACAAGGCATTTTTTGAGGGCATAGCAGCGCTCTGGCTGAAAAAAATAACGCGGTATTGACGCAAAAGACCAAGTTTAAATTATCAATTAATTCGGTCCTGGTACTTATACATCATGGATTGGGCTGATAGAAGTCATGGGGGCGGAGCAGCGAACCGGCGAATTTTGCTGCGGAGTCCCGAAATTATTTGGCCACGGCGATATGCGGGGCACTGATGCAGGTTTTTGCGGGAGGTAGTCGTGGTGTTCATTATTTGCAAACAACATCAAACGATCCAGTATGCATTATTCAGCCGAAATACTCATCAAACGCCAGCAGGTAATAGACGTGATCAACCAGTTGTTTATCCAGACCGACAACCGGAACTGGCTTATTGTGGAAAAATGCTTTGCAGCACAGGTTCAAATGGATATGAGTTCGCTATCGGGCCGCGAACCGGAAATGCTGACCCCGCAGGAGATCACGGCGCGGTGGGATGAAGGCTTACGCGACCTGAAGGCCATTCACCACCAGGTGGGCAACTTTGTCGTGGATGTCCACGGCGACGACCATGCCCACGCTTTCTGTTATGGTACCGCCTTCCATTACAAACCCCTCGAGTCGGGGCGGAATACGAGGACTTTTGTGGGCTCCTACGAGTTCAACCTCGAACGGGGCATCGACGATGTGTGGCGCATCACGTCGTTCTGGTTCGACTGCAAGTTTGTAGATGGCAATGCGGACTTGATGTAATTATTGTTCCTTAGTCCAAAAAGACAGTCTGGCTTCGACTCAGACACACTGTCTTCTGCATATCAGGGAACTGCTATCCTGACAATACTCACAACGTCTTCAAATACGCCACCACTGCCTTCCGGTCGGCCGCTGACAACGCATCTCCAAAGGTATGCCCGCCGTTGCCATAGCCGGGCAGGGTCGTGTCGTATGTATCGGCATCCGTTTTGGAGACCGGTGTCGAATACAGCCAGCCAACTTTTTCCTTGTCGTAATTGACTTCCGTATTTTCAAAAACACGTTTCCAGTATTTCGGTCGCTGCGGACTGTTCAGCAGGTCTTCCAGCGTGGGCACCGATCCATTGTGCAGGTAGGGCGCCGTAGCCCAGATACCGTCGAGAGGAGGTGCGACATAGCCGCTGTTGGGCAGGAGTTGACCCTTGTTCGGCGCTTCGGCATACCAGCTTCCGTTGTACCAGTTGTGGTATTGGGGGTAGGTCTGGTAGGTTTGCGACAGCAGCGGGTCGGTACCCACTGTGGGCAAATCGACGAGCAGGTTGGGATATGTTTCAGCGCCGTCGTCGTATTTGCCGTGACATTTGCTGCAATTTTTCTCAAAAACCATCTTGCCTTCGGCCACCAGCGTCTGATCGACGGCGTAGGGATACGCCGGCGCTTCGAGGGTACGTATCCAGGCCATCAGATCGGGGAAGCGGTTGTCGATGCGGCGTGCTTCGGCGCTGTCGAGCATGGTGAGCATGCCTGAAGCGGCAGACAGGCGCGCAAAGTCGCCCCTGCCCAGACCGTTGTAGTACAGGGCATTTTTCTTTTTCATCAGCCACCATGCGGGCACATCGGTGGGCACGGCCTCGAGTGGAACACTGAACTGCTGGTCGTCGATCCAGGTAAGGTCGTCGGCACGGCGATGTGCGGAAAGGGTGGCGAAAATTTTATCGGCAGGATTGACGCCGCGGGTTTTGGTCAGGATATAGGGCCCGATGGCCTTGTAGGCGCGGCTGGCGGGGTAATAGGCGGCCCACTCCGGCGAGTTGTCGCCGTAGATGAACTTTACCGCCAGGTCGGCCGACTGGAACATGGCAGCCTGGTCTGTGGTATAGTCGTAAGTGTTGCTGCCCAGGCCGACAAGTACCTGACCGTTCAGGCGTTCGGCGTGGCAGGTGAGGCACGTTGGCGCCACCACCTTTACCCCGTTCGAGGCGTTCACCACGTTGAAGCGGAACGCAATCCCGTCTGCGTCGCCTGTGCGGTCGAGGTCGTCGGGACTGTTGCCGCCAAACACCTGTTTGAACACGGCCAGGGGCACACCGCTGCTGATAAAATCGCCGTAGATCAGGTAATTATAACCTGCCACCGGGTCGCCGTTGCGCTGGGGCGAAGGCTCCAGGAATGTCGTGCCCGGCGGCATTACGGGAGGATCGACCATGTTGGAAGGCATCTCGTTGCGGCAGTTGGCGAGCACGATTACCAGAGCAGCCAGGGAGCAGGCGATAGAGCAGGTAGTTTTTGACATCAGAAGTAATTTTTGCGCAGTAAAAGTAGGAAAGGCCGGCTACATTTGCCCAAACCTTTGGGCATGGAAAAGATTACAATGATGGAATGTGTCGGCCAACCAGCAGTATATAAAACTGATAACAACAACCAGCCATGATACCCCTGACTGCGTTTTTCGGCCGTCTGCACCTCCTGCTGTTGCACCTGCCCATAGGGTTCCTGGTCCTCGCAGGTATATTGGTCGTCGCTTCCCGCCTGCAAAAAAAAGATGCGTTCCGGTCTGCCCTGCACCTTACAGCATTAGTGGCGGCGCTATCGGCCGCAGCAGCGGCAGGCTGCGGCTGGCTGTTGGCACAGGACGGGTCATACGACGAAGCGCTGCTGCAACGCCACCAATGGTTCGGATTTGCGTCGGCGACGCTGGCCATCATCACCTGGCTGCTGCGCCATACCAAATGGTTCCATGCGGCCATATTTGTCACTTTGGGAGCGGTCTCGCTCGCCGGACATTTTGGCGGCTCGCTTACTCACGGAGAAGGTTACCTGACCGAACCGCTGAACCGCGAGGCGGACCAGAGCGATGCAATGTCGGAAGACTTTTCCGGTTTGACCGCCTATGAGGCCCGCATCCGGCCCATACTCGAAAAGCGGTGCACAGGCTGCCACAACCCGAATAAGAAGAAAGGCGACTTGCTGCTTGACAGCCCGGAGGGTTTGTTGTCGGGCGGTAAAAACGGACCCGTACTCGTGCCCGGCCGCCCGGATTCCAGCGCGCTTTACCGGCGCATCACCCTGCCCGCCCACGATGAAGACCGCATGCCTCCCAAGGGTAAAAAAGCACTTTCTCCGTCGGAAATTGCGCTGATCGGACAATGGATCGAGCTTGGCGCAAGTTTTTCCCTGCCCGCAGACGCACTCAAAGTGCCGGAAAGTGCCGACATACCGGTTTTCCCGCCTGTTCAGGTGGAGGCTGTCGACGCGGATGTGATCGGCCTTCTCTTGAAAAACCAGGTGTCCGTCACCCGGCTGGGGCAGAATATTCCCTGGCTCTCGGTATCGCTAACCGGAAGAAAAAACCTCGACGCTGCCTGTATCCAACTGCTGAAAAAGGTAAAATCACAGGTGGTACACCTCGACCTGGGCCATTCCAACGCAGACGACGCCCTGCTTTCCGCACTCCGGGACATGCCCAACCTGACGCGTGTCAACCTGTCGAATACCCCGGTCACCAATACCGGATTGAAAAACCTGTCCGGCCTGAAATACCTCAATTATCTGAACATCACCAACACCATGGTCGACGACGGCGCCGTGGAAACACTGTGCGCCTTGCCTGCTTTGCAGAACCTTTATGTTTGGAAAAGCGGGATGACGGATGCCGGACTGGAGCAATTAAAAAACCGGGTACCCGGGATGCACATCGACAAAGGCGCAGCGCCGGATTCGACCACGGCAATGCTGCAACTGCGCGCGCCCAAACTGCTTTACGGCCGGAATATATTCGAAGATACGGTGCAGGTGATGCTGGACTTTCCTTTCAAAAACGTCGGTTTGTTCTATACCCTGGATCAGGCCTCCCCTACGACCCAGTCGTACCGCTACAAGGGCGCACCGCTGGTGTTCGACCAGTCGGTCACCCTCCGGGCAATCGCGGCAAGGGAAGGCTGGGAGAACAGTCCGCCCGTAGAAGCCTCCTTTGTCAAAAGAAAATGGAGCCCGAAAACAGTGGTGCTGGCCTCCCCACCCTCGCCAAAATACCCCGGCTCGGGCGCTGCATCGCTGTCAGATGGTCAGATCGGTCCGGTGTACACAGACAAAACCTTTATCGGCTATGAAGGCGAACACCTCATCGCCACGCTTGATTTTGGAACAGCCATCGACTTTCACCGCCTCAGCGTTCACTATGCCGAAAACAACGGCTCCTGGATATTTGCTCCGCATGGTCTGCAGGTCTGGACTTCTGACGACGGGCGCAACTGGAAGCCCTGCATTCGGGCGCAATATCCCGTGCCGGGAGGCATGCAGGAGATCAAAACCGGCATTATCAGCGAACCGGCGCCTCAGCCTGTTAAGGCCCGGTACTTGAAAGTGAAAGTGGAGAGCCTGCTCAAAAACCCGGGTTGGCACCCCGGCGCCGGACAGAAATGCTGGGTGTTTGCAGATGAAATCCTCGTGGAATAATTTACCGGGCGTATGCCATGTTGCTGTTCTCCTATCGGTTAAATATACCGGTTTGTGTTGCGCCCTTTGATAACCTGAAATATCTTTGCAGTTTCTGTTTGAAGAAAACGCTTCAAACGACAAGGCTAACATCTGAATTCTGCTGGGCAAAAAACGCTTCGTTTCACGTGCGTTTTTTGCTTAGTTGTTTTTAGGCATGTTAGGCCTCAACACGTTCATTTCTGCAAAAACCATTACATGAAAAAATATATTACACTTGTTTTCATTGCGTTGTGCATGAATAGCGCCGCCATCGCGCAGTGCCCAATTGCCCCGCTGACCTTGAATTCCCAGGCACAAGTGGATGCCTTTCCAACCAATTACCCCGGATGTACGGATATGTTTGTCCTGCTGACTATAACAGGCAACAACATCACCAACCTCGATGGTCTGAACGGCATCCAAACTACAGCCAATAGCCTCATCCTTCGCGACAACCCCCAGTTGGCCTCCCTGAGCGGCCTGAGCAACCTCACCTCGATCGCGGTAGAATTGAAAATCGAGAACAACGACATGCTCACCAGCCTGAGCGGCCTCGACAACCTCACCTGGCTGGGTGGCCACCTGTCGATTGAAGGCAACGCCCAACTGGCTACGCTCGACGGCATTGGCCCCATACCAAGCCTCGGGAGCTACCTGAACATTTCCTTCAACCCGGTACTGACGGATGTTACCGCGCTTTCCAGCCTCACAGAAGTCGGTCCAAACTACATCAACGGCTTCCTGGCGATCAACAACAACAACAGCCTGCCTGCCATCAACGGGCTCGACCTTATCTCGGAAACCGGCAGTTATTTTTTTCTGGGCTCCAATCCCGTAATGACGACGATCAATGGCCTGAACGGACTCAGCATTGTCAACGGCGACTTCGAGATCGCGGGCAACCCGATGCTGAACAACCTGAATGCTTTTGCCGGGCTGACGACCATCGACGGCAACTTCAATGTGGACAATAATCCCGCCTTGACCGACCTCGACGAGTTTGTCAATATGTCATCGGTAACGGGCAACCTTACCATTGCCTCGAACGCTTCACTAAGCGATTGTGCCGCGCAGGGCATTTGCGATTATGTGTCCGGACCCGGCAATGCCATCATTTCGAGCAATGCCGTCGGTTGCAATACAATCGGGCAGGTAGAGGTTGCCTGCGCGTTGCTACCCGTCGAGTTGACCTACTTCGGCGGCAACCCCGAAGGCAGCGGGGTAATGCTCAACTGGAGAACGGCATCGGAGCAGGACAATGCCTACTTTGAAGTGGAATTCAAAGGCCAGCATGACCCGCATTTTCAAACCATCGGGAAAAAAACAGGTAACGGCACTTCTGCCGTGGAGAACAAATACACTTTTTTCCACGCCAATCCGGCCAAAGGGCTCAACTATTACCGGCTCCGGCAAGTAGATTTTGACGGCCGTTCGGAGTATTCCGACATCCTGAGCGTGTATATTGACTCCGATATCGAACCCGATATTTTTCCAAATCCTACCAGGGGGCCGATAATCGTGAAAGGAAGCGCTACAACGCGCAGCGCCCGCGTTACCGACCTTGCAGGAAAGGAAATCCTGGCCAAAGACCTTACCGAAAGCAGTTTGATTGACCTGAGCGATCAACCCAATGGCGTTTATCTCCTTGAAATTCAGGCGGATGGGCGCAGGCTGGTGAAAAGGGTGGTAAAGAACTAGGGTTGTTCGGGCAGAAGCATTTCGGCGGACCATCTACCGGATTACAAAAAAATCCTTCCGCGCCGAAGGATTTTATGGGAAGCGCCGTCTGAACGGGGAAACACTAAAACTTTCCCGACCATGCAACAACGCTTTTTCCTGTCCCCAATCGCCGTTTTTATCCTGGCCATCCTGCTCGCTCTCGCCGCCTGCAAAAAAGATGATACTGTCGTTATCGACCCCGTTCAGCCGTCCGATGCCGAGATCATCAGCAAATACCTGCACATCGACCTCAATGCGCCGGGCAACTATGCCAACCCGCTCTACCCGGTACACTACGACGCCAATGTACTGGCCAGCGACAACGCCCCGAGTATCAATACCGTGACCGATAACGGCGCTCTGCTGGGCCGGGTATTGTTTTATGATAAAAACCTGAGCCTCAATAATACGGTTGCCTGCGCATCGTGCCATATCCAGCAAAAAGGATTCACCGACGACAAGCGGCTGAGCGAGGGCTTCACCGGCGGACTTACCGGCGCCCATTCCATGCGGCTGGCGAACGCCAATTTCTATACGGGCGAACGGATGTTTTGGGACAAAAGGGCGGCCGATGTGGAGGATCAGGTCACACGACCCATCAAGGACCACGTCGAAATGGGCTTCGACGACAGCGCAGGCGGTATAGACTCCCTCCTTCGGAAAATGCGGAAACTGGAATACTACCCCGTTCTGTTCAAACAGGCATTCGGCACTTCGGATATCACCGAAAACAGCATGAAACTTGCCCTGGCGCAATTTGTCAGGAGCATTCAGTCTACCGGAAGCAAGTTCGACGAAGGATTTGCCCAGGTGTTCAACCCCGCCCAGCCCAACGGCGCGGCCAACCTGCCATTTCCCAATTTCACCCAAATGGAAAATACGGGCAAGAATCTTTTTCTCGCACCACCGAATGCCGGCGGCGCCGGGTGCGCCGGGTGCCACCAGCCGCCCACCTTTGCCCTGGCTGCCAACAGCCGCAGCAATGGCCTCGACGCGGGTGAAACAGTTGTCTTCAAAGCGCCTTCGCTCAAGAACATCGGTGTCGCAGGTCCGTATATGCACGACGGCCGGTTCAACACCCTGAATGAAGTGGTCGAACACTACAACAGCGGCATTCAACTGAGCCCTGCGCTCGATAACCGCCTTGTTGGACCGAATGGTCAGCCACTCCGGCTCAACCTGAACAACAACCAGAAGCAAGCGCTTGTCGCCTTTCTTAATACATTGACAGACAATAGTTTGATGGCAGACGAAAAGTTTGGAAACCCGTTCAAATAACGATAACATTTCATTTATGCCGTCCCGCGCGGAATCGGCCGGCAATTGAATATGTTTGCATCGACATTTGAAATTCCTGTTTTGGAAATACCCGCTAAAACAGGCAGGCCTGAGCCATTACGAATCTATTTCCTGCAGATTGGTTGCCTTTCAGTGGAAAACAGATTCGTTATGGCTCAGGTTTATCTTTTGGGAAATTCAACCATATAATCGCCCCTTTATGAAAAAATATCTCGCCTTGTGTATGCTGGGCTACTGCTCTTTTTTTCGAGTCGCAGCCCAATGTCCCGGTGCACCGCTTACTTTGAGTACCCAATCGCAGGTAAACAACTTTCCAAATAATTATTCCGGCTGTTCGGTATTGAACGTAAGCCTCACGATTCAGGGAAATAATATAAACAACCTGAACGGTCTGAGCAATATCACCTCCATTACCAAGAGCCTCTTTATCATGAATAACCCCGCGCTGACCTCCCTGAGCGGCTTGTCCAATCTTGGCAATATCGGCGTAGAACTCACGATCGACAACAACGACGCACTCACCAACCTGAACGGTCTGAATAATCTGCCGTTTATCGGAGGGTCGCTCACCATTACCGGAAATGCCCAACTGTCCAGCCTGAGTGCCCTGTCAGGCGTCGGGTATGTTAACGGCGCCCTGGAAATTGCCTATAACCCTCAACTGACCGATCTGAACGGTCTGAACAATGTCGCATTTTGCGGCCGTTACCTGCAGATCAACAACAATACCGGGCTGACGGCGCTGAACAGTTTGAACAATATGACTGCAGTGGGCAACAACGCCGCTACAAACGGCAGGTACCTCGTCATCAGTTCCAACCCCAACATGACGACGTTGAACGGACTGGGCAACCTGGAGTCTGTCGGAACCGATTTTGAAGTATCCAACAATGGCGGTCTGACCTCTCTGGGGGCTTTTTCAAACCTGACGACTATTGGCGGAAATTTTTCCATTACGGCCAATCCGTTTCTAACATCGGTAACAGACTTTGCCAGTCTGGCGACTATCGGCGGTGGCAGCCTGATTATTTCCAGCAATAACCTGCTGAGCAATTGCGCCGCCCAGGGGATATGCGATTATCTCGCAGGCCCCGGCAATGCATCGATTTCAAACAATGACCCCGGCTGCAATTCAGTAGCGCAGGTAGAAGCAGCCTGCCTGCTTTTGCCCGTAGAGCTGACCTTTTTTGAAGGTGTACGCAAAAACGATGGTATTTTGCTGGTCTGGAAAACAGCCTCTGAACGCGATAATGCCTATTTTGAAGTGGAATACAGGGTACCGGATGGTCTGCAATTCCAAACCATCGGAAAGGTAGCCGGAAAAGGCGCCTCGTCAGCAGAAAACACGTATGAGTATTTCCATGCCAAGCCAAAGAAAGGCTATAACTACTACCGGCTCCGGCAGGTAGATACCGACGGAACGGTCACCTACTCGGACCTGACCGGCGTGGTTTTCGGCGACAGTCAGGATGTGGAGGTTTTCCCCAACCCGACAACCGGGCCTCTCCTGGTAAAGAGCCGGGAAGAAGACATGCTTGTCCGGGTGATCGACATGAGGGGACATGAAGTGATGACCGAACATCTTTCCGATAATGGCCTGATCGACCTGACGGGCAACCCCAACGGAGCCTACATGATTGAAGTCCAGGCCGACCATCAGGTCACCGAGAAACGCGTGGTCAAATACTGATCATTACCCGAAACCCGGACATATCGCTTTCAGACCAGGTCCAGGGTCTTAAAAGAACTGCCCAAGATGGCGTTGGCATCGGCGCCCAGCCAGTTGTTCAGCAAGGTGGCATATACCTGCCGGAAATCCACTTTGTATTTCAAATCACCATCCTCCAGATCGGACAGGTCGGGCAAGGGGTTTACCAGCCCTTTTTGCCGGAGCGCTCCACTCATGAAAAACATCTGGTTGGCGGTGCCGTGATCGGTGCCGCCGGAGGCATTTTGCGACACCCGGCGACCAAATTCGGAGAAGGTGACCAGCAGTACGTCGTCCCATTTGCCGTTTGCCTTCATGTCTTTCACAAAAGCCTCGATGGCCCCGTTCATCTGGTCGAACAGCCTCTTTTGTTGCCCGTCCTGATTGATGTGAGTGTCGAAACTTCCCAGCGACACATAGTACACCGGGGTATCGGTATCAGCGAGGATCAGCGATGCGATGGTTTTCAGGTTTTTGCCCAGTTCGGTAGCGGGATAGCCTGCGCCGGCCGGTTTGCGGCGACTTTGCTGGTACAGATAATCGGCGCTCGACAGGGTTTCCGCCATTGTTTTGTACAGGTAATCCACCTGCGTTTCACCGTTGCCTGCATCGCCGTGCGCTTCGGCATACGCCGTGAAATACGGGCTTCGTGCTGCTTCAAACAGTTTTTTCGGATCCTGCAGGGCCAGGCCTTTCGCCTTTTCGCCCTTCAGCACCAGACTGAGCGTATCGTCGATCTCCAGGGCTGCCGACGAACATCCGTTGTTACGGGCAGGGGCACCGCTGCACTGCGCATCGAGGTATCGGCCCAGCCAGCCCGTCTGCCAGTATTCGCTGGCAGGGCTTGCCGAGTGCCAGATATCCATACTGCGAAAATGCGAGCGGTCGGGATTGGGATAGCCTACGCTGTTCAGGATCGCCAGGTCGCCGTTGTCGAACAGTCCTTTAAGCCCCGAAAGCGACGGGTGCAGGCCTGCTTCCGTACCCAGCGCCAGCGCGTTCTCCCGCTTGATACCAAGCCGCGGCCGTTCTTTGTAATATATATCGTTCCGTACCGGCACTACCGTGTTCAGGCCGTCGTTGCCGCCGCTGAGTTGCAGTACCACGAGGCTTTTGCCTTTTACCGGCAAGACGCCGCGCGCCTCCACGGCTTTTAAAAATTTGGGCAGTAACATCGACGCCGTTGCCAGCGAGCCTGTTTTCAGAAAATCTCTTCGTTTGATCAGCATATCGTTGCCGTTAAATTATGATCATGAATAACGCGGGGCCAACCAATTAACACAACTGATACTCCGGCGTCGCCATCAATTGTATCATGGTCGTTTTGATCAGCGCCTCCCGGCTGCTGCCGTCGGTATGGTTCCGGAGCACTTCTACGGGCATTTTGCTGTTTGAAACCGTCCACAGATATGCACCGATCTGCGCTACCAGTTCCTTTTCCGGTATACCCGAAAAAAGATCGAGTACCGGTTGCCAGTCGATTTCGGCAGCCAGTCTTCTTTTGCTGCCGACACGTTCGTCCTGGCCCATTTGCTGGTCATCGTCGCTTTTGGCGCGAATATCAAAATCGCGCCGGTCGGGCAACATCTGGGGAATGCGCAGGCGCAGCATGAGCGAACTGCTGTCGATCCAGTTGCGCCCGCCCGGCCACCCGGCCACGTTGGGCGGGTAAAAAAGCACCTGTCCCAGCGCCCGCTGGAGGAGCAACTGGGTATCCGGGTTATCGAGTTCGAAGGGGACAGCCCGTCGGATACCGACCCAGAGTTCGACGGGCGATTTGATCTTGTTGCCCGTGTTTTCGGGAGCATAGAACCAGTCGCTGCGCACGATGTCGTCGAGCAGGCGCATGATCTGATACCCGGAATCGTAGAAGCGGTCGCCCAGCCAGGTGATGCGGTCGTCGGGCACGATCATGTCATTGACCAGGAAGCGGTACAGTTTGCGGGCGATGAACCGGGCGGTTTGCCGCTGTTCGAGCAGGATGTCCAACACATCGTCGCCATTGTATTTCCCGCTTTTACCGAGCAGTGTCTTGCTGCTGTTGTCGTGCAGGGCCTTCCGGAACACAAAATCGCCGTTCAGGCGAAAGCCCCAGCCGGTAAAGGCGCGGGCGGCTTCCTTGATGTCTGTTTCGGTGTAATGCCCCCGTCCGAGGGTGAACAGTTCCATCACCTCGCGGGCAAAATTTTCGTTGGGATGTTGCTTTTTATTCTGCTGGTTGTTCAGAAAGGCCAGCATGGCCGCCGATTTGGACACGCCGCGCAGCAGGTCGCCGAAATTGCCCAGGGCCTTTTCCCGAATGACATGCAGCATCTGCTGCTGATAGAGGACGTTAAAATTGCGGCTGGCAAAATGCCCGTGCCAGAACAGGGCTATTTTTTCGCGGAGTTGAGATTTGGTGTGTGTCATTTCCTCCAGCCAGTGCAGGTTGAGGCTGCGCAGGTTTTCGCGGCTCATTTGCCGGACTTCCTTCTTGTCTTCTTTCGACAGGTCGCCACGCTCCATTTTGCCGAGTTCGCTGATACCCATAAAGAGCCCCTTGATGGCGCTGTCGGCCACATCGAAGTAGACAGGGTCGGGAATGGAGTCGTCTTTTAGTTTGGGCCACCACGCCGCTTCCGGCAGGGCGGCCCATTTTTCCCAGCTTTTGGTGCGGGGACCGAAACCGGTCCGCCAGAGTAGGTGCTGTAGTTTGTGCATAGGTACACTTGATAGATTTTTACCTGCGTCTGATCGCAAATGTCAGACGAAAGGAACGCGGGAATGTTTAAAGCCTTAACGGAACTTTAATACAACACTATCTTTGCCGCAAATCGGTTTACCATGACAAACATAGCCATCCTTACCGGCGGCGATTCGGAGGAGCGCGTCATCTCGCTCAAAAGTGGACAGGTGGTACGCGAACACCTGCCAAAAGACCGCTACCGCAGTTTTTTGATCGATATCCAGAAATCTGACTGGCACGAAATCGATTCGGGCACTCCAATCGACAAAAACGATTTTTCCCTGACGCTGGGCGGCGAAAAGATACATTTCGACTGTGCGTTTGCCGCTCTGCACGGCGCACCGCTGGAAGACGGCAAAATGCAGGGTTATTTCGACATGCTGGGTATTCCGTACACCTGCTGCGACGGCTACGTGAGCGCCCTGACCATGAACAAACACAACACCAAGTTGCAGTTGGCGCAGTTCGGTACCGTACCGATGGCCGGTTCTGTATTGTTGCGCCGGGGCGAGCCGGCAGACCTGGAAAAAATCAAGCCGCTGGGTATGCCGCTGTTTGTCAAACCCAATACGCACGGTTCCAGTTTTGGTGTCACCAAGGTAAAAACGGCGGAAGCGCTGTTGCCTGCGATAGAGGAGGCCTGGCGTTTTGACAGCGAGGCAGTGGTGGAAAGTTTTTTGCCCGGCCGGGAATTTTCCAACGGGGTGCTGCGCGTCAATGGAACGGTTACGGTTTTGCCCGTTACAGAGATCATTCCCGAAACAGAGTTTTTTGATTTCGCGGCAAAATATGAAGGTAAATCAAAGGAGGTAACACCGGCCGATCTGTCGCCCGAACTGACGCAACAATGCCAGTCACAGTCGCGCTTTCTCTATGAGGCACTTAAATGCAAGGGCGTCGTGCGGTTCGACTATATACTTGTCGGCGATACCTTCCACTTCCTGGAAGCCAACACCATACCGGGCATATCGCCGGCCAGCATCGTGCCGCAACAGGCACGTGCGCACGGGTGGGAACTGGGTGTGTTTTTTTCGCTGCTGATTGAGGAAGCCATGCGGAAATGAGGGGGGGGCAAAAGCCGTCGGGGGCGTTTTTCGGTAATTGTAATGTTGATTTTCAATAAATTAAATCCTATAAGGTTTTGAAAACCTTATAGGATTAGTTGCAGAACCCGCGCTTACTTCTCCTCCGGCTCGACAAAATAAATAATCTTCGTCAGCCACTTCGCGGTATCGGGTTCCGTGGATGGGTCGGTGAGGTATTCTTCAACAGCCGGTGGAATATTGCGCAGTTTCATGTCTTGCATACAATCGTCCATGGCGCGGTGCGCTTCACCCAGGCCGGTATAGTCGCCGAGATAATCGATGACCAGCGCCTTGCCGCCACCTATGGTGAACACCTGTACGCCGCTGCCGAGTTTCTTTTCCTCGGCAATTGGAATGGCAGCAGCCATATCGGTCGTGCCGGCCTCCTCGTCGTAGCTCCAGTACAGCCCGGAGGGGGGACCTGCCTGCGTCAGTTTCCTGGATTGTACCGTTTCCATGATCATACCCAGGTTTTCGCCGAAAAACGACGTTATTTCCGGGATGGGGACTACTTTGCGTACGCTGACATAGTAACGAACCGGCAGATCGACCTCGAAAACCTCAAAGCCCCGGTATATTTTGTGCGCAATGTCTTCGCACACCTTCTTGAGGTTGATCAGGCCACTTTCATAGTCTTTTCCGACAAAGGCATTCACATCGGTCAGCATGGCAAAAGCATTCCAGGGAAAAGGCACGTGCATGTCCATCGCCCAGGTGATGTTTGTTTTTTGGCCTTTGGGCTCCAGTTGGAAAAATACAGGGGAAGGGCCCCAATCGTTATAGGACACATCCAGTTCAACCCGCGTCGGCGTCACGACCCTGAGCACCTGGTTGCCTTTACCCACCTTGTCGTTGCCCGACCAGGTATAGACCGCGCCGGGCGTCCCGTCGGTTCCTTCAATGTTGGTTTGCATATTGGGGTCGTACACGTGCCAGGGCGACCAATGCTTGAAGTTCTTGAAAAAACTTACCTGTTCATGCACGAGTTCGATGGGTGCGTCGATCTCGGTACTGCGTTCAATATGGTAGTTTTTTCGGGCAAAAAGGCCCAGCAGTGCCCATAAAGCGAGCAAGCCCAATACAACGTATAACAGAATTTTCAGTGCTTTCATGGCAAAAATTGGTTAGTGAACATTCCGGTCAATTAGCGTGTGTTCAGGAATAAATCCCCGAACACGCGCTCAGCCTGCAAATTTAAAATAAATAGTTTTGTTTAAAACAAATTATTTTTATACCAATCAAAAGCATCCTGACGGCACACCGGTCCGGTCCGGCTTTGCGCCGGGCACAATGTTGGGCCGGACCGGTGTGCCACCGGCAACTCACTTCTCACTCAGTTGCTCCAGCAGCCACTCCCGTGCAATGATCTCCGGGGCGGATTTGACCTCATCGATCAATTGCAGGCGCCGGGGACTTTTCTTCTGCCAGCCGTATTTGATGATCTTGTCGAGTTTTCGAAGGAAGGTGAGGTAGCGGTTTTTTACCTCCGCGCCGAGTTTGGAGCGCCGGACCTTCTGGTCGAGGGCCTTCATGCGGGTTTCGAGCAGGTCGTTCTGGGTCTCGTAGTATATCTTGATGAGGAGAACGTCGGCGAGAATGCTGACGGTCGGGTTTTCAAAAAGTTTGTATACCAGCCGTTCCAGGGCCTCATCGTAGTTTTTCAGATAAAAATAATACTCAGCGTAGTTCAGGCTGTGAATTTCTGCCGGATAGCGGGTACTCCCGATGCGCTCGGGAGGGTGGGTATCTAAAAAATTTTTAACCCAGTCGTATTCGCCGAGTTTCAGGCCGAAAATGACCAGATTCCGGAAAGTGGTATGGGGAATGTAATTGTCTATGTAAAAATAACCTTCGATTAGGTGTTGTTTGTTAATCTCAAAATTTTGACGCAACGACATGTCGTCTCCTGCTATACGATATCGTTGTGCCCATAAAAATCTAAAGAAAGCTTTAAGGTTACTTAGTTTTTCTCTAGGGATTTCTTTCTTATATACCTCTAATAAGGACTCGAATTCGGTCAAATTGATATCTTTTTCATTATTCTTTAGTTGCTCAAATGCTGCTCTATACAATTGATTAATTGGTATATCAAACGGACCGCCTTCTTTTGTTAACTTAAATAACGTGAGTTTTGGATAGGTCTCAGGGCATATTGAGAAAAGCGGGATTGAAAACGGATGGTTTGGAGTCGTAAAAACTGTAAGCAAGGACAGCCCCGAGCATATGAGTCACGGCATTGATTGGGCTGCGATGGCGGGTGTGGTCAATATCGAAGACCGTCATAAGGATATCGTTGACCGACTCGATGACACCCCGTTTGAACAGCATCATTTTGTCGCACCAATCCATTGGCCGGTTTTTCATGTTTTTGCGGATTCGGGTGACCAGATGGATACCTTGTCGATAGTAATGTTCGAAGTATTTGCTGATGTAGCCCTTATCGCCAAAACATTTTCCCTGGATGAATCTAAAGAGCTGGTCCAAAACCCCTTTAGCATTATCCATAACGTTGCCCGCAGTAATTACAAAATTCACGATTTCACCTATATTGTTGATAATCAAATGTATTTTTAATCCAAAGAACCACCCTGTTGATGTTTTGCCCCGTTTGGCCACATCCTTAAAAACTTTGTGGGAATGGATGCGGCGGTTGTCACACACAGGCAGTTTTTTGCTGTCCACAAAGTAGAAACCCGTGGCTTGGGCCAAACGCCCACGAATCTGTCCCATCAAATACATCAGGTTCATGCAACGGGGAATAAGTTGGACAAATCGATTGTAGGAAGGGGCTTGAGGAAAATGATCGCACAAATCCTTCAAAACACAGCGTTGGTAGTAGTATTCAAAACATTTATACCCACTGTAATGGTAAAAAATCAAGAGCGTCATCATCTCGCTGGTAGTCAACCCTGGCCTCCGGCGCCGCTGACCTCCAGGAGCAGGAAGAAAGAGTCGATCATAAGATTTTACAAAATCATCCGTCCAAATGAATATTTCAAGCAACTTCTGTTCATTAACTTTGGTGTCCATAGGCTGAATCTTGAGAAATTTTAAGTGTCGTAACTCAAATCTCTCATTTTTTGGCCTATTTTCATTTCTACAACCTCCAACATATCCAAAACTCACGTTAAATACATTATTAAACAAATCTGATAATGGATAGTCCTCTATATAAGCATATTTTTTTTGAATCTCTAGCGCACATGAAAGTTCCATTTTGAGTATGCTATAAAACACATCTAAATTTCTGTGTGCAGCGTGCAGATTCATATCGTCAACAAAAGAATTGTATAGAGCACGGAACCCTGACTCTTCTTCTTCAATTTTAAATAGATCAAAATAAAAATTTGCATCGCGTACTGCCAGGTTTTCATGAGATTTTCTTATCATATGCATATTCTGCCAAAACCTTTCTTCAAAACCAAACTTCCTGTAGAATTTTGCTAAAGCCAAGTAGTCACTTATTTCAAGATTTTCCTTTTCCATTTCTAATTGTCCTAAAAACCGGCGCACCAACCGGAATAACTCTGATGTCATTGAATCAAGTGGCCCTTTTTCTTTTTCCCGAAATGGCTTTCCTGGAAAAAACAAACCAAATACTACTTCTTTAGATAAAGCGGGGTGCGCCTCTTCGGCATTGTAATTGACGATATAGTCGTACAAACGAACGATTTCCTCCGCATTGGACGCACGGTTAAAATAGGGTGACACCAGAAACAAACGCAACTGCTTTTTCTCTGCGGGGCCCAGACGCCCCAGCACTTCCAACAATTTTCGATTCAGCATAAAAGGGCAGTGTTTGATGAGCTTTGCAAACCGGTCGCAAGGGGTTTCGGAAAATCCGAAAAAAATGTAGAAGAAATAACGCTCGAAGCGGGCAACATTTGTGTGATTTTTCTCAAACAGGTAATATAATAAACAATAACATGATGAAAAAGAGAACTTTCCGCTTTCTCCTGCTCTGCCTGCCTGCCCTGGTTTGGCCGGCCGTTTTTTTTGCCCATACCGTCGATCCCGTACCCACGGTTGAAACCGGCCAGTCGGTTTGTGTCGCTCCCGCACCGGGCTGGATAGCCGCCGTAGGCGTCACACCCAACAGTGTCAGCCTTGCCTGGGAACCCAGCGCCTATACCACCTACTACCGCGTGGAGGGGCTGGATGTAAATCTCGGCCAGGCCGTACCTACCAACTACGTCAATACCCCCAGCCTTACCATAAACAACCTTTTACCAGGCCACACCTACCAGTTTACCGTCAGTGCTTCCTATTGCCCTGATGGCGACTGGAGCGAAGGGATTATGGTCGAAATTACTACTGGCATTATTATCATTGATGGTATAGTCGAATTCCAAAACCCCTGCAACCAGTTCAACATGTTCAGCATGAATGGCGGTCAGAGCCTCAATTTCTGTGTACGAGAGACTTACTCCCAGAACTCGCCTTATCCCACCGGAATGTTGGGGAAAATAAATTACGCAGACAAGGATTACTGGTTCGGCCTTGCCGTATCCAATGGCGACGGTCGAATTGGGCCAAACCCGCTGAACCAGAATCAGTGGATCGGGAACTTTTTCCACTTCGAGCCGGATGATCTGGGCCCCGGACAACAGGGTGCAGGCTATGCACAATGTGTATATACGGCAGGCAATACCATAGGTAACGGCACACCCTTATTCACCGTCGATTACCAAAATTCAACCAATGTCGGCTATGTCGATTTCTCCATAACATTCCATGAAAGCATGGACTTCCGGATGTGCAACAGTTGCAAGCCTCCGGAACGCAGCGATGAATCCACCGATTCACCGGCATCAGACCTCGCTTCCGCACCGTCAGACATTACCCTCCTCCTGCCTCCCAGCCCCAATCCCTTCAGCGAATCAGCCACCCTGCATTATGAACGTCTGAAACCGGGTCCGACGCAGCTTAACCTGTACGACGCAATGGGCCGGCTGGTGCAATCTGTCAGCAATGAGGCACATCAGGATCAGGGAGAATATTCCGCCACCATAAGCGGCGACGGCCTGCCGGACGGCGTATATTACCTGCACATGGTGACCGGCGAAGGTAAAAAAGTATTCCCGCTCATCAAGCGCCAATAAACACAAAACGAAGGCCATCTCAGGCACGCGAAAATCCAACAGGAGTCATCCCGGTTATCCGGCGGTGGCTCCTTTTTTGTGCCCGGTACCGTCCAGGTACCGCCGGCTTTAGCCGGCGCGCACAAAGGTCAGGTACCGCCCGGCTTCAGCCGGCGCATATTAATGGTATATACGCCATTCTTAGATCACACCGGCTAAAGCCGGCGGTACCCTGCCGGCGGTACCTGATGGAAAACCGGCCAAAAATGTAATTGCTGCCACGGTCACAACGCTCCAAATTTGCACAACAATCAACGCACACCTGTACAACATCCAAACACTACTTTGATAATACCCCTCTCGGAAACCTATCTGCAAATAAACACAAAGCCCTGACCCGCAAAAGCGGGCCAGGGCATTTTATTGGTTAGATCCTTGCGGCAGTCTATTGTTTGTTCTGCTGCTGTGCGTCCGATTTTGCCGGTTTTGTCTGCTGTGCATCAACACCTGTTGCACTGGAAGAGGAGCCGGGCATCGTTTTGAGTGGGCTGATCGACACTTCCGAAGGCTGTGTGATAGTGGTTGGCGGTTTGACCGTTGAGGGAACAGCCTGCTGCGAACCGCCGTATTGCTGTTGCATCTGCTGCTGTTGCTGCATGATCCGCTCGTGGGTCTGCATTTTCATTTCATAACTGTCCGACGGCAGCGGCGGAGCGATCAGCCGGTTGGACTGTGTCGCTGCGGCGTGCTGACTGCCGAGGATCGGCGCGATGGCCAGACCTACCAGACAGGAAAGTTTGATCAGGATGTTCATCGACGGACCCGAGGTATCCTTAAACGGATCACCCACCGTATCGCCGGTTACGGCTGCCTTGTGCGGATCGGAGCCTTTGTAATACATCTTGCCCTCGATCTCCACGCCTTTTTCAAACGATTTCTTGGCGTTGTCCCAGGCGCCGCCGGCGTTGGACTGGAAAATAGCCCACATCACACCGCTGACGGTTACGCCGGCCATATAGCCTCCGAGTGCTTCTGCACCCATGATAAAGCCAACCAGAACCGGAGTCACCAGGGCTATAAGGCCCGGGATCATCATCTCGCGCAGTGCAGCGCGGGTCGATATTTCCACACACTTGCCGTACTCTGCTTTTCCGGTGCCTTCGAGCAGGCCCGGGATTTCGCGGAACTGGCGGCGTACCTCGTTCACCATTTCCATAGCGGCCTTACCCACACTCTGCATGGCAAAAGCGGAGAAAACCACCGGGATCATGCCGCCGAGGAACAAGGCAGACAATACTTTCGCCTTGAAAATATTGATGCCGTCGATACCCGTGAAGTCGACATAGGCTGCAAACAGGCCGAGGGCCGTAAGCGCCGCCGAAGCAATTGCAAAACCTTTGCCGATAGCGGCAGTGGTGTTGCCCACGGAGTCGAGCACGTCGGTGCGCTCGCGCACATCTTTCGGAAGTTCGCTCATTTCAGCGATACCGCCGGCGTTGTCGGCAATAGGGCCGAAAGCGTCGATGGCCAGCTGCATGGCGGTAGTTGCCATCATAGCCGAGGCAGCGATCGCCACGCCGTAGAATCCAGCCAGGGAGTAGGCCGCCCAGATTGCGCCGGAGAACATCACAATAGGCATCCAGGTCGACATCATACCCGTAGCCAGGCCGGCGATCACGTTGGTGGCGTGGCCGGTAGCCGACTGGCGGACGATGCTCATCACAGGCTTTTTACCCAGGCCCGTGTAGTATTCCGTGATAGCCGAGATCATGGCGCCTACGATCAGGCCCACCATCACAGCATTGAATACGCTTGTGTTCGTGACCGTTTGATTGCCCTGACCGAAATAGTTCATGGTCATTTCTTCCGGAAGCATCCACTTGATCAGCGGGTAGCAAACGGCGGCTGTCAGGATGATACTCGCCCAGTTGCCCGTATTCAGGGCACCTTGAACGGTATCTGCGCTCACCTTGGCGTCGTCTTTCACCCGCACGAGCCACATGCCCACGATGGAAAAGAGGATACCCAGGCCGGCGATCATGATCGGCAGCAGGATTGGGCCGATGCCGCCGAATATATCGCTGATGCCATTTGAGTCGCGGATTACGGCATTACCGAGTACCATAGCCGCCAGTACGGTAGCTACATAGGAGCCGAAAAGGTCGGCGCCCATGCCGGCTACGTCGCCCACGTTGTCGCCCACGTTGTCGGCGATGGTTGCGGGGTTACGCGGGTCGTCTTCCGGAATACCGGCTTCCACCTTACCCACAAGGTCGGCGCCTACGTCGGCAGCCTTGGTGTAAATACCGCCGCCTACGCGGGCAAACAGCGCGATAGACTCGGCGCCCAGCGAGAAACCGGCCAGCACCTCCAGTACCCGCGTCATGGTCGTATGACCGCCTGCGGGATACTCGCCGTTCATGAAAAACACATAAAACACGGCAAACAGGGTGCTCAGTCCAAGCACGGCGAGGCCTGCCACGCCGAGGCCCATCACGGAACCGCCTTTAAACGATACGTTCAAGGCCTTGGCAAGACTGGTGCGTGCCGCCTGGGTGGTGCGGACGTTGGCTTTCGTGGCGATGCGCATGCCAAACAAACCGGCCAGTACCGAAAAAAGCGCACCGATAACAAAGGCCACCACAATCAATGGGTGGCTGGTGGTTACCTGCGTGCTGAGCCAGCCGAGCAGGCCGCCAGCCACAACCACGTAAACAGCCAGAATACGATATTCGGCCTTGAGAAAAGCCATCGCACCATCGGCGATGTTTTTGGCGATGCCCTGCATCTTGTCGTCGCCGGCATCCTGTTTTGTCACCCAGGCTTGCAGGATGAACATGTACAGCAATCCGACAACGCCGAAAAGTGGAAGTAAGTAAACCAGAGAACTCATCCGGTATGTCTATTTTTAGTGTGAAAAAGTTGGTGTAACGTGTTGAAAATCATAAAAAACGGGGTGCTTGCACCCGAAAACGGCGGCAAAAGTACGGAATTTTATTTTCCGGCAAAGTGTCGTTGAAAAAGGGAAACACCAATATGCAAGGTTATTTTATCCGGTCTCAACATCTTGCCCGCTTACCTGTTTCATGTTCCGTTTCACTAAACATATCCAGTCACCATGAAAATAGCAGTACTTGGAACCGGCATGGTAGGCAAAACCATCGGTTCGGCCTTGATCAAACTCGGCCACGAAGTGCGGATGGGCAGCCGCAGCAAAGGCAATGAAAAAGCCCTCGCCTGGGTGGCCGCCAACGGCGAAAACGCTTCAGAAGGCACTTTTGCCGATGCCGCCGGCTTTGGCGATCTTGTTTTTGTGGCCACCAAAGGCGAAGCCACGCTCGACGCCCTGAACGCAGCAGGCGCCGGGCGCCTCGCGGGCAAGGTGCTTGTAGACATCAGCAACCCGCTTGACTTTTCAAAAGGCATGCCGCCTTCTTTGTTCATCTGCAACACCGACTCCCTCGGCGAACAGATACAGGCGGCCTTTCCCACTGCCAAAGTGGTAAAAACACTCAACATCGTTAATTGCGAAGTGATGGTCGACGCCGGCAAATCCTCGGCCACCGATCGCGGCACCATGTTCGTGAGCGGCAACGACGCTGACGCCAAACAACTGGTTATCCGTGCTTTTTTGCAGCCCTGGGGCTGGAACGACGTCATCGACCTGGGCGATATCACCACGGCACGCGGTACGGAAATGCTGCTGCCGATATGGGTGCGCACCTGGGCCGCAACAGGCAACGGCCATTTTTCTTTTAAAGTAGTGCGGTGAAAGGGTTGAGCCGACTAACGTTTACCTTTGCAAAACAAGATTACCCAATGGCAACCGACCCGACAAAATTACACCCTGCAGTACTGATCGGCCTTCCCGATGAAGACCCGACGGCCACCTCGCGGAAGCAGGACCATATCGACCTGGCCTTCAAAAGCAGGGTGGAAAGCGGCGAACTGGACCACCGGTTCTTCTACGAACCGCTGCTGGCCGCCCACCCGAAACCGGGATCGCTGCCCCTGTTTTCTTTTCTCGGTAAAACACTGCGCACGCCGGTCTGGGTATCGAGCATGACGGGCGGTACCGCACTGGCTAACGTCATCAACCATAACCTCGCGCGTGCCTGCGCGGAGTTCGGCATGGGCATGGGGCTTGGCTCCTGCCGCCAGCTGTTGTACAGCGATGAACACCTTGCCGACTTCGACGTGCGCCAAACCATCGGTTCGGACCTGCCGCTTTATGCCAACCTCGGCGTGGCACAGGTGGAACAGTTGATCGACCGGAAAGAACTGGAACGCATCCCTGCTCTGCTGACAAAATTGAGCGCCGACGGACTTATCATCCACGTCAACCCTCTGCAGGAGGCGATGCAGCCGGAAGGCGACATGTTCGTACGGCCGCCATTGGAAACCATACAGGCCCTGACTGAAATCGACGGGTTGAACATCATTGTAAAAGAGGTGGGACAGGGATTTGGCCCGAAAAGCATGCGTGCCCTGTTGCAACTGCCGTTGGAAGCCATTGAGTTTGCAGCGGCAGGCGGTACCAATTTTGCAAAACTCGAGCTCCTGCGCAGCGACACAACACGACAACTGATCTTTGAAAAAATAGCCGCCGTGGGGCATTCCGCTGAAGAAATGTTGCGCTGGCTCAACATAACGGCAGCAGAATTGGGGCCAAAAGCCCTGGTCAAACACGTCATCATCTCAGGCGGTGTGCGCGATTTTCTGGACGGCTACTACCTGCTCCAAAAAGCCTCTTTACCTGCGGTTTATGGCCAGGCGTCCGGTTTTTTGAAACACGCACGCGGAGAATATTCCGAATTGCAGACCTTTGTGGAGTCGCAGGTCAGGGGCCTTGAACTGGCAAGTGCATTTTTGCAAGCCAGGTAAGGCCGAAACCGGCTCGTCATTTTTTATTTTTGTGTATTTTATACCCCATGACCCCGTATCCTATACCTATGTCGAAAGCAATAGCAGGCTTTTCCAAACTGAACAAACAGCAGAAGATCGGGTGGTTGACGGAACACTATACTGCCGATCCCGAGACGGCAGCCCTCGACTTGTCGCAATGGCAGCACCCGGACGTACAGGTTCAGAAAATCATCGACGGCTTTACCGAAAATGCCGTTTCCAACTATACGCTCCCGTACAGCATTGCGCCCAATTTCCTCATCAACGGCAAACTGTACGCCGTACCCATGGTGATTGAGGAAAGCAGCGTGGTGGCTGCGGCTTCCAGCGCAGCCAAATTCTGGCTCGACCGCGGCGGATTCCATGCGGAAGTGGTGGGCACCGTAAAACTCGGCCAGGTCCATTTCCGCTGGCAGGGCGCGCCGGAGAAACTGCGCAGCCTGTTCCCCGACCTGCAGCAGCGCCTGATCGCCGACTGCGCCGATCTGACGGTCAACATGCAGAAACGCGGCGGCGGTATCCGAAGCATCGACCTGCTAGACTTTACCGCGCAAGAGCCATTTTACTACCAGATCCGCGTTTCGTTCGAGACCTGCGACAGCATGGGCGCTAATTTTATCAACTCCGTACTCGAGCGCTTTGCCGATACACTGGAGCTGTTTGTGACGGAAATGCCGGGACTAAGCGATGCCGAACGCGATGTGGAGATCATCATGGCCATCCTGTCGAACTATACCCCGGAATGTGTAGTGCGCGCATGGGCGGAAACACCCATTGCCTCTTTCGACGAACTGGCGCGTATCCAGGGCATGGATGGCGCAGCACTGGCCGAACGTTTTGCTGTCGCCGTGCGCATTGCGACCATCGATCCTTATCGCGCTACGACACATAACAAAGGCATTTTCAATGGAATAGATGCTGTGGTAATGGCTACCGGCAACGATTTTCGCGCCGTCGAGGCCTGTGCGCACACATACGCCAGTCGCGACGGACTATACCGGAGCCTGAGCCGCTGCCGGGTGGAAAACGGTATTTTCCGCTTCGAACTTGAACTCCCGCTTGCCCTCGGTACGGTCGGCGGCCTCACGGCATTACATCCCCTGGCCCGGCGTTCGCTCGAGATTCTGGGGCACCCTTCGTCGCGCGATCTGATGTGCATCGTGGCTGCGGTGGGACTGGCGCAAAATTTTGCCGCCGTGCGCTCGCTGATAACTACCGGTATACAACAGGGGCATATGAAAATGCACCTGACCAATATCCTGAACCACCTCGGTGCAAGTGAGGAAGAGGCCGCCGCCGCGCAATATTTTTTTCAACACCAAACGGTCAGTTTCAGCGCCGTGCGCAGTTTTCTGGACAACAGCCGCAGCAGCGCGGAAGGCGTGCAAACTTCTTTATGACCGGTTGCCCGTAGCGTCACGACCGCACCTGACCGTCGCCGCGCACGATCCACTTATAACTGGTCAACTCCGGCAATCCCATCGGTCCCCGGGCGTGCAGTTTCTGGGTGCTGATCCCGATCTCGGCGCCAAACCCGAATTCGCCGCCATCGGTAAACGCCGTGCTTGCATTCGCATAAACGACGGCCGCATCGACCGAGCGAAGAAACCGCGATATCGCCACGGGGTCTTCTGCAAGGATGGCTTCCGAATGCCGGGAACTGTAAAGGGCAATGTGCGCCAGCGCTTCGTCGAGGTCGTCTACGGTTTTTACCGACATTTTCATGGACAGAAATTCTGTACCGAAATGTTCTTCCCGTGCCCGTGTCAGCAATTCTGCCGGGTATTGGGATTGCAGCGCCAGGAATGCCCTTTCGTCGGCAAATATCTGGCAGCGGTGCTTTTCGCCGAGTCCGGCCACTATTTCAGGCAGGTCATTCAGCCGGTAGGCATGTACGATCAGGGTATCGAGCGCATTGCAAACACTGACACGGCGGGCCTTGGCGTTTTCTACAATACTTTTGCTTTTCAGCACATCCGCGCTGGAATCCATATAGGTGTGCACCACGCCCGCGCCAGTTTCGATAACCGGCACCCTGGAATGTGCGCGCACGTGATCGATCAGACCCTGGCTGCCGCGCGGGATAATGGCGTCGATAAAACGGTCTGCCTGCAGGATTGGGGCAAGCGCCTCGCGCTCGGAGGGCGCAAGCCAGCAGGCGTCGTTCAGGTTATGGCGCCTGAGTACATCGGCGATCAGGGCTGCGATAGCGGTATTGGTGTCATGCGCGTCGCGGCTGCCCTTGAGCACGACGGCATTGCCCGATTTGAGGGCCAGGGCAAATACGTCGAAAGTAACATTGGGCCGCGACTCGTAAATAACCCCGATCACACCTATGGGCACGCTTATTTTTTGCAGCAACAGTCCGTTCGGGCGCGTCCTTTCTTCCAGCAAGCGCTGCAGCGGAGAAGGCAGTGCCGCCACCGCAAGCAGATCGGCTGCGATGGCCTTCAGCCTTTGCTCGTTCAGCATCAATCGGTCGTATCTGGGGTCGGCTGGGTCCATACGCGCACAATCGCGGCTATTGGCCTCCAGCAGCGCCGGTATGTTTTGCAGGGCATGATCGGCCAGGTCGCGCAGGATGCCGGCTATCTGAGTGTCGTCAAAAAGCGAAAGATGACGGCTGGCTGCCCGAACGCGGTCGAGGCAGGCTTCTATATTTTGGGGATCGATTGCGGATTCCATAGTAGACAATGGCTGTGAACTAAACAGGATCAGGATAAATACAGGGCATGGTTTCGGGGTTGCCGGCGGCCACCATGTATCTATACTTCCAGGTACAAATAATCATAGTGAACCAGTGGCTTTTTCCCTTTCAGGCCGACAACCTTCCTCGCCGCCTCTGCGCCCAATTGTACCTTGCCGAACCCGATCAGTGCCGATTTTTCGCTGACGATCCGCACCAAATCGCCCTTTTCAAAATCCCCTTCTATACGAACGACACCGACGGGCAACAAGCTCGACACCTGGCTTCTCAGGGCATTTTCGGCGCCTGCGTTGACGACAATGGCGCCTTTGCGTGCCGTATGGTCGTATGCGATCCAGCGTTTGAGTGTATTGACAGCCGCTTTGGGGCGAAAGCAGGTTCCTGTGGGCTTGCCACTGAGGATATCGGACAAGATACCGGGGTGTTTGCCGTTGGCGATCCAGGTAGCGATCCCGACACGGGCGGCTTTTTGGGCAAACCTGAACTTGGTCAGCATGCCGCCTCGCCCGAACGAGGAGCGTACCGGATCGATGAAACCCTGCTGAATTCGGTCGCCTGGAAGCACTTCGGCAATGACGCGGCTTTCGGGATGCCCGGGCGGACCGTCGAACACCCCGTCCACGTTCGACAGGATAACAAGCCCCTGTGCGCCGCTGAGCGCCGCAACAAGCCCCGCCAGTTCATCATTGTCGGTGAACATCAGTTCCGACACACTGATCACATCGTTCTCATTGACGATCGGGACGATATTGTCGCGGAGCAGGGCGGCCAGGCAATTGCGCATATTCAGGTAGTGCCGCCGGTCGCGGAAATCCTCCCTGGTTGCCAGCACCTGCGCGCAAAGCAGTCCGTAGCGCCCGAACAAATCGGCATACGTCGACATCAATTTAATTTGTCCGACCGCAGCCAGTACCTGTCGCTGCACGATGCGGCCCGCATCTTCGGGCAGTACGGTGAGCGAACGGCCGGCCCCGACGGCGCCGGAAGAGACGAGAATAACCTCCACGCCTCGCTTTTTCACTTCGGCTACCTGGTCGACGATTTGGCTGATCGCAGTGATGTCAAGCAATCCATCGGGGCGGGAAAGCACGTTGGTGCCGATCTTGACAACAATTTTTTGCATGGGAAAAAGGAGACGCTGCCGTTTGTTTTTGCGCGTTTCCGTTCAGTAGGTCGCTACCAGGCCCTTCAGTTCTTGGAGGTAGCGCTCTTTAACCGGCTCTCTAAGCAGTTTGTTCGTACGCGTATGGAAAGCATGGGCGGTTAAAAAACTGACCTGCAGGCGATTCCAGGCTTGTTCGCCTTCGATGATGTGGTATGCCTGCAATTCGTCGAACAGCGAATCGCCGATGGCATAAAAGTCGTCGCGCCCCAAATAATCGAGGTCGGCGTCGCAAATGATCTCCTCCAGCAGGTTGGCGGGCGTTTGCGGGATTTTGGTGGCCATGATCATGCCGCAAATAATATCGATGTCGCCGGACGAATAGTCGAAACCCGGCAAAACATCGCGAACGATCAGGCAGCCTTCATATTCGTGACCAAGATGTTTGTTTTTTACAAATCCGGAATCGTGAAAAAGCGCCGCTGTTTTTACCAATACCAGTTCACGACCACCTACCCCTTCGCCGGAGCAAATCTCGGATGCCATTTTCAGCACGTCCAGCGTGTGATGCACCCCGTGGTAGTAGAGCTTATCGGAGAGCTCTGTACGGAGTTTTGACAAAATAAATTGTTTGGCAGCTCGGTAATCCATGCTTGTGGGTCAAGGTAGGTATTCAGGTGAACGTCTCCTTCCTAACTTTGTTGGACGACGCGCAGCGTAAAAATGCGTAATTTCCTAAAATTGCATCCGGCATTGAAAAAAAAAATGCTGTAGACTCCAATTTTGTGCCGATTTAGGCCTGCAACGGCCTTCATTGCGTTACTTTTATCCCACAAACACGTTTAACTGCAACTCCACATTTTTCAAAACAAATTCGATTATGGATTTAATGCAAATTCTACAAGGCCAGCTGGACGATAATGTGCTGGGTCAACTGAGCGACCAAATCGGCGCCGACAAACAACAAACGGCCATGGCAGCCAACGGCATTTTTGCCACTTTACTCGGCGGGCTGGCCAATAACGCAGCGTCGGAAGGCGGCCTGGCCTCGTTGAGTGCGGCGCTCGACCGCGACCACGACGGCAGTATTCTGGACGACCTGATGGGAATGGTCGGCGGTATGGTCCAGGGCAATTCCAACCAGGGCGCGAGCGCTCTGAACGGCGCCGGTATTCTCGGTCACGTGCTCGGCGATCGCCAGGATGTGGCAGCACAGCAGATCAGTCAGTCTTCGGGCCTCAATATGAGTCAGGTAATGAAATTGATGCCTATTCTTGCCCCCATTGTGATGGGCGTACTGGGTCGCGCCAAAAATCAGGGCGGGCTGGATCTGGGTGGACTGGCAGGCGTACTCATGGGTTCGGCGCAGAATGCACAATCCGGCGGCTTCGGCGACCTCATTGGTTCCGTACTCGGCGGCGTGCTTGGCGGACAACAACCACAACCGCAAAGTGGAGGCGGCCTGCTGGGAAATATCCTTGGCGGTATTTTCGGCAAACGGTAAATCATACGTAGTGAGCGGAGGCTGTACCACAAGACCGGTCCAGCCTCCCTTCCCCTTTACAACCAATTTAAACTTTCCTGCGTCAATACCAGAGTGTGTTTCCGGCACGTTTTTGGCGGCAAACGCTGTAAAAGGGTAAAAGGTCGAAAAAATCCTCTTTACCTGCCTATTTTTGCGGCTTCATACCGTATTGCAATTGCCGGGTTTCCCATTTATCCCTGCAATGCGGAAACACTAACCGATTTTAAAGAGATTCTACCCGATAACACACTCTGACATGAAGCACATTCGATTTTGGGCGCTCCTCGGCGGACTTGTTCTGACAAGTCAATTTTCTTTTGGACAAATGCGTGGATTTGAATTGGGCGGCTGGGCCGGCGCTTCCAATTACTTTGGCGATTTGAATACCAACTGGCGGGTCAACCGTGTTCACCTTTCCGGCGGAGTAGGCGCACGCTACAACTTCAACGACCGCCTGGCATTCAAACTCGGCGCAAATGTTGGCCAACTCAGCGCCTACGATTCCGACTCCAAGAATGTGTATGAACAACGCCGCAACCTGTCGTTCAAAAGCATTCTTATCGACGGAACCGGACAATTCGAGTTCAATTTCCTGCCTTATGTGCACGGCCATCGCGATTATTACTTCACACCGTATATTCTGCTGGGCGTTTCGATCTTCCACTTCAATCCGCGCGCCGAACTGGACGGCGAGTGGTACGACCTGATCAAGTACGGCACCGAAGGCCAGTTCCGCGGCGAAGAGTACAACACCACACAGGGCGCTATTGCCTACGGACTCGGGTTCAAGGTTGACCTGAGTTACCGCTGGAGCGTAAACGTGGAATTGAGCGGCCGCAAACTTTTCACCGACTATCTCGACGATGTCAGCGGCGTGTATGCTGATGTGCGCGATATCCGCGCGCAACGCGGCGATATCGGCGCCAGCCTTGCCGACCGGTCGCTGGAACCCAAGATCGGGGAGCCGGGCAGGCAGCGCGGCAACGGCAAGAAAAACGATATGTACGCCCTGCTCAACGTAGGCGTGATGTACTACTTCGGCGATATCAGGTGTCCGGAATTCCTGCGATAAACGCTTGTCACATCCCGGCTTTTCTTTTTTCCCATTCAGCCAGGTCGGCCTGACCTTTGGCCGTATCGCCAATGGCGTTATAGGCATTCCCGCGAGCGCGATAGGCACGCGCAAAGTCGGGATTGAGTTCCAGCGTTTTGCTGAAATCGGCAATTGCTTCCTGCATACGGTTGAGGTTCAACAGCGAAAGGCCGCGGTTGTAGTATTGCTCGCTGTCTTCCGGGTACATCTTCAGGTATTGGCTGAGATCGGCCACTGATTTATCATACTGCTTGGTCACTCCGTAAAGCCCCCCCCGGTATTTGTAGGAATCAGCCAGGTTGGGATTGATCTCCAGGGCTTTATCAAAATCGCTCATGGCCTCTTTAAAGTTCTTCCGGTCGTTGGCCCAGGCGATGGCGCGGGCCTGGTACATCTTGCCGTTCTGATGGAAGCCCTTTTCAATGGCATTGGAAACGATGGAAATCGTATCGCCCCACAGCCGTATTTGCAAAACACTGAGCAGCACAAGCGCCCCGACCCAGATCCTGCCGGGCGACTGGATCGCGTAGGCATACCCGGGGAATGCCTTGTATGCCGCTTCCCATGCCGATACGATCAAATAAAAAAAGCCGATTGCCGCGAGGTAGTTGTAGTGGTCGGCACAGAGTTCGAATGTCCCCACGGAGTAGAAGGGCAACATAAAAATGATGTTGGCGCCATAAAACAGGAGGCCTTTCATGAAATAAGGCGCCCGCCGGCGGAAATGCCAGGCGGCAAAAACAATGCCCGCCAATATAAGCGGCGAGATATAGTAGATAAGGGGCAATTGTCCGTTTACCTTGTCAAAGGAATAATAAATACTAAGGTTGTAAGGGAAAAGGAGTTTTCCCCAGTACAACAGCGGCGTATAACACACCAGGAATGCTCGCTCCAGGGGACTGAAATCGTTGGTTAGCGCGCCAACTTCGACCCCGATATCTGCGCGGGTATGGAAGGTGTACAGACCAAATCCAAGGGCCAATAAAAAATAAGGGACATACCCCGGCCAGCGTTTTCCGGGTTCGATCTTCGGCTGCTTCCAGAACTGATCCAAAACAATTAATAAAACCGGCAGCATCACCGCCGTACTTTTGGCGAGGCATGCCACTACAAACAGCCCGAGTGAATACCCGTAATGTTGCCATGAGCCACCCTCTGTCTGTGCATGTTCCAGGTAGAACAGGGTGGAAAGCAGGCAAAACATCGAAAACAAGGGTGTACTAAACCCCGCTATCCAGGCCACAGACTCCACCTGTATCGGGTGAACGGCAAACAGCAGCGACACGGCAAAAGCCACCGAGGTACTGACATCGAGCCGCAACAGCACCTTGTATGCCAGCCACACATTGGCGGCATGTACCAAAGCGCTCAGCAGGTGGTACCAGAAGGGATTGTCGCCGCCTATACTATACGCCAGTGCATAGCCCATCCAGGTCACAGGAGCATACATGCCCAGGTTGAATCCGGTAAAGACCAGATCTTTTACCGCAGGATTATCTACCGTGGCCATATGGTCGTCGATCCCGAGCATTTCATTGGTGAGGCCGGTACTGAAGAGCAGGAATGCGATGACCGCCAGCAGCCAGGGTCGCCAATCACCGGAAGTTTTCACCTCGGGTTTGGAGGTTCGTTTGGCAGTTGATCCGGTATGTATTTTGGATTTTTTAGTCATTACTTATCAGTTTCTGTCAAGCGGGCGAAAAATACGGCTTTTACAGTATGGCCCAATTTCAACATACCTTTATTGCAAAATTTCAAGCAGCGAAGCTCATGAGATTGGCATCTTGGGCACAAATCATCCTTAACAATTGTATCCTTTTATGAAAAGAATCCTTCCTGTTGTTGCACTCTTCACCATGACCTTTTGCGCTCAGGCGCAATACAGCGGTCCCCGCCTTTTCCTCGATATTCCGAATATTTATTTCAATGCGCCGGATGTCGAAAAAATCGGAAACCGCTTCGGCCCCGGCATCGAGACGGCCTTTAATGTCGGCACCCACTGGAGCGTAGCGCGCCTGGGCGGCGGGCTAACCTATACGCTCGACCCCAAGGCAGAAGATGTGGGCGAATCCACCCTGCTTACCCCCTACGCTTTGCTGGAGGCCGGCGCCGGCATGTACCGTTCCAACGGCAACAAATGCGCAAAAACAAAACAAAACGCCTTCACCGTGCTGGCCAAAGGCGGACTTTTCTACAATTTCAGGAAAGAAGAGACGGGAGAGACGCTCGATCGGCTGGACTACACGGTTGGCGCTGAATTCGGCTATTTCTTTATCCGCGACGTGTTCAAGAACTACGAGATATTCCTCTCGGGCAACTATTTTACAAAGGCAAAGGTCGTCGGCGCCAATTTCGGCTTCAAGATGTTCCTGAACCTGCGCGCAGGCGGGCGCGACTATTAGCGCGTGTTGGGCCAACATGAGACATCCCGAATTTTGGCTATCCCGGGATTCGGGATTTTTTATGGACAAAAAGAGTTTAGATATCCCACCAAAAGCGGTACACCAGGCATCAGGGCACACAGATGACGCAGATTTAACTGATTCGCGCAGATTTATCCGTGCAAATCAGTTAAATCTGCGTCATCTGTGTGCTTTTTGCTCCACGCCCCGGCACTATCCCTGTCATCCCGCCTGCGGGATCGCATCGGCAGTCCGTTCCGGCGGCGTTTGAACACGGACGCCATCGGGGTTATTATTCCCCAATATCCAGAAACCGATCCAGGTAATACCCGCCAGTCCGATGAGCATATACCACAGAGCGGCATATCCCCAGGCAGCGATGATCTGGGTACCGAACAAGGGCGCAAGTATATTGGCCACGGAATACGCCATGGTGTACAGTCCCATATACTGTCCCTGCCGGACGCCTGCCGACCTGCCGAAAACATAATTGCTGCTGAAAGGCATCACGAACATTTCGCCAAAGGAAATGGCCACGATAAACAGCACGGCAGACAGTGCTTGCCCAATAGGCAGTTCAAATGCCAGGTAAGCCACGGCGTACAGAACCAGCCCGAAGCGTACGTACTGCAACTGATGCCGCTTCCCGTCGAGCCGGTGTATCATCGGCATTTCAACCAGGAAAACAAGAAAGCCGTTCAGTGCCGCCACCAGTCCAATCCTGGCTTCGGTCCACTGAAAACCCTCTTTCCAGAAAACCGGCACCGTCCACATCAATTGCATAAAAACGACGGCATTCAGCATCGTTAAAAAGATAAACCACAAAAAGGTGCGGTCGCGATACGGCGAAACGGTTTCGGCCAAAGCGGCCTTGCGATCTGTATCGGTGGTAGAGGGCGCAGCCGCTTTCGGCGACATTAGCCCGCGCAACAACAAGGCGGCAAAAATACAGGTGAGCCCGTCGACCCAGAAAAGCCAGTCCCACCCAAGCGATGCCAGCAGACCTCCAAACACGGGCGCAACCGTCCATCCCAGGTTAACAGACATCCGGTAGAGGGAGATCGACCGCGTGCGCGTTTCCGGTGTGCTGAACCGGGCGATAGCCACAGAGTTGGCCGGCCGAAAAATCTCGGAGATCAGGCTCAGGGCAAAAATAGCGGCACACATGGTCCAGAACTGATGTACCAGCATCAGGATCAACAACATGATACCGTTAAGTACGAGGCTCCAGAACTGGACGGGATAATACCCCAGTCGGTCGGTCATACGTCCCCCGGCATAGGCGCCAACCAGGGCGCCGGCGCCGAAAAAGACCATCACATAGCCCGCTTCGCGAATATCGAAGTGCAACTGTTGGGTAAGGTAAATCGTGATAAATGCTATGACCATACTGCCACAGCGATTCACCAGGTTGATGGCTGCCAGAAACCATATCGATTTCGGTATTCCGATATATGAACTCAGCCAATGACGATAGAGATTGTTCAGCATAGCAAAACAAAAAACTGAGATTACCCTGAAATGGTTTCTTAATGCAAATAAAATTTTACAATATCTGTCTGAGCCCGGAAAAGCGTTGTTTCAGTGTGCAACAACAACGAAAAACGCCGACTGCGATAATCCGCAGCCGGCGTCGTTCATACAATAGAATGGATTGCGTACTGATTGGTTAATTGCTGCCAGACCTGTTTTCAATATCCGGCTTAGCAGGCGCTAAAATCGAAACTTTGTCCGAGTGTACAAATTTTTTGGGCACGTAAAATCATTCGGGGCACCGATGATGGAAAAATATGGGTTAAAGGTGCCCAAAAGAGCAGAAACTTCCCGATAGTTGTACCACAATACAATACCAATATGCTTCAGACCGAAAGGCTTTTTCTGGTGCCCACTACCCTTCCCATGCTCGAGGCGATTGTCGATGAGGACTGGGCAACCCTGTCCTCGCTCCTTGGCGGCGTCGATTTTGCCGATAAATGGACACATTTTCCGGAGGCGCTGATCTGGATGCGCGACTATGCAAGGGAAAGTCCCACCGATATGAACTGGTGGAACTACCTGATCATACACCGGTACGACGTACGGCTTGTCGGCACCTGCGGTTTTAAAGGCGCGCCGTCGCCTGATGGCATGGTGGAGATCGGCTACGAGATTGCCGACGACTACCAGGGCCGCGGTCTGGCCACCGAATCCGCCCGGAGCCTGGTCGAATACGCGTCAGGCCACGAGTCCGTACGACTCATTACCGCCAATACACTTGCCGAAGAAAATGCCTCCTGTGCTATTTTGCGCAAACTTGGATTTGCGTTTGCCGGCGAGCACATCGACATTGAAGACGGCAGGATATGGGAGTGGCATAAGGCCATCCGAACGTAACCGTTACGGTTGTTCAATATGCCTTCGCAAACAAAACCCGCCGTGCGCTGGGCTTTCCGGTCAGGATGCACTTGCCCGCTTCGTCGGGCCAGTCCAGCGGAATACAGCGTATCGTGGCCTTCGTTTTTTCCTTGATCTCCAGTTCCGTTTCAGGTGTGCCGTCCCAGTGTGCGTGGGCAAAGCCACCCTTGTTGTCGAGGATATCTTCAAACTCCGCCCAGGTATCCGCTTTCGTGATATGCGCATCGCGGTAGGCTTTGGCGCGGTCGAACAGGTTCTGCTGTATCTCGTCGAGCAGACCGGCAATGTGATCCGCCAGTCCGTCGAGCGGCACGTTGGCTTTCTCTTTGGTATCGCGGCGCGCCACTTCCACCTGGTTGGCGGCGAGGTCGCGTTGTCCGAGACCCAGTCGCACCGGCACGCCGATCATTTCGTATTCGGCGAATTTAAAGCCCGGGCGGTTCTGGTCGTCGTTGTCGATTTTGACCCGGATATTTTTGGCGCGCAGGGCGGCGGCAATTTTGGCGGCGGCCTCGTCGAGTTCGGGCGACGGTTTGGGGATGGGAACGATCACGACCTGTACGGGGGCGAGTTTTGGCGGCACGACCAGGCCATCGTCGTCGGAATGGGTCATGATCAGGCCGCCGACCAAACGGGTTGATACCCCCCATGAGGTAGCCCAGACGAGCTCCTGCTGGTTGTCTTTATTCAGGAAAAACACATCGAATGCCCGGGCAAAGTTCTGGCCGAGAAAATGCGATGTTCCTGCCTGAAGCGCTTTCCCGTCCTGCATCAGCGCTTCGATACAAAAGGTTTCTTCAGCGCCTGCAAACCGCTCGTTCGGCGTTTTCACCCCTTTTATAACGGGCATGGCCATCCACTCTTCGGCAAAACGGGCGTACAGATCGAGGATCAGCCTGGTCTCGCTCATGGCCTCGTCAGCGCTGGCGTGTGCGGTATGGCCTTCCTGCCACAGGAATTCCGCCGTGCGCAGAAAAGGGCGGGTACGCATCTCCCAGCGCACCACATTGGCCCACTGGTTGATGAGCAGGGGAAGGTCGCGGTAACTCTGTATCCAGTCGCGGTAGGTATTCCAAATGATGGTTTCGGAAGTGGGGCGCACAATGAGTTCCTCTTCCAGTTTTGCATCGGGGTCGACAATGACGCCACCGCCGTCAGGATCGTTTTTCAGGCGGTAGTGTGTTACGACGGCGCACTCTTTGGCAAAGCCTTCCACGTGCGCGGCCTCTTTACTGAGAAAACTCTTGGGGATAAAGAGCGGGAAATAGGCGTTGACATGGCCTGTTTCCTTGAACATGGCGTCCAGCGCATCGCGCATCCGTTCCCAAATGCCAAAGCCGTTCGGCTTGATCACCATACAACCGCGTACCGGCGAGTTGTCGGCGAGGCCTGCTTTTCTTACAATATCGAGGTACCACTGCGAATAATCGTCGGAGCGGGGTGTGATTTCCTTTGCCATGTAGTTATTGTGCGAATTGAGTTAAGTGTATAAGGAATGAACTGTGTCGTTTTCCAGGGGTTTTACTAGGACATACTGTTGATTCAGGATAAAAGGAACCGGCCGTTGTTTTTGGTTAAGTTGCCGTTAAAAAATCTGCTCTATTGTTACCTCCTGAGTCGGCTATGGTCAAATATCAAAAGTTTTAACACTTTTACTTTGAAAGCCAGGCGGTTTAAGCGAACTTTAACGGGTAAAAACAGGCCCTTTAAACCCGCATTAACCAAAAAAAGTGCGCAAAGGTAATATTTTTGACCCTGTAAACTTGCGTTCAAGTCACACGCAAAAAAACATACTGTCACCATGAAAGGAACAAATAAATCACTGCTGTTAATGATCGCGGCTTTATTCGTGCTCGCACTGAATATGCCTGCCATCGCACAGGACGACCTCTATTATGATCCGTCGACGGACACCAGGCCGACGCAAACGACTTATGACGAGGATTACGACGAGCCCAGTAAAGTCACGCGCCGCTACGACGACGACGATGAGTATTACGATGAGGACGACTACGCCTATGAGTACTCGTCGCGCATCAGGCGCTTTCACCGGCCTGCGCGTGCGATCGACTATTATGACCCCTTCTTCGTCGACCTCTGGTACTACGATCCCTTCTTCCTTCCGGGAGCATCGATCTATACCTATGGCTTCAACGACTACTGGACCTGGCGCCGCTGGCAGCGCTACCAACGCTGGAATGCCTGGAATTCGCCCGGCTTTGGCTTCGGGTACGGGTTCAACACCTGGTCGTGGGGCTTCAACTACGGCTGGGGCGGCTACAGCCCATGGAACAATCCCTGCGTGTGGAACAACTACTACTACGACCCCTACTGGACCTGGAACGGGTACAACCCCTACTATGGCAATGGTTGGGTAAACGACAACTATTACTACAACAACAACGGCGGCAGCGGAAACGGCAACTACCGGCCACAGACCTATACCGGCCCGCGCAGGCACGGATCAAGCGTTAACCCGGGGTATGCCCGATTGACCAACGGCTCCAACAATGGCCGACTGCTGGTCGGCGGCAAAGGTGTAACCGAAATAGATATGAGAACGACACGGCCCAACAGCCGTACGGCATCCGACCAGAAGGCGCCCGTGAAAAACGACGTAGAGCGCACCAACACCAACCGCAGGCCGACCGATATTTCGCCTACTGCGAAAGACCCGGTTCAATCTACCGACCGCCGCAGAACGGACACAAGGGTGGAAAAACCCGGCGATACGGATGTGCGCCCCAGCCGTGAAACAAGGCCCTCCAGGGATGTTTCCCCCAGCCGCCGTCCCGCTTCGGAACCGCAGGAAACACGCCCGAGCCGCGATCCGGCTACCCAGCCCGATACGCGCCCGTCACGCCGCAACAACGATACCTATCGCCGCACGGAAGACCGCCCGTCGCGCTCCAACGACGACGTGCGTCCAAGCCGGCCCTCACAGGATCGCCCCTCGCGCTCCGGTGGCGGTAGCGGTAGTATCGAAAGCCGGCCCAGCCGGAGCAACGACAGCGGAAGCAGCAAGATGAACTCGGGTTCGTCCGGCAAGAGCAGCAGTGGCAGCTCCGGTTCGTCGGGCCGCAGCAGCAGCGGAAGCAGCAAGAGCTCTTCCGGCAGCCGTGGCCGCGGCAACTGATCGATATTACTGATTTTCGGCCCGTACAGGCCTTATAATGCATAAAATGGGTGGGAGTCGGTATCTTGACGCCTCTTTCCACCCATTTTATTTTAGATCAAACCGGCTGCTTCTTTTTATCCTGATTCGGCCATTTCGACCGCTTAACCAAGGCTAACCAATACAACCAATCTCTATCGATATGAAAAGATATTTTCTGCCGGCATTGCTGATTATACTGTCGGCCCAGCTGTTCGCCCAATCTGCCGGTGATGTGATTCGATATTCTTATTTGCGTCCGTCCGGCACCGGGCGGTTTCTCGGCGCCGGTGGCGCCATGGGCGCTTTGGGCGCCGACTTCGGCACCCTGAGTACGAATCCTGCCGGTCTCGCCCTGTTCCGCACCGACGAACTGACCGTTACACCCGGACTTAAGTTTGCCCACACCAACGCCAATCTCCCAGGCAACGAAACCGTGGAAGAAGACAAGAGCACCTTTGGATTCGACAACCTCGGGCTTGTGTTCAATACCACGCCACGTGCCAGCCGCTGGAAAACGTTTAACGTCGGGCTGGGCTTCAACCGTCAGAGCAATTTCAACCAGTCGATATATTATACCGGCAATTCAAACGGCTCCGTGATGAACGGCTTTTTCGAGGATGCTCAAAATGTGTTCAACAACGGCGGATCAGAAGACAACCTCGATCCTTTCGGATCGCGTTTGGCCTGGGACGCCAACGCCATTTATTTTCAGGACAACCTGCTGACATACGATTTCGAAGGGTTTGAAAATGCATCTCTCGACCGTTCGCATACCCTGACCACTTCCGGCAGCATGAATGAAATGCTGATCTCTTTTGCCGGCAATTACGATGAAAAACTGATGGTGGGCATGACCGTCGGCGTGCCTTTTGTCAACTACCGCCTCGAAGGGGAATACACCGAGTCCGACCCGGGCGGCGCCGTGGATGGCAACGTTCCGTACTTCAGCAACCTTACCTACACAGAATACCTGCGCACAGAAGGTGTTGGCATCAACCTGAAACTGGGTGTCATTTACAAGGTGAACCAGATGCTGCGGCTTGGTGCTGCATTCCATACGCCTACCTCCCTGGGTCTGACCGACAGTTACAGCAATACATTTGCCTACTCTTATGCCGACGGCAGCGGGGTATACAACGGCGAAACAATCCTGTCGCCCGACGGCACTTCCGATTACCGGCTGCGTACACCCTGGCGCGCTATTGCCAGCGGCGGCCTGGTCCTGAGAAAATACGGATTCATCGGCGTCGATGTAGAATGGGTGGACTACGGCGCCAACCGCTACAACTTTACCGGCAACGCGCCCACGAACGAGGATGAAATTTACGAACGCCAACTCAATACCGCCATCCAGCGCAACTTCCAGCAGGCCATGAACGTCCGCGTCGGCGGCGAACTGGCACTCGACGACTTCCGCCTGCGCGCGGGACTTAACCTGAACGGAAAACCCGCCGAAGGGGAAACCGGATTCAACACCGCGTTCTCGGTCGGCGCAGGTGTGCGCGGAGAGTCCTTCTTCCTCGACCTGGGCTACCGCCGCTCTACGGGCATCGGCTCGGTATCCCCTTATGCGGGAGCCCCGGCGGCCCAAACGGATAATACTTCCAGCGACATCGTACTTACTTTGGGATTCAAGTTTTAGAAATTGTCCGGTGGTGGCCTACGAACGCTGAGAAACCGTCTGCCCGGCATGGGTTTTCAGACGGTTTCTTACTTTTGCGCCCCGAATCCGTACACCACCTATCGAAAAAATGCCGTTTTTAGAGACACCCATCCCCGGACTAATCGTTTTCGAACCGCGAATATTCCACGACGAGCGCGGTTACTTTTATGAAAGTTACAACAAGCGCACCTGGCAGGAAGCCGGCGTCGCAGCCGATTTCGTGCAAGACAATCAGGCGCGCTCCACAAGGGGTGTTTTACGTGGTTTGCACTACCAAACCGGCGAGATGGCGCAGGCGAAACTGGTGCGCGTCCTGGAAGGGGAAGTGCTCGACATTGTGGTCGACATCCGCGAGAACTCGCCCGCGTTCGGTCAATGGTACGGCATCCGGCTCAGCGCGGAAAACAAACGCCAGATGTTCGTCCCGCGCGGGTTTGCGCACGGGTACCTGGTACTGAGCGAAACGGCGGAGTTTTTCTACAAGTGCGACAACTACTACTCCAAAGCGCACGAGGGCGGCATCCGGTATGATGATCCCGCGCTGAAGATCGACTGGTCGTTTGACTTATCCCGTGTGGTAGTGGCGGAGAAAGACCTCGCACTGCCCCGGTTCGGCGAACACCTGACCTGATTTATTCGTCTTTATCGGGGTGTTGTACCTGTTCCCATTTCAGGCCGATGATCTCTTCGATCTGGTACTTGGCCAGCAGCACGTCGTTTTCGGCTTTCATCCGCGCTTCCTGTGCCTGGTAGTAGGCACTGGATGAAGCAATATATTCCTCGAAGGTTTTTTCATCGGTTTTGTACAGCTGCTGCACCAGCACGAAATTGGTATACACCTCCTGTTCCATCAGGGTGCGGGTTTTAACGATTTCCCTGGCCAGTTTGAAACTGGCATAACGCGACAGGGTTTCGGCACGGATCGCCAGTTTGCGCTGGTTTACCTTGTGCTCGGCTATCTTGATCTCGCGTTTGCTGATCTTGTTTTTGTTTCCCTGGCTGACAATATTGAACAGGTTGACGCTCACACCAAAGTTGTAGCGCGGGAAAAATACGTTGCCCAGCGAATCGACGCCGCGCAGGTTGGCTTCGTTCAGGTTGAAGGTCGCCTGTACGTCGCGCATCCACTCTTTGCGGGTGTTTTTGGCCTCATCTTGCGCAACCTTTACTTCATCCTGCGCGATGGCGCTTTCCGGACTGTTGAGCCAGGCAAGTTGGACGAGGTATTCGGAAAAATCGCGCGCTTTGGCTTCAACCGGTTGCACGACGAAGTCGAAATCAGTCTGCTGCGCATGAAGGATGCTGTTCAGACAAAGCAATATGCTCAGGGAAAAGGTGTATTTAAATAACATATACAGTAGGTTTTGATTTTCTGATACTTCTATTGTGCCTCCCGAAAGGCCGGGTCAAAGTTTTTCAGCGTCACCAGCAAAGCGAGAAAAACATTGTAGATCACATTCATGGGCAATTGCAATATCGCTTCCTGCGCATAGCAGGCCACGGCAAGCATAAAGGTCCAGGTCGTAATACCCGCATACAAAGCCTTGATCAAGGGATCCCGGCATCGGATGAAATAGTACAGCCCTGTTCGAATAACAAAATAATGCAACAGTGTGTACAGGATCAACCCTATCCAGCCCAGCTCCACAGCCATGCGCACAAAACTGGAATCGTGTGGGAACTTCGACAGTTCGGATTGCGGATTGAAACGTTTGCCCCATACACCGCAACTGCCAAGCCCTCCTCCCAGCGGGTGACTTTGGATGAAGGGTTGTATTTTTTTCTGGTTCTCCAGGCGCAGGTTCATCGAGTCGTCCTGTGCCGGCTTGAATGCAGACTGTATGCGATAAATTACGCCGCTACTGGTCGATTTCAGGACAAAACCTGCGGCCAGGACCGCCAGTACCGCCCCGATAGCAAATACCCGCCTGTTCAGAATCAGTCCGGCATAAAAAATCGCGCCAATCGGGACCAGCGCAAACGCCGTCCGGGTGCCGGTGTAGGCCATGACCCACAGGGAGCAGATCAGCATAAGGACCAGCAATAACTTCTGGTTTCTGGTGGTGCCGCCTATGATCAGGGTCAGACAAAAGATCGAAAAGCATGCCATCAGGATACCGAAGGTCGTCGGGTCATAGCAGAAAGACGGAATGCGCATCATGTTCCACTGATAGTACAGTTGAAAGCGTTCTGCATCCGCCATCACCCAGGCTGTCTCTGCTGCGCTAAAGCCCAGGTATTGCTGTTTCAGGCCATATAATGCGCTGCCAAAACAGATCAGGATGATCAGTTTCAACACGGCAAACGCCCCTTTTTTGTTGTTGCGAAAGGCGTATGCGCCGATGAAAAACACCACCTGCTGAATGGCCACGCTGCGAACGGTGTACAACCACGCCATCCTGGATTCCGCATAGGGGTTCACGATCTGCATGATGTTGTAGTACAGCCATATGATGATCATGTAACTGAGGGGGTACTTGGCAAAGGACCAGTCGCGTTCCTTGATCTGTCGCAACAAAATTCCCACGGCGCCGATCAGGATCAGCAGGTCCAGCAGGGTACCCACCGGCGCCGATGTAAATTTGGTCGCAAAGGGCACCAGCAGCGCTACAAACAACATCATGCCCACGTTGAAGGCTACGTTGAAGAGGCAGTACACGATCAGAGGAGCCCCTATAAGCACCACATACAACACAAAACCCGTCCTGAAATCGAGCGAGGCCACCAGGTATCCAACCGTCAGCGACGCACCCAGCAGCAGCGCCACACCCAGCGGGTTATTCATTTTCTGTACCCACAACTGGCGTTCAAACCACGCCATCAACTGCCCCAGCAAGGTGGAGTGGCGTGTGAAGAGCCGGCCGTGGTTGAATCGACGCATATATTGAGTTGAGGGGTATTAAAGGATCAGCACTTTCAGAAATATAGCCAGCAGCGTAAGCACGATGCCGATATGCATCATGATCTCGATACGGCGCTGATAGCGGGTCAGTTCTATGTCTGGTTCGTTCTTTTTCAAATGGTCTCCATGCTAAAATGGTGATGAATGTCTGCATGCCGCTCCACCACTTCCCGCAGTTGCCGTATTCGTGCTGACCAGGTGTTGGCCTGCGCAGTTTTTATCCTTCGCCGGATTAGATCCGGATCATTTTCCGACAAGGCTGTATCGATCTGTCGAATAAAAACATCGTGGCTGTCGGCGAGGTAAATACAATCTGCGAAGTTGCGAATATCCTCCGAAAAAGCGGTAGACACGACCGGTTTTCCTGCGGCAAGGTATTCGTTGATCTTGAGGGGATAAATACTTTGGGTCAGGGCGTTGCACCTGAACGGAATAAGGGTACAGTCCATGTGCTGCAACAACGGCGGCAAATCGGCAGGCTGCCTCGCCCCGGTGCAGACAACGTTGGGCAATTGGTCGATGCCTTTCTGACGCAGTTCGACGCTGTTTACCGGCCCGACAAGCAGGATTGTTTTGTCCGGATGGGCCTCTGCAACTTTTTTCAACAGGGTGTAGTCGATGCGCAACGCATCGAGATTGCCGATGAAACCGACGACCTTGCCCTGTCGGCCTTTCAGTTCGACCGGACGGTGGTATTTTTCCAGCCGGGCTTTTTCAAAAATATCGAGATCGACCGCGTTGAAAAACGGAACGAGGCGTTCGGGCAACGTCAGGCCTGTTTTGAGCCGGCGCAAATGGGTGCCGGTCACCAGAGTAATATCGGCATTTCGGATTGTCTCGTTCTCCAGCCTTGCACCGTGCCGGGCAGTATAGGGATCCTGCGTAATATCGTCGATGCAATGGTATAGGCACCGGGCTGCGCCCATGTCTTTCGGAAGCACTCCCGCAAAAAAAGGGTCGTAGCAATTGATATACAGGTAGTTGGAAACGCCGTAATCGCGCAGTACAAGGCGAATAGCCCGCAGGATGACGCGATTGTTAAACCGTTGGAGGCAATCGTACATGCGGCCTTCGGGCAGCCAGTTGATCGGTAACGTGAGCGGTGGTTGTACGGCAAGAAAATTCCGGGGAATCGTATCCAGCGTTTCATATCGAACCCTGCCGGTGAGCAGGGCGGGCAGGCGCGACCAAAATGCGCGGTCGCCGGAAAACAACCCGCGCAGCAGGTCCTTCAGCGAATACGGATGATTGACATAAAAGACGCGGTTTGTCCTGGCCAGTTCTTTGGCCATAGCAAGCGAGATGGACGAATACGGATTATCCGTACGGAAAAGTGTAAAAAAAACGACGTCGTAATTCATTGCTCCATTGTTGTAGGGTTGTATGGTTGCACTGTTTTACCGGATTGTCGTTTTGCCCCTTGCCGGACGACAGGTATTTCCATCAGCATGTTCCAGCCTTGCCTGTATAGTCCTGGCAGGTGGCCGAACACATTCAAAACACTGATTTTAAATTTATTATACAGATAGACCTGCATTATTGCAAAACTGATTACATATGTAGCGAGTGTGGCAAATGCCGCGCCAAAAAGCCCGAAATAAAGCACAAAACCATAACTCAGCATGAGATTGAGCAACGCCGTAAAGAGGGTCATTGAAAAATTGACGGCCGGCCGGCCGGTTGCATCGAGCAGGGTGCCGAACTGGACGGCAAATGGCAGAAAAAGACCGAAAAAGGCCGTCAATCGCAGCAGCCCGGCCGATTCGGCATACTGAGCGCCGGCAAAAATGCGAATGACCGGCCCGGCGAAAAAAAAGACCAGCGCGATGACGGGCAGGATAATAGCCAGGGTAGCGGCTACACTTTTTTCGTAGAGCCGTTTTACGCCATCCGGCCCGTCGCGCTCCATCCGTACAGCCCCCTGCGGAAATACGACCTGCGCAATGCTGAACGATGGCGCTTCCACCATCTGGGTGACCTTTCCCGCCGCGTCGTAAAGGGCAAATGCCGCCGGGCCGATCAGGTGGCCAAGCGCCAGTTTGTCCACATTTTTATACAACATGGTACTCAGGTTTGTGCCCAGCACATATTTGCCATAAGAACCCAGTTTTCTTATCCATTGAAAGTCGATATTCCTCGAAAATGAGAGGTGGGGACGGACGAACAAGCCCGATGCCAGGGCTCCGAGCACAGCGCCGGCCAGCAGCACAAGTGCCAGGTGGCGCAATTCCAGGGGAAAGTGGAGCATAAAGCACCCCAAGATCCAGGCAAACAGCCCTCCCCGGTAAAAAAAGGTACTCCAGAAAATGCCGCGGAATTCAAAATTGGCCTGTTGAACACAGTTAAAATGGCTAAACAGGGTCATCACGATATTGGTCGCGCAATACAGGGGCAGTACTTTTTCTATCTGCGGCACCTGGTAGGTACCGGCCAGCCAGGCGGCGCTGAACCAGAGCAGCATATTTGAGGCCAGCGAATAGCCAAAATTGAGTGCCAGCGAAGCGGTGGAAACGGCCGCATATACATCGTCTTTACCCCGGTTCAGGCTCAGGTACCTAACCAGACCATTCTGGATCAGCCCCGACCGGCCCATCTCGATGAAATAGGTAGCGAGCAGAAATATGCCCCAGGCGGCAAAATCCTCCCTGGAGAGCATGCGCAGCAGCAACGCCGCCGTCCCGAAAGCAAATACAAGCCCGCAGCCCTTTTCCATCAGCGTCAGCAGGCCGGATCGAACCCAGTAGGCATTTGGACGATTGATGGTAGACGGTGAGCGGCCAGGCATGTCGGAAAAGGTCGGTATAAGCAGTGCGCAGCGGAACTACGCGCGTGGCTACTGCTGGTTCAGGTTTCGCGCATCAACCTCGGTCAGTATCGCGCCTGCAAACTTGTCGCCAAGCCCTTGCAGGTACTGTATGGATTCCTTGTCGGCCGTTTTGATCACCGAGCGGGCGTTGAACACCGCAATCACTTTGTCGACATAGGGCACAAGTTCCTGCGCATCGGAGTAGTCGTTGAGTGCCGCCGATTCGAGGAAAATATAGTCGTAATGGGCGCGCAGGTCGTTGAGAAACTTCCGAAACTGCTCGGGATCAAGCACTTCCGAGGGCGACTTCTGCAGTCCGTGGTTGCCGATAATATCGACACGCTGCTTTCTCGACGATCCGAGCGGCGTTTTAAGTTGAAATACCTTGATCAGGTTGTTGTCCCGGATAGTCCTGTTCAGCAGGGCGCTGTTGCCTGTAGCCCGGTCGGTATAATACTCCGGCAGCGGGGTTTTGAAGTTGGTATCCAGCATCAGCACGTGCTTGTTGTTGGCTGCCAGCGAGTGTGCCAGTGCGTGCATGGTGAAGGTTTTTCCTTCATTGCTTTTTGTGCTGGCGATCAGGAAGATATGCACATCGTCATCTTCCTGAAGCACCTGGGTCCTGATCTTGCGCAGGCTCTCCCTGAACAATACAAAACGGGATGATTCACCATTGGAGGAGAACACCTTGTTAAAATCGAGTCCCTGGGTGGGCACCGCGCTGATGGCGCCGAGCAAGGTCAGGTTGTCGGTATATCTTTTGAACAGATCGGGCGATTGCAGGCTTCCGTCCATGTAAGCCAGCAGGAAAAGGATGATGGCGGTAAGCGTGCCGATTACCACAGCGGCAAAAAGGCTCAACAGCACCTGCCGGTCGGGCTCGGGCCATTCGGGCAACTGGGCATTTTCTGCAACCGACAGCGGGCTCTCCGATTTGGAGAGATCCAGTTTGGCCGCGATCAGTTGGTCGTTGATGGTATTGAACTCGTCCTGGGCCCGTTTTTCCTCGTTCTGCAGGTTGGTGGAGTATTCATCGTCTACCACGATACCACTCAGCCTGCTCTTCAGCGTCCCGATTTTGGCATCCAACTGGGTGATGGTTTTTTCCGCGTCGATGCGGTCGAGGTCGTACGACACGCGCTCCTTGTACAGGTCTTCCTTGGTGCGTTTGGATTCATCTTTTTCCCGCGGCTTGCCGATGTTGCGCGCATTGTTGCGAATGGACTCTTCCAGTTGCCGTTTGGCTTCGGCCAGTTCTTCCTCCACTTCAGGGTCTTTACCGCCTGTTTCCATGCTCTTTTGGGTCAGTTCCCGCACTTTGGCAATCTGTTCGTCGGTGTCGTATTTACCGGCAATCCGGTTTCTGGTTTCACCGGCATCGCGTGCACCCCGGCGGTCCATATAATCGTCAATTTTCGAAACCGATGCTATCGTCGCATTGCGGCGCGACAAGGCCATTTCCTTGGCCCGTTCGAAGTCGGATATCTGGGCTATCAGGTCTTCGCTCTGTTTGCTGATAGAGGGGAGGGCCCGGCTGCGCAGGTATCCGTATCGCAATTCGGTAATGGAATCGACCACCGCTTTTTTGCGCAGCAGGAGTTCGGAGAAGAAACCCACTTTTTTTCTTTTTTCCCGGACAGCAAGGTTTTGGTAATAGGTGAGAAAACGCTCGACATATTCGTTGGCCATGTACTGGGAAAGCGCCGGGCTTTCCGTGATCATTTCGATGGTCAGATAATCCGTCTCGGCCCGCCGTTTCACGACGAGGCTGCGGCGTATGGCGTCGTGGTCGTAGCCGTAGGCGCGGGCAATTTTATCGAGCAGGTAATCGAATTCTTTCCTGAAAGACGGATCGCTGATACTGTCGAGGTTGATGCCGGCCATTTCAGTGAGCAGTGTTTTCCGCTCGTCGTCGGTGAAATCAGAAAGATTTTTATTGCCCTGCCGGAAGGGCGGAACCGCTCCGCTGTCTTCGGCCTGCAGGTCGTGGCGGAGCATTTGGATCGTGAGCAATTTGATGCTGGAGCGCGACTGCGCCAGTTCGATCAGGTTGGAAAAAGCGTTTTCCACCTGGTATTGCTGTACAAAAGCGTCGGAATTGTCCGAGTTGATCCCTTTGTAGTTGACGATACCCGTAGATACAATAACCGTAGCCTTGAAGCGCTCGGGCTTGCGTCCGATAAAGAAAAAAGTGGCAACCGCCGCGACCAGCATGGCTGCGAAAATAAGCCACTTACGGCGTGCCAGGATGCGTATCAGGTAGCCTACGTCCATAAATATATGATGATCAGTTTTTGGCGCGCAGCGGGGGAGTCTGCGGGTGTTTGTACGACAATGTCCGGCCAAAAAGCCGGTTAGCAACGTCAGGCCAGGGTAATAACAGGGGTTGCTGGATTAAACGGTCGGAAAGGAAATTAACCGGCGTATTTATTACAGGCAAAGGTAATGCCAAATGCCCGGCGCGGCAAAAGGAAGTGCCCGCAGAGGGATATAAAACTGATTGTCCGCCCTTGCCCTTCAACCAGGATTTACCCCCGAAAGCAGATTCCTGTCATTTGTTTGTAGAAAAACAAAGGCAAACTGTCACAAATAGCCCTTTCTTTCGTTTTTTATTCCTGCACCGGCCGGGAGTGGTCTGTCGCAAAAACAATACGCCTACAATCGTCGTTACAATCTGTAATCGCTCAACCAGTCGGAAACACGCGGATTGAAGTTATAAACCTGTTTATTTTGACCCGAATCGTCGGACCGATTATCTTTGTTAATTTAAAACCTATCGCAAGCGATGTTGAATTTTGATCGCCCCTTCGGCAAATTTGATCTTGACAAATTTCTTCTGGACATGAAACTAAAAACGTCCTTCGTATTTTTCTCCTTTCTCGGGATCGCAGGTATTGCGTTCTTTATCAGCCAGTTCAATCCTTTCCGCGCCCCGGCGCCCGATCCGCAAAAAGACGCGGCCCTGATCCAGGCCATCCTCCAGGGCATGAACCGGCTGCACTTCCAGCCAAAAGAAATAGACGATAACTTTTCAAAACAGGTGTACAGCCTCTATCTGAAAGACGTCGACAACGGCAAGCGTTTTTACACCAAAGCGGACATCGATCAGTTGAAAGGCTTCGAAAAACAACTGGATGACGAGGCCAATTCCGGCTCTTTTCAGTTTTTTAACCTCTCTGTAAAACTGATGGACCAGTCGATCGCCAAAACGCAAGGCTGGTACCGGGAAATCCTGGCACAACCCCTCGACCTCACCAAAAATGACATGCTCGAGTCGGACGGCAAAAAACTGGATTGGGCGAAAGACGATGCGGAACTGCGCAGCCGCTGGGAGAAATGGATGAAATATGAAGTGTTGTACCGCGTCAACGACGAGTTGGACAAACAGGAAAAACCCGACTATAAGGGCGAACAGAAGACGTTTGCCCAACTGGAGGTCGAGCAGCGCCAGAAGGTGCTCGACACCTACGACAAATGGTTCAAACGCCTGCAAAAAACCGATCGTACCCGCCGGCTTGAGGTATACCTGAACGCCATCACCAACGTATTCGACCCCCACTCCGGCTACTTCTCCCCGAAAGAGAAAGAGAATTTTGACATTCAGATGTCCGGCAAACTCGAAGGTATCGGCGCCCGCCTGCAAAGCGACGGCGAAAAAACGACCGTTACGGAAATCGTACCCGGTGGTCCGGCCTGGAAACAGGGCGCATTGCAGCCGAAAGACGTGATCATAAAAGTAGCACAGGGCAATTCCGATGAAGAATCCGTGGACGTGATGGGCTGGGATATCGACGATGTCGTGTCGAAAATCCGCGGCCCCAAGGGCACCAAAGTGACCCTTACCGTTCAAAAAACCGACGGTACGGAACAGATGATTACCATCACCCGCGATGTGGTGCTCATGGAAGAGGGATTCGCCAAATCACTCATTCTCAATGAAACGGGCAAACAGGACCGGATTGGCTATATATACCTGCCGAAGTTTTATGCCGACTTCACGCCTCAGGGCTTCACCTCCTGTGCAGCAGATGTGGCGAAGGAGATCAGCAAACTGAAATCCGAAAACATCAAAGGCCTGATCCTCGACCTGCGTGGCAACGGCGGCGGCTCCCTGCGCGACGTCGTGCAAATGAGCGGCCTTTTTATCGAAGAAGGCCCGATCGTACAGGTTAAGAACCGCACCCGCAAACCGGAAATCATGAGCGATAACGACTCCCAGGTTCAATACGGTGGCCCCCTCATCGTCATGGTCAACGGCTTCAGCGCATCGGCGTCGGAAATTCTGGCCGCCGCCATGCAAGACTACGGACGCGCCGTTATCGTCGGTTCGACGGGAACCTACGGCAAAGGCACAGTACAGCGTTTCCTCGATCTCGACAACTCCACCATCGACAACTCGGTGAAGCCGCTGGGCGAAATGAAACTCACCATCCAGAAATTCTACCGCATCACCGGCAAGACAACGCAACTCGACGGGGTAAAACCGGATATCGTGCTGCCCGACTTCTACAATCTTGTCGACCTCGGCGAACGCGAGAACGATTATCCGCTTCCGTCTACCGTTATCGATCCCGTACCGTTCAGCCAGAGCGCTTATCATATTTCCGATCTTGGCAAACTGAAATCGGCCAGCGCTGCACGTGTGGAAGCCGATCCCACTTTCAAGAAAGTAAATGAGAATGCAGTGCGCCTGCGTAAAAACAAGGACCAGTCGCAATTCCCGCTCCAGGCCGACAAATACCGCCAGTGGAACAAGCGCCAGGATGAGGAAGCCAAGCAATTCGAAAATCTGTTCCAGCCTATCGAAAGCTTCGACCTGCAGAACCTTGCCGCCGACCTGCCGCAAATCCAGAGCGATACATCGCGGATCGCCCGGAACGACAGCTGGCTCAAAGACAAGAAGAAAGATATTCAACTCTTCGAAGCCTACCGGATCATGCAGGATATGATCCGGCTGGATGCCCTTGCTGCCGGTAAGCAGTAATTATTGCGGGGCCAATAAAATACTACAGGAGCCATTTCGCGGTTTGCGAAATGGCTCCTGTTTTTTATAGTCCACTACCCTGCCAGGTTAAATACGCTCACTGCAAATATACCTGCCGTTTCCGTTCGCAGGCGCGCAGCGCCAAGCCCGACGCCTCTGAATCCCTTTGCAAGGGCAATTTTGACTTCCTCCGGTGAAAAGTCGCCTTCCGGGCCAATGGCAATAAGGGTATCGATGCCTGGAGAAAGGAGCGATTGAAGATGCGGCAAAGGATCTGCCGAACACCAGGCGATAAACGATTGCGCTGTGGCGGATCGATCAACCATTTGCCTGAAAGGTGTCGGGTCGTTGAGCTTGGGCAGGCGGGCCCGAAGCGATTGCTTCATCGCGGAAACGAGTATTTTTTCCAGCCTGTCTGTCCGGATACGGTCGCGTTCGGAGCGCTGGCACAGTAAGGGCGTGATCTCGTCCACACCGATCTCGGTCGCTTTCTCCAGAAACCACTCGAAACGCTCCATCTGCTTGGTCGGGGCGATAGCCAGGTGCAGTCGCGCCGATCGTTCCGGCGGCGCAGCGTGCCGGCTGACGATGCGGGCCAGTGCGTGGCGTTTCCCGGCTTCCGCGATCTCTGCTTCATAAAACCAGCCTTTGCCGTCCGTTAGTTGGAGGCGGTCGCCGACCTTGCGCCGCAGCACCGTGAGCAGGTGGCGGCTTTCCTCTTCTTCGAGCCGGACAAACCCGTTCTCAATATGGGTGGAATAGAATAGCATGACGGGATTTTTAGGGCTCAAAAAAGCCCACGCTTGCACCTACCCAGTCCTTGCCCTTGTTGTACCGCACACCCACCATTTCGCCTTTGCTCATCCGGATAAGGTTGTTGACGAGCCGGGGCTTGTCCCAGCTTTTGTCCCACACGATCATCATGCGGATCTCGCACTTGGAAGGCTCTTCGGGGTTCGGCGTCTCGACACCCGGCACATACGCTACTTTGCGCTGCAGGATGAAGTTGTCGGGATCATCCACCATTTCCACGTCTTCTTTGGTGATATTGATCTTGACTCCCTGGCCTGAAAAAGAGAAGAGCGGCTTGAGCACCCAGTTTTCCAGATCGGCAGGTATGCTTTTCAACTGGTTGACAAACAGCGTTTCCGGTACGAAAGGCGAGTTCAGCAGGGGCAACGTGTATTTGGAAATTCGGAAAAACCAGTTGGGATGGCCTACCCATTCGGCGTTGACCTCGCTGGTCAGGTCCCATTCGCGGTGCAGGTCGCCGCGTTTTTCCAGTTCGTCGAATATGATGCGGTTATAGATGCGTTCCACGCCGATGCGCCGGCCGTTATCGTCGAGATAATACAGGTCGCGGCCTTCTTTTTTGAGTTTTGACAGGCACAGCACCTTGATGCCCAGGTGCTTTTGGCTGCCCCAGAAATCGATGCGGGTATTTTGCTTTTCGGGTTCGACTTCGAGCAGGATCACGTTTTCGGGCCTGGAGGAACCCACGATCACGCTGCGCATGAGATCGATATAACTTTCCGAATTCAATCCGCCGAACAGGTGGTGAAAATCAGCCGGGATATCGAAATGCCTGCGGTACGACTCGGCGAGCAGGTGCTGAAAGAAATAGAGCGAGGGAAAGCCCTGCATTTCGATCAGTTGCGGCACAAAACGGCCTTCCGCATCGCGGCAGATGCCGAAATCGAGTTGCAGAAATACAGTGTGGTCATCCTCGCTGGGTACACGCAGGTGTGCCGGCAAGGCAGCCTGACTGTTTGCGCGAAAGTCGGGACGGTTAATAACTGCGCAAATATCTTCCACACCCTGCATCAGCTGTTTTTTCAGCGTATTAGGTACGAATACGGGTGTTTCTGACACCCGGAAAGTGCAGGGTTCGCCAAAAGCGGAGTCGACGGTGTGGAGAAAGGCCTGGTATTTCTCCGGTGTAAAGGTTTCGTTGTAACGGCGGCGGGCTTCTGTATGCATCTTTTTTAAAAATTGGCAGATTCAAGGTTTGGAGCCGGGACTCAGGTGGTAACCTGTTCGCTGATCATGCCGAACCGGCGTTCCCTGCGTTGATAACTCAGGATGGCCTCGAACAGCTCCTTTCTCCCGAAATCAGGCCAGAAAACGGGCGTAAAATACAGTTCGGCATACGCAATCTGCCAAAGCAGGAAGTTGGAAATACGCGTTTCGCCGCTCGTGCGGATGAGCAACTCCGGGTCGGGAATATCGCGTGTGCTCAGGGCGTTTTCAAAGGTATTTTCATCGATATCGGCGGGGGTCAGCAATCCCTTCTGCGCCTGCTCGGCAAGCATTCGGGTAGCGCGCAATATCTCCCATTTGGCGGAATAATTGAGCGCCAGCACGAGGGTAATGCGCTGGTTGTTTTTGGTTTGCTCGATGCCGTCCTGCAATGCCTTGTAACTGGCCGCGGGCAGCGCCTCGAGGTCGCCGATAGCCATAAGCCGAACGCCGTTCTTGTTCAGGTCGCGAATCTCGCCTTTGATGGTTTCTACCAGCAGGGTCATCAAAGCCGTCACCTCGGCAGGCGGGCGGCTCCAGTTTTCCGTGCTGAAGGCATACAGCGTCAGGTAATGCACGCCGATCTCCGCCGCCGCTTCAGTCACCTCCCGCACGCTTTTTACGCCACTGCGGTGGCCCAGCACGCGGGGCATACCTTTTTGTTTGGCCCAGCGACCGTTTCCATCCATGATAATGGCGATGTGCTTCGGCACTTTGTCGGGAATGATAAGCGATTTCAGATCGGACATGACGATGCGTTTGGTGAAAGGTCCTGGAACGTAACGCGGGATTAGAGTTCGGGCTGACAAAGGTATTTTAAAATGTGTTTTTTTGTGCCGGAATAATGCAGTTTCATGCAGAATCATGCAGATTCAACGCACTATGGCTGCAATACAAAAATCAGCATTATGAATCAACGGATTGCACACCTCGCCCTGGTGGTGGCCGATTACGATGAAGCCATTCGCTTTTACACGGAAAAACTGGGTTTCACCCTGGTGGAAGACACACCCCTGAGCGCTACCAAACGCTGGGTATTGGTTGCGCCGCAGGGAGCGGGCAGTTGCTGCCTGCTGCTGGCCAAGGCGGCAAACAGCGAACAGGAAACCAGGGTGGGCAACCAGACCGGCGGCCGGGTTTTCCTGTTTCTGCAGACCGACGATTTTTGGCGGGATTACCATAACTTGCTGAACAACAAGGTTCGTTTTGTTCGGGAACCCTCAACGGAAGCGTACGGAACGGTGGCTGTTTTTGAAGACCTGTACGGCAATTTGTGGGATTTGATCGGTCCCGCCACCGAGAAATGACCTGCCTTGCCGGTCCTGGCGGCAGGCACCGGCATTTTCTTGTAAAAATTCCGGCTTTTCCGCGCGACAGTAACCATTGCACCATCTCGTTTGGCTACCTTTGCGCCTGAAAATTGCACCAACCGAACCACACCCCTGTTGCATGGCTAAAGGCAAACGAGGACAACTAAGCATGAATTTTGACAGTGAGCGAGTCTCGAAACTTTTCGGGATTTTCCTCCTGTTCCTGTCGTTCTATTTTCTGATTGCGTTCGTTTCATACCTGTTCACCTGGAAAAACGACCACGACATCGTGTTCCACTTTTCCTGGGAGATGTTTCTTGCAGACGTACAGGTCGACAACTGGCTGGGCAGGCTCGGCGCATTTCTGTCCGACGGTATCATCTATTGGGGTTTCGGCATTTCCTCGTTCGGGGTCGTTTATCTGCTGTACAAGTTCGGGCTGGCCCTGATCCGCCGCATCCCGCTGTCTTACCTCGCCATTACCCTGCAGCGCACGGTGATCCTGATGGTGATCACTTCCGTCGTCGCCTCGTTTTTCTTTCAAAAATTTGAGTTTCCCTGGGGCGGTGTTTTCGGACAATCTATCAGCGAATACATCCAGAATTTTCTCGGCGTTATCGGCACGCTGGCCCTCATGTTGTTTGCTCTCGTGGCCACCTTTGTATGGTCGAACAACCCGAACCTGGAAGAACTGAGCTGGCAAAGAGCCTGGGAGGAGACCAAACAAGCCTGGACGGACCTGCTGGCCGGCAATTTCGGCAAGCGCAACATGCCGCCGCCGCCGTCCACGCGTGTAAAAACGGAAATACCCGTCCCCGCCGATAAAGACACCCCCGAGACCAAGACTGCCACAGCCGAACAAGCCGGCGGTCAGATATCGTTCGACCTGACCCAGCGCAGCGCCCTGTTTGCCGACACCCCTCCCAGGCCGGAGCCGCTCAAGCCCGGCGACGCAGAGCTGGAAATCAGCGTGACGCCCCCGCCGCCGCCCGTAGCGCCCGATGAATCGGAGGCCTACAAGCCGCCTGTAGTGGCGGTGCAGGAAGACACTCCCAACCTGAGCGAACCGTACGACCCTACGCTCGAGCTCTCGCACTACGAGTATCCGCATGTACAATTGCTGACCGAGTACGACAACCAGCACCTGGAGATCGACCGGGAGGAGCTGGAGGCGAATAAAAATCAGATCCTCCAGACCCTGATGTATTTCAAGATTGAAATTGAAAAGATCAAGGCGACCATCGGGCCGACCGTCACCCTGTACGAGATCATACCGGCACGCGGCATCCGTATTTCGAAGATCAAAAACCTGGAAGATGATATTGCGCTGAACCTCTCGGCGCTCGGCATCCGCATCATTGCACCGATCCCCGGCAAGGGCACAATCGGTATCGAGGTGCCGAACAAGAACCGGCAGACCGTCGGCATGCGCGAACTGCTGACCAACGAGCGTTTCAAGCGCGCCAAGATGGAGTTGCCTGTTGCGCTGGGGAAAACCATTCAGAACGAGGCATTTGTGGCCGACCTGACCAAAATGCCGCACCTGCTCATCGCGGGCGCTACCGGTCAGGGCAAATCGGTCGGCATCAACGTCATCCTGATGTCGCTGCTGTACAAAAAACATCCGTCGCAGGTAAAACTCATCCTTATCGACCCCAAAAAGGTCGAGTTGTTCCCCTACGCCAAACTGGAGAACCACTTCCTGGGCTTTTTGCCCGATCAGTTGGAGCCGATTGTGACGGAGACCGCCAAAGTGGTCCATACCCTCAATTCGCTGATCATCGAGATGGAAACGCGCTACGACCTGCTCAAGAAGGCCGAAGTGCGCAACATTGCGGAATACAACGACAAATTTGTCGCGCGCAGGCTCAATCCCAATAAAGGGCATCGCTTCCTGCCATATATCGTCCTCATCATCGACGAGTTTGCCGACCTGATCATGACCGCCGGCAAGGAGGTCGAACTGCCGATCGGCCGGCTCGCACAGTTGTCGCGTGCCGTGGGCATTCACCTGATCATTGCGACCCAGCGCCCTTCGGTCAATATTATCACCGGTGTCATCAAAGCCAACTTCCCGGCGCGTATTGCCTTCAAGGTGGCCTCCAAGGTAGACTCCCGCACCATTCTCGATACCGGCGGCTCCGAGCAACTCACCGGGCGCGGCGATATGCTGCTCAGCGTCGGCGGCGATATTATCCGCCTGCAAAGCGCATTTGTAGACACCCCCGAAGTGGAACGCGTGATCGAATTTATCGCCAACCAGCGGGGTTTTGCCGAGCCTTTCTTCCTGCCCGAATTCCATCCCGACGGAGAGCCGGGCGGCGATGCCAAAGAGTTCCGCTTCTCCGAAATGGACGAAATGCTCGAAGACGCTGCCCGACTGGTCGTCGAAACCCAGCACGGCTCTACCAGCATGATCCAGCGCCGTATGAAACTGGGTTATAACCGCGCCGGCCGTATCATGGATCAACTGGAATCGCTGGGCATCGTCGGTCCTGCTGAAGGTTCCAAGCCGCGTGAAGTGTTGTATTACAGCACCGACGAACTGGAACGGTTCCTGACGGAATTGCGCAACAAGCGGAATGCATAGCGGTAAATGGGGTAACCCAAAATAAAATCCCCGGCATGCCAGATTGCACGCCGGGGACTTTTTTTTTAAAAACTTCAATGCTAAAGGGTCAGCGCTTATCCAGTTTATGTGTAACCAGGGTGCGCTTGCTGCGATCGAGTACCTGAACCAGATACATTCCTTTCATAAGGTCTGCCACGTAGTACTGTTCGCCCTTAACAAATTCAAATTCCTTTACTTTTTTGCCGACAAGGTTGAAGACAGTTACGTAACCAACTGCGTCGCCGTTATCTTTTACGGAGATATAGTCGGTAGCGGGATTGGGAAAAACGGAAAGATCGGCTAAGGATTTACTCTGCGCCTGAAGCGCCATACTTCCTACCAAAACCAAGGCGAAAACGAGTAGGATTTGTTTCATAGGCTTGATTAATAATGCTTCCTGAAGAAGACTTGCAAAGAGTGAACAATTGGTATGAAATGATTATTATGGTGCAAAATATGTACAATTAACCGAGTAGGCAAAATTAAGTTTCCGACGTTGACAAAAATTTAACTGAACCGGCACAATAAACGGGCGAGTTAGATATCCGTTGACATTTGGTTTCTTACCGCTTGCTCATCGACATAGACCGTGTATCCCGATTCCCTCCCAACAGGTCGACATAACGCATGCTGAATTTTTTTGATGTTAAAGTTATTTGCGTGATACTCACCGTGCATACCCGACCGCCCCGGTTCATGACAAAATCGTTTTCGGGGTCGCCAACGCTGCCTGTCTGATGCAGGCGATAGACGGAGGACGGTAGACGGTAGACGGAGGACGGTAGACGGTGGACGGTGGACGGTGGACGGTGGACGGATTGCTGCAGCCAGTCGAGGAATACCTGTTTGCGCTTTTGCTGCATGTCCGGCGGATAGAGGGTGGCCGAGCACCAGAAGTGGGGTTCGTCGGGTGCAAGTTCCTTTACATAACGCTGCGTTCCATCCCATCGCAACTCGACAACCCTGTCTGTGTTGAAATACAGAAAGGTGAACGGCTCAATCCCGTCAAGGTCGTATTGCCCGAAAAACAGATCGGGCTGCGGCCAGTGAAAAAAATCGAGCAGCACAAGGCCGCGGCTGCGGCGGTAGGGAGGGTTGTGGTGGTGCTTTACAAACGCGCCGTTGAGCAGGCAGGCTGTTCTTCCGCTCTTTGATGCGGCCACCCAGGCGCCTCCTGCCTTTGTATCGCGGGGAAAAAGCAGCGTATCGCCACCTTCCTGCACCCGGCTGATGACTTCCGGAGAGCGCGAGGGCGCTTCGTCGCGGTTGTGCGTCAGGATAAAGCCGGAAGGTGTCGGCAGGAAGGTGACGGTACACATGCGTCAGGAAGGTTTGCGGTACATCTCCAGATTGGCCAGTCCGATCCGTTGAAGGAAATGTCCCCAGGATACCCGCAGCACCCCCAGGCCGTATTTCATGCTCCGGCGGAAGTTGATGCTGGAAGCCTCTTCGAAATATTTGGTCGGGCAGGTCACCTCTGCAATATCAAATCCGGCAAAGATGATCTGGGACAGCATCTCGTTATCGAATACGAAGTCGTCGGAATTTTGGTTGAAGTTGATCCCTTCCAGCACCTTACGACTGAAGGCGCGGTATCCGGTATGGTATTCCGACAGTTTATAGTTGACCAGGAGGTTTTGGGAAAGGGTCAGGAAACGGTTGAAGATATATTTGTACAACGGCATACCGCCTTTCAGCGCCCCCATTCCAAGTATCCGGGAGCCGAGCACTACCGGAAAAAGGTCTTCGCCGATGATGTTGACCATCGACGGGATCAGTTTGGGTGTATACTGGTAATCGGGGTGCAACATAATAACGATATCGCCGCCCACTTCAAGGGCTTTGTTGTACAGCGATTTCTGGTTGCCGCCGTAGCCTTTGTTTTTTTCGTGAACGATAATATGCTGTATACCAAGGCTTCTCCCCAATTCTGCAGTATTATCGCGGCTGTGGTCATCACAGAGGATAACCTCGTCGACAAGATCGAAGGGGATTTCACGGTAGGTTTTTTCCAGTGTTTTGGCGGCGTTGTAGGCAGGCAGCACAACGACGACTTTTTGTCCTTTGTACATTTTATTGATTGAATAATGAGGCGGCTGAAATCCTGCCTCTTTGTTGGCGTTAGTCTTCTTTTTCTGCGGGTTGGTCTGCCGCGGCAGATTCGGCATCGCGTTTGGCTTCTTCAAAAATGCCTTTTTCCAGCATAAAATTGAACCACTTGATACATTTTTTGATGTCGTTGATGTGCACGCGGTCGCGGTCGTGCTCGGGCAGGATTTTTTCAAAATACGCGCGGAAATCAGCACTCGACGAGTCAAGCCCTACCGGAGGGTTTTCGCCGTACTGATCGAGCATTTTCTGGAACACATCCGTCAGCGGCACCGTCCCTTCGTCGGTATCGGTGTACACGGCAACGGTAGCCAGCGGTGTTACCTGCTGCTGGCGCACCGGAACAAAGCGCGTGCGCCCCTGATTGCGGTCTTCAATAACAAGTCCGTTCGAACGGCTGGATATAAGTTTGTGTACACCGGGGACGCCGGCGACAACAAGGAATTTTTCTAAGTTCATCTGTTTACAGTTTGAAAAATGGAGTTTGACCTTGGGAGATGCCCGCATCAAACAGTCATGATTTCCTTCTCTTTGACCGCAATAACCTTGTCCACTTCCTCGACGAACTTGTTCACCATGTCCTGAAGTTCGGTTTCCTTGCGCTTGCCCATATCTTCCGGCAGTCCTTCCTTGACGGCTCTTTTAATATGGTCAAGTGCTTTGTGCCGGGCATTTCTGACCCCGACTTTGCTCTCTTCGCCGGCGTGTTTGGCTTTTTTCACCAATTCCTTGCGCCGTTCTTCCGTCAGGGGCGGCACCATCAGGCGGATCACCTCGCCGTCGTTGGCCGGTGTGATGCCGAGGTTAGCGTTGATGATGACCCGTTCAATAGGCCCGAGCAGGTTGCGCTCCCAGGGCTGAATCACGATGGTGCGCGCATCACTGATCTGAACGTTAGCCACCTGGGGAAGCGGGGTTGGCGCGCCGTAATACTCCACCATCAGGTCTGCGATAAGTGAAGTGGAGGCTTTTCCTGTGCGCAATTTAACAAGTTCGTGCTCCAGGTGTTCCAGGGCTTTTTCCATGTGGGCCTTAGCTTCGGCCATAGATTTGTTTACGTCTTCCATAATTGAATTGGTTAGTATCCGGTTCGGGGTTTGATCAATTTTTCCGCAAATTTCACAAGTTTTACATTTTTAGGGAAAAAGCATTGCAAAAATGTAGTTGTCCGTACCTTCCCGTTGAATTTAAATCACGATGCCTGAACTACAGGAAATAAAAAGGACACTTTCACGCATTGAGAAATTAGAGCGCGAAGTTAATCTTAAGCAGCTGCAGATCAATAGTTTGCTGACAATTACGCAGGCTATTAACGAAAATGTATCGGCTGACGGGCTGTTTAACATGTATAACTCCTTTTTGAGGTGGGAAATCGGCATTCGCAAAATGGCGCTTTTTTTCAAGGAAGCGGGCAAATGGGAGTGCATGAGTTCCTCGGGTATCGACGGAAACCTGCTCGAACAGGATATCAACGAAGAGTTGAAGCGATTCCGCACCAAGCAGGGGCTGGAAAACAGCAGCCACCCCCTTTTCCGGGAGTTCGACCTGGTTGTACCGGTTATGCACAAGAACGAACCGATCGCCTATGCGTTTATCGGCGGTTTTGGCGACGACGACGATGTATATAACAAGGTGCAGTTTGTCACCACCATCACCAATGTGATCGCGGTGGCTATCGAGAACAAACGCTTGTTCAAGCAGCAACTGCGCCAGGAAGTACTCAACCGCGAGGTGGAAGTTGCCGCCGAGATACAGCGCACACTCGTCCCGTCGCAATTGCCGTCCGGCAGCGATTACCAGCTGTCCAGTATTTACAAACCCCACTTTGCCGTTGGCGGCGACTACTACGATGTCGTGGAGTTCCCTGATGGCAATATTGCGTTCTGTATAGCCGATATCACCGGGAAAGGCGTATCGGCTGCTCTGCTGATGGCCAATTTCCAGGCAAACTTTCATGCGCTGATCACCCGGCGGACAACTCTTGAAGAAATCGTCTGTGAAATGAACGCCGCCGTACACCGGGTTACCCAAGGCGACAAGTTTATTACCCTTTTCCTGGCAAAATACAATGCCGGCAACCGGACGCTACACTACATCAATGCCGGGCACGCCCCGCCGCTGCTGATGATGAAAGGCGAGGTGACGCCCCTGAAAAAAGGATGTACCGTGCTCGGGTGGCTCTCCGAACTGCCATTTCTGGAAATGGGTAGCGTAGTCATCGAAGAAGAGGCTGTGTTGTTTTCCTACACAGACGGACTGACCGACATCCGGAACAAAGCCGGAATGGATTTCGGCGAAGACAAACTTATCGCTTTTCTTCGCGAAAACGCCCGGGCCGATGCCAGGGAACTCAATACCCGGCTGCTGGCACACATCGAAGCCTATCGCGAACGCCAGCCCTACCCCGATGACATCACCGTACTTACCTGTAAATTCTTTGGCAAAAAATGATCCGCGAACCTTTCCAGATTTCCGCCAATGATCAGCATCAGTTTGAAATCGATCCCGAACAGGCCAAGCAACTGGACCTGATACCCGACGGCGAAGGAAAATTCCACCTGATCCACCTCGGCAAAACCTATCACGCCGAATTGATCGAAGTCGACTATGCCACCCGGCATTATACCTTGCGTATCAACGGGACAAAATATTCCCTCGCGATTGCTGACCACTACGAGCGCCTGGTTCGGCAACTCGGCCTGCGTGCCGGCGGAACCCAGAAAGTTAATACTGTAAAAGCCCCCATGCCCGGACTGGTACTCAACATCCTGGTCAGCCCCGGACAGGCAGTCCAAAAGGGAGACCCGCTCATCATCCTGGAAGCCATGAAAATGGAAAACGTTATCAAAGCAGCAGGGGAAGGCCATATCAAGGCCATTAATGTGCTGAAAGGCGCCGCTGTGGAGAAAGGACAACTACTGCTTGAGTTGGAATAACCTTTTCAAATTCCTTTTTTTCCGGCAAATCAGGCCTTCAAAAATAAAATTAAAAAAAATTTTGATTCTTTTTATCAATTTTTTTTCAACAAAACCCCAAAAAAACCACAATTAACGGCGTGATTTATTCTAAATTTTAACGTTTTGGAGATATTAATTGCTTGTTTTATTCAAAAAACCCTCCCGCCCGTCAAACAATCCATTCAACAAATGCGTTTTTATGTTCTTTGCACTTGTGCAGATATGCTGCACTTTTGTATCGTCAATGAAAGATAACGGCGGCGAGAGACAAGAAAGCGGCAAATCATTGACCACAGATTCGAAACTTTTCATGAGATTATATACGGGAAACCGCGCGGCGCAAACGAGCGCCGCGTTTTTTTTTGCCCCTGGGGCTGTTTTCAACAAATCCTGCCAGCCAGCCCGTCTCATGCCTTCCTTCCGCATATACCGATATTTCTTTTGCGTCCCCGATGGCGCCCTGATCAGGTTTTTTAAAAAAATTTGATAAAAAAATATTCGTTTTTAGTATTTTTCATTCAACAAAATGAGTTTTTGCCTCAATAAATTCAATGAATTACCCGCTAAATGATTCAATATTTTAATAAAATGGTTCCAATTGCTTAAAAAGCCCTAAAAGAACCGCTCAACAAATACATTTTTTTGTCCTTTACACCCCAGGCAACTTCCTGCACATTTGTATCATCAATAAAGAATAACGGCGGCGACAAGATAAAAGGCGGTAATTATTGATCACTGATTCGAAACTTTTCATGAGATTATATACGGGAAACCGCGCGGCGCAAACGAGCGCCGCGTTTTTTTTGTCCCTACTGGAACCCTTTCCGTTATATTTTCAGAGAAAACAGCACGCGACATAAGAACACAAGTCGCTCATTATCAATCAAAAAAGCAAACCGGAAGATTATTTTTGCGCTAAACACCGGGTTTGAGAGGCCATGCTTCTGTCCTTTCCCGGCGCCGGATACTGCCGCACCTTTGTACTGTCAATACGGAACAACGAAGACGGAATGAATTGCGGATCAAGTATTGACCAACAAATTCGCTACATTTCATGAGATTATACGGGTCACCGGCGCGGCGCAAACGAGCGTTGCGTTTTTTTTTGCCCCTGCATTACCCGGCTCGAACCTGAAGCCAACAGGAGTATCCTGCAAACAGGATGGCTATTTCGACATTTCCGTTTGTCGAAATTTTATATAAACAATTTAAAATCAGCCTTATACAGAAAAAACCTGCCCGGTTTACCCTGAAATACCGGGCTAAGGCACGCGCTTTAATGTCCTTTCCAGCGGCAACAAAGTGCTGCACCTTTGTACTGTCAATACGAAATAGAGATGAGGAACGACATGAGGTGATGCGTATTGACCAGCAAATTCGACAGTTTTCATGAGATTATACGGATTATCCGGCGCGGTGCAAACGAGCACCGCGTTTTTTTTACCCCATACCCAACAGCGTCCACCCCTATTGATACATGGCTTCGATTTCACTGGCAAATTTTTGCATGATCACACGGCGCTTCAACTTCAGGGTTGGCGTGAGTTCGGCATCCGAGCCATCGGCCTTAACAGACTCCCAGGTACCGGAAAGCAGTGCAAACTTTTTGACCTGCTCCGCGTGCGAGAAATTGGGATTGACCCGGTCCACCAGCATTTGATAACGCTCAATAACCTTTGGGTTGCGAATTGCCGCAGCCAGCCCCGTCCAATCCATGTTGTGCTTTATGAACCACTCGCGCAATCCTTCCTCGGAAGGAACGATCAGCGCCGATACGAACTTCAGGTTTTCTCCGACAATCATGACCTGCTCTACGAGGCGGTGTTCTTTGAAGATCGATTCAATCGGTGTCGGCGCCACATACTTTCCACCGCTGGTTTTCAGCAGTTCTTTCTTGCGATCCGTTATTTTCAGGAATTTTTTTCCACCCGGGCCGTCTACAAACATCCCGACGTCCCCTGTCGCCAGCCACTGTTCGCCGTTAATCTCCCGGATCATTTCAGCCGTTTTTTCCGGCTGTTTGTAATACCCTTTCATGATACCCGGACTCCGGGCCAGTATTTCGCCTTCGCCGGGCCTGAAGTCGGGTCCCTGTTCAATAATAAGGTCTACGCCTTCCAGCGCGGGGCCAACCGTACCCAGCAACGCCTCCCCTTCCCGGAAACCATTAAAACTCAGTCCGGGAGCAGCCTCCGACAGGCCGTACCCTTCCCGCACAGGGATACCGGCAGCGTTAAAGGTGCGCAATACCCGCATGGGACAGGCACTTGCAGCAGTGATCATGCCCTTTACACGCCCCCCCAGGGCTTCGCGCCATTTTGAGAAGATCAGGAGATCGGCGATTTTCCATTTCAAAGCAGTCAAACCCGAAGGTTTCTGGTCGAATTCCCATTTTTCGGACAGATCGAGCGCCCAAAAGAAAAGCGCGCGCTGAACCCCGCTCAGTTCCAGCCCCCTGGCATAAATTCTTTCATATACCTTTTCCAACAAACGAGGCACGCAGGTAAAGAAATGCGGTCGTATGGCTTTCAGGTCGCCTTTATCGCCACCCAGATTGTCGGTTCCGGTAAACGTAACAGACGCGGAATAGGCCGTATAGGCGTACACGGCCACACGCTCGTATACGTGACTGACCGGCAAAAAACTCAGGATAATATCACCGGGCCCAATCGGTGCAATCCGCCTCAACGCTTCAACATTAAAGATGATATTGCGGTGGGTGAGCATGACACCCTTGGGATTGCCCGTAGTGCCGGAAGTATAGATCAGGGTCGCCAGGTCGTCGGGGCCGATGGTATTGCTGACCGCCCTCACCGCTGAAAAATCGGCATCCGCAGGGGCCAGGATGCTGTCCCACCGGCGCACATCGGGGTGATCAAAGAAGGTCAGCACTTCCCCCAGACCAGGGACTTTCTCTTTGGCTTTCAATACCTTATCATATAAATCGCCATCTCCGACAATACAGAGTTTCGCCTCCGATTCGTTCAGGATGTATTCGTATTCACGCGAACTGATCGTCGGGTACATCGGCACATTGAGCACACCAATTTGGGAAAGGGCATATTCGATGGCGACCCACTCCGGAAATGCCTGGTACACAACGGTAGCAACCTTGTCGCCCGGCTTCAGCCCCATATTCAGGAATCCCAGACTGGCCCTGTTTGCCAGTTCGGCAATTTCAGCGGTAGATAAATAGGTCCACTGACCTCCTTTTTTGGATCCAAAGGCTCGTTGTTGCGGGTGGTCGCGCAGTTGGTCGTGCAGGTAATCAAAAATACGTCTTTCTGTCATAGTGACTTTTCTCAGAATGAATGCCCCGGCATGCCGGAAGGATATGGTACGCCCTGGCCGAAGCCCGGCAACATATAAAACAAATTGTAAAAATTTTGTTTTTGTATTGTTGAGGATTGTTTCGGTAAAAATTTGAAAAAAAACTTAAAAGACGTGCATACATGAAGAATTAAAAAAATTACTCCCGCAAGACTTCCTTTTTATTTGGGGAAAACGCCTGAACAGGGCGCTATTTAAGAATTAAATTTGCTCTATTCATTAGACACAAATAATTTTTTTGTAAATTCCTTGTATCCAAAGTTGTACTTTCAGTTAAAAAATTGCACTTTTGTAGTCCTTTTGGGAAAGCATCACCTTCATACCGGAACCTTTCGCAGGTTAGCCGGTTTCTTTGGGAAAGGGTCATTATCCACGTTTTAACGGCAATTTGAGCATTGGCGGTTTCAGAGTCGCCAATCGCTGATGCTTCGTGTGCTTTTCCACCCCCATAATCCGCCAATGAAATCAGTTTTTTTCAGTATACCATTCAACAGCGGGCAGGATGATTACGCAACCACAACAACTCAAATTGATTTTCAAAGGCCGTTTGGAATTCGGCTCCGAACGCACGTACAACATGGTGTTAAACCATTGGAACAACCGTATTGAAAATTATTTCAAAACGGACATCCTGCTGAAAGCCGATGATGTGTTCAGTGCCGACGACTATGCGCTCACCGTACCCCAACAGGTGCTGATGAGCACGGAGAAGCACTGGCGCAGTACCACGGCATTGCTGAAGGAGATTGCCCAGTTTGCCATGGCCGGCAAAGTAGGCGCGTGGTGGGTGCAGAATGGCCAAATCCTGGCGGAATACAATATCGAGCCCCTGTCTGATAAAACTGCGGTAACCGAATACCTGCGCGGCCGGGAACTCGCACAGCAGGGCGGTATGGAGATGGCTTCCGAGGCCTTGAGCAACGCGATCTCTAAATACGAACGCCATGCCCTGGCTTACGAACGCCGTGGCTATGTGAACTACAAACTGAAGAATTACAACGATGCGCTGTACGACTTTTCCAAAAGCATCGATATTAACCCGCACAACCCCGAGCCCCATTATGGCCGCGGTAAAATGCGGATGCTGAAAAACGATTGGGAAAACGCTGTTCAGGACTTTGATAATACCATCAGGCTTTCACTTGCCGTGCAGCCCATTCACTGGCTTGCACGCCTGCGCAAGGGCGATTGCCTGTACCACGCCAAACGTTACGCAGAGGCCATCCCCGAACTGAAGTTTTTTATGCAGAAGAAATTCGGCGAGAATGACCCCAACGTACGCTTCCGCCCTAAAGCAGAGTTTTTGCTGGCGGAGTGCCAGAAACTGGCGAAGTGAGTGGCAAGTGATAAGTGGTGAAGAATAGCCGGGCGGCATGTTGCTGCCCGGCTATTTTTTATACATCGAGGGAGCGGACACCTTCAAACATTTGCTCCGCAAAATCGCCGCATACCCGATCAAATGTTTTGATCGCTTCCATTTCCATATCCAGCAGTCCGGGGAAAACGGAATAGGCATAGTCCATCATTTTCTTTTTCAGCGCCTGTATTTCCGGTGTGCCGGAGGGTAGCGGGTCCGGCTGCTTCGGCAGTTGTCCGCTGTTCAGAAGTTCGATAACCCCGATCAGATCGGACGCTTTGCTGCGCGCAAAAGCGCTGTACGCCTTTATCTGATCGTCGCTGCGGGTATGGAAACCGGGGTAATATTCGATCATGTGATCCCGCACGAGCCGGCCCAGTTCATTCACCCGGCCCTGCCGGGCGATCGCAGCCCGTTCTGTTTCGCGTTCCCTGTCCAGCGACCCGAAGGTGCCGCGCTCGCCGGAGCGTTTGTCGACCCAGGCGCCGCTTTCATCATAGCGTTCTTCCTGCAGCCAGTCGCGCTTCTGCCGCCCGCGATTGATCAGGCCAACAACCACAATGGCCAGAATAAGGAGACCGAAGGCTATTTCCATGTCTGTGTTTTCAACAAATTCAACAGGTACTCGCCATATCCGCTTTTCAGGTATTTCTGTCCCAGACGCTCCAGTCCCTCGTCGTCAATAAAGCCCATTTCCCAGGCGATCTCTTCAATGCAGCCGATCTTAAGGCCTTGCCGGTCTTCGATGGCCTGCACGAAATGCCCGGCCTGCATGAGCGACTCATGGGTGCCCGTATCAAGCCAGGCATAGCCGCGCCCCATAACGCGCACTTCCAGATTGCCCTGCGCCAGATAGATTTTGTTCACATCGGTGATCTCGTACTCGCCCCGCGGGCTGGGCTTCAGGTTTTTGGCTATATCCACAACACTGTTGTTGTAGAAATAGAGTCCGGGCACGGCATAGTGGCTTTTCGGCTGCGCAGGCTTCTCCTCAATGCTGAGCGCCTTGAAGTTTTTGTCAAATTCTACTACGCCATACCGCTCGGGATCAGCCACCTGGTAAGCGAAGATGATGCCTCCGGCGGGACTGATGCAGGTGCGCATCATATCGCCCAGACCGGCGCCGTAGAAGATGTTGTCACCAAGGATAAGGGCGGCCGGATCGGCGCCGATGAAGGACTCGCCCAGCACGAATGCCTGGGCCAGGCCGTTGGGGACGTGCTGTTCCACATAGGAGAAATTCATGCCCAGTTCACTGCCATCGCCGAAGAGCTGGCGGAACTTAGGCAGGTCGTAAGGCGTGGAGATAATCAGCACGTCGCGGATGCCCGCCAGCATGAGCGTGCTGAGCGGATAGTATATCATCGGCTTGTCGTACACCGGCATGAGTTGCTTGCTCACAGCGAGCGTTAATGGATACAGCCGGGTACCGAGACCGCCGGCGAGAATGATACCTTTCATAGTGGGTGTGGTTTCGGGTTTCGGGTTTCGGGTTTCGGGT